>OZ244850.1:1685000-1969452 GCA_965220895.1 Gammaproteobacteria bacterium
ATATTCCAGTACTTCGTATTACTGCGACGGAGGGACGGAGAAGGGTAGACAATGCCAGCCAGGCGATGGTTGTCCTGGTTTAAGTGTGTAGGCAGAGGACTTTGGTAAATCCGGGTTCTCAATGTCGAGACATGATGACGAGCACCTTTTTAGGAGCGAAGTGGCCGATCCCATGCTTCCAAGAAAATCTTCTAAGCTTCAGGTAATACGGAACCGTACCGTAAACCAACACAGGTGGGTGGGGTGAGAATCCTAAGGCGCTTGAGAGAACTCGGGTGAAGGAACTAGGCAAAATAGCACCGTAACTTCGGGAGAAGGTGCGCCCTTGCCGGCGATCAATGTACATTGTGAACTGGTGGGGGTTGCAGTGACCAGGTGGCTGCGACTGTTTACTAAAAACACAGCACTCTGCAAACACGCAAGTGGACGTATAGGGTGTGACGCCTGCCCGGTGCCGGAAGGTTAATTGATGGGGTTAGTCCTCGGACGAAGCTCTTGATCGAAGCCTCGGTAAACGGCGGCCGTAACTATAACGGTCCTAAGGTAGCGAAATTCCTTGTCGGGTAAGTTCCGACCTGCACGAATGGCGTAACGATGGCCACACTGTCTCCACCCGAGACTCAGTGAAATTGAAATTGCTGTGAAGATGCAGTGTTCCCGCGGCTAGACGGAAAGACCCCGTGAACCTTTACTACAGCTTTACACTGAACTTTGGGCCTGCTTGTGCAGGATAGGTGGGAGGCTTCGAAGCAGCCACGTCAGTGGTTGTGGAGCCAATCTTGAGATACCACCCTGGCATGTTTGGAGTTCTAACCCAGGCCCGTTATCCGGGTCGGGAACCGTGTATGGTGGGTAGTTTGACTGGGGCGGTCTCCTCCTAAAGAGTAACGGAGGAGCGCGAAGGTACCCTAAGCACGGTCGGAAATCGTGCGGTTTGTGCAAAGGCATAAGGGTGCTTGACTGCGAGACAGACATGTCGAGCAGGTACGAAAGTAGGTCTTAGTGATCCGGTGGTTCTGAATGGAAGGGCCATCGCTCAACGGATAAAAGGTACTCCGGGGATAACAGGCTGATACTGCCCAAGAGTCCATATCGACGGCAGTGTTTGGCACCTCGATGTCGGCTCATCACATCCTGGGGCTGAAGCAGGTCCCAAGGGTATGGCTGTTCGCCATTTAAAGTGGTACGCGAGCTGGGTTTAGAACGTCGTGAGACAGTTCGGTCCCTATCTACCGTGGGTGTTTGAGACTTGAAGGAAGCTGCTCCTAGTACGAGAGGACCGGAGTGGACGTACCTCTGGTGTTCCGGTTGTTACGCCAGTAGCATTGCCGGGTAGCTATGTACGGCAGGGATAACTGCTGAAAGCATCTAAGCGGGAAGCCCCTCCTGAAATGAGGTCTCACCGGGAACTCGATTCCCCTGAAGGGCCCTGGAAGACTACCAGGTTGATAGGCTGGGTGTGGAAGTCCAGTAATGGATGAAGCTAACCAGTACTAATTGCCCGTGCGGCTTGACCATATAACACTCAAGCAGATTGAGTGCGAGGTAAAACCCAAACCCTCGTCTAGTTGAATTCCAGATTACAGTTTGCCTGGCGGCAATAGAGCGCTGGTACCACCCGACCCCATCCCGAACTCGGAAGTGAAACGGCGTATCGCCGATGGTAGTGCGGGGCCTCCCCGTGTGAGAGTAGGACACTGTCAGGCGTTGATCCAAGGGCCCGTCCCCGAAAGGGGGCGGGCCTTTTTATTGGTGCTCCAAACGGTTCAGCGTGAAAACTGGATCCGTCATAAGCCACTGGGTTCCTGACCACGATTGGTGCGTTCGTCGTTTAAAGAGCTGGTATACCCTGCTCAGTTTATGCCTAGCACCTGCTTTGCAAGAGCAGGAAGAAGTTCTGTCAGGATTTCTCTAGTCACAGCGACCTTCTTTTCCCTCAAGACCTGTAGCGCTTGGCCCCAATGGCTTTGTGAATAACGTACATAGTCCCCACCTTGGGCCGTCAAACCGGAGATATAGCCGAAGGTGAGTATATGGCCGTCAAAGGTTTTGGTGACAGTGTAATCGGCAGTCAAAAGACCACTTTCTTCAGCGCATACTAAGTGGTAAGAGATCTCGTCTTCATTCCTGTCATTGAAAATACCACACAGTTCCTCAAGGGTCACATTGGCGGGAAAACCAATGTCCTCTTGGGCAAAATACTCGAGGATTTTCCGGGTCAGTTCGACGTCTTCTATCATCTCAAATCTCCAGGCTTGGGAAGCTACCCTTTGCCACAATGGACTGTTCTATTCAGTGAGTAACCCGACCGAGTGTTCTCCGCGATTGGTTGCAATTCCTACTAACCGACTTGCAGGAGGTAGTCTCTGCAGGCGGCGTAGTTCCCGCGAAAACAGATCAGCTCTTCTCGCTGGCGCAGCTGGTCCTCGTACATCGGGTCATAGTAGTGGTTCAACACGCCTGTCAGCCAGTCGAGGTGCTTCTCCACTTCACCGGTCTTCGCCTGCCAGGCCAGTGCCTGTGTCAGGGAAGTCCGAATGCTGGGGTAGCGGGCCGGTCCCAGTCTTTTCTGGATTCTCTCCAAGCTGTCCAGCAGGTAGCTGGACAGAGCCTCAAAACCGTCGCCACCGTTTTCAAGGACACTAAACTCGGCCTGCATGCCAAGCACATATTCATCGAGTAGGCGCTGCAGCCTGGCTTCAAAGGGCTCCTCGATGACGACGATCGGGGAGCGGCGCATCTGCTCGAACAGGGATTTGGGCAGGCCGGTGCGCCCGATGGTGCGTGACTCGTCCTCGAGCACGACGTCGCGGATGTTTTTGTGCTGTAGTTTCAAAAGAGCAATGGCCAGGCGGTTTTCGAAATCAATCTGGGAGGGCTGGCCCTTCGCGTGACGCCCGAAACTTGAGCCGCGGTGATAGGCGAAGGCCTCAAGATCCACGGCCCGCTCTAGGCGGCCGACCAATGCCGTTTTGCCGCAGCCTGTCTTGCCGCCGACCAGGGTCAACGTGCACTGTGCAGGAACGGTCTCAAGTGCGCCCAGCAGGAAGGTCCGCAGGGCCTTGTAGCCCCCGGCCACGACCGGGAAATCCGCCCCGGCCTCATGCATCCACTGCTGAGCGATCTGTGAGCGAAGCCCGCCGCGAAAGCAGTACAGGGCTCCGTGCGGATGGCGGTTTGCGAACTCGATCCAGGCCGAGACCCGGGCATCACGTGCCTCCCCGTGCACGAGATCATGGCCCTTGTGGATGGCATCCTGCTTGCCCTGTTGTTTGTAGCAGATGCCGACGGTCTCACGCTCATCATCCTCCAGCAGCGGTAGGTTCTTGGCCATCGGAAAGGCACCGCGGCTGAATTCCACGGGTGCGCGTACATCGATCAGTGGGATGTCGTGTACAAACAGGCCAGTGTAGGCATCGGCCTCCACGTGGTCGGGCAGGGTTGAAGTAGCAGTCATGGTCATCAGGTCATTGTGCCAAAAAGGGTTTTTCCGTGCCATGGAGGGAAAACCTGTGCCCGCTGGGCAAGGTTCTTTGGGTGGGGTGATCCTGTATAATTGAACAGGTTAACCTGCAATCTGCAGAAGGTATCGGCATGCCAGCACATCTCAAATGGTTTGGAAAACGCGAACAGGTCGAGGCGGTGGAAGAAGGATCCGTCCTCGCGCCGAAGTTCGACGAGCACGGCCTGGTGCCGGCCGTGACCACGGATGCCGAGTCAGGTGAGCTACTGATGCTGGGTTACATGAATGCAGAGGCACTCGAGAAAACCATAGAATCTGGGGAAGCTCACTACTGGAGCCGCAGCCGCGAGTGCCTGTGGCACAAGGGCGCGACCAGCGGGCTGGTGCAAAAAATCGTCGAGTTGCGCATCGACGATGACCAGGATGCCGTGTGGCTGCGTGTGAACGTGCAAGGTGGGGCCAGTTGCCACGTCGGGTATCGTTCCTGCTTTTACCGTGTCGTCCCCACTGGAGAGCAACCGCAGGATGCGCCGATCCAGCTGGAATTTCGAGAGCACGAAAAAGTGTTCGATCCAAAAGAGGTCTATGGCGATGCCCCCAACCCCACGAAATTGTGAGCTGGAGCTTCACCTGAGCATGCAGACCGACCTATCCATCCAAACCTGTAGCGATTCGTGATGTCAGAGACACGTACATCGGTGATCACCACCACCCAGGTGGATGCGGACGTGGAGGAAGTGGCCTGTGACGGCGGTGGCATTGCCGGCCATCCGCTGGTCTACCTGCCGTTTGGCAACAAGGATATCGTCGTTTGTTATTACTGCGGGCGACGTTTCAAGAGGAGACCCGCCGGGGCCCCTGCAGGGAAGCCGCACGGATAGTTCTCCTGTCAGGGTCTTTCCGCTTTGCTGGTTGGATTGGGAGACTTAGAAACTAGAATTTAAAGCGCAGTGCCGCAAGCCAGACGCGGGTCTGATAGTTGGCAGAAGTCCGGTTGATCGGGACCTGGATTTCCCTGCGGGCACCGTCCTCCCGGTAGCGCACGATGTCGATATCGCCGGTGTCGGTATGGATCTCCCCCGCATCGGTGTACCGGTAGCTCAAATCAAAATGAAGGCTGCTGTTGATCGGTATCGCCATCCCGGCGCTCAGCATCCATGTGAACTCCCGCCCGCTACCCCCGGGTAAGGCGGTGTAGGGGATCTCGCCGTCCGGACCTTGGCGCAGATAACCGGACGGGTCATCAGGTTCCGGAAAGTGTTGCACGTAACCACCCAGGCGGTAGTCGGTGACCCCAAGGCCTGCGCCCAGGAAGGGTTGGATGCGGACTCCTGGGGCAAGATTCCACTCCTTGAAATCATAGTATCCGGTAAGCAGGAGTTGCCAGGTGTCGAGCCTCGCCTCTGAAGGCTGATGCTGGCCTGAATTGCTGTAGTTCGTGTTGCCCCGCCAATCGAGGTCGTGGGTAAGGTCCAGTTCCAGTTGGGCGCGCAACTGATGCGACAGTCGCGTGCCCGCCGAGAGGTGAAATTGCAGGCCGTCGTCGATTGCTCCGGTATCGAAAGTATCCTCGCTCCCGTAGAGTGCGGCATGTCCGGAGTTCTCGCCGTCGACGAACCGGGTGTCTTGCTCGCGGAGCAAGGCAAGGCCTGCGCTCCAATAGCGGGCCCGCCATGCAGAGCTCGCCTCGGTAGCAGATCCTTGAGGCGCTTCTGCGGCAACAGTTGGCTGACCATGGACTGCGAGGGTCCACACGGCCACGAGAAGAGGCCACCATGTGTTTGAAATTTTCATCGTGGTGCATTGTGTTCGTTTTCGGCCCACATAACAATTGCAAATGTTCGCCCGGACAAGCAACCAGATGTGAAGTGGCTCCCCCGTATGGGCGTTTGTATTGATGCACACTTGTCGGTACGCTACTTGGCTCCGGGTTCGGCATGGGTGTGACGTGCTGGACCAAAGATGCGATGAGAGAGGTAGGTATGGCGACTGAGAAGATTAGTGTAATGGTAACTTCAAACAAGCGTGAGCAGCTGCAGATGGCTGCCATGGTGGCCTCGGTGGGGGCCGTGAGCGGCAATGACGTGTCAGTATTTCTGTCCATGAATTCCCTGAACTTTTTTCTCAAGGACTCGTCCGAGCACGCCAGTCCGGATGGTCCCATGGGCAAGCTGATCGAGGAAAAAAATGTCCCGGACTTCAAGGATTTGTTTCAGCAGGCCGTTGAATACGGGGACGCAAAAATTTTCCCATGCTCAATGGCAGTTGATATACTCGAAATCGGTCAGGATGACCTTGAGACGTACATTTCCGAGCCTATGGGCCTGACGACCTTCCTGAGCGATGCATCGGACGGCCAGGTCTGGCACTTCTAATATTGAGAGAACAGACGATATGGAAAGAAAACTGGTGGATGCAAAAAACACATTTTGCCCGGGTCCGCTCATGGAACTCATCGGGCAGATGAAGCTGGCATCGGTCGGGGATGAGTTGGAAGTGCTGTCGACTGACAAGGGTTCTGCGAATGACATTCCGGAATGGATCAACAAGGTGGGCCATGAGTTGCTGGACAGCTTTGAAGAAGACGGTGTCTTGCATCTGGTTGTAAAAAAGACAAAGTGACCTGTGCAACTCGGGCATAAGGACACAAGAATAAAAGCGAGGTAGAGCATGAGGATACTTATTGTTGGTGGTGGAATGGGCGGCACGATATTGGCCAATAACCTGGCCAGGCGCCTGAGGGGAGAACTGAAGTCCGGCAAGGCGAGCATTACGATGCTGTCGGCAACAGATCAGCACATGTATCAGCCGGGGCTGCTGTATGTAGCCGTTGGCAAGATGTCGCCGGATGAGCTGTACCGCGACCAGGCGGGCCTGCTGGAATCCAGCATCCGCTTCGAAGTGGATCCGGTGACCAAGTTTGATCTCGCCGGCAATAACGTGACCACGGAAAGCGGCAAGCGCCATGATTACGACATCATCGTCGTTGCCACAGGGTCCCGTCCGCATGCCGAAGGAACCCCGGGGTTGGCCGAGCATGCCCTGCAGTTCTACACCGAGGAAGATGCCCTCAAGATGTACAGAAGCCTGCAGGACTTTGAAGGTGGCCGTGTCGTGGTCGCCGTTGGCGTCCCGCACAAGTGTCCCATGGCTCCGCTCGAGATCACGTTCATGCTGATCGATTATTTCAAGGGGCGCGGCATCTGGGACAAGGTCGACATGCACTACACCTACCCGATCGGTCGGGTGCACAGCCTCGAGCCTGTGGCCAACTGGGCAGTACCGGAGTTTGATCGCGTGGGCGTGACTTATGAAACCCTGTTCAACATGAAAGAGGTCACCGCAGACAAGGTGATCAGTGAAGAGGGTACGGAAACAGACTATGACCTGCTGGTGACCATTCCGTCGCACAAGGGCATGGCGGTGATCGAGGAGAACGAACTGGGACCGGGAGGATTCATCCCGACGGACCGGCAGCGCCTCAACATCGAAGGCCATGACAATGCCTTCGTGATCGGCGACACGACCAACCTGCCGATCAGCAAGGCGGGCTCCACGGCACACTTCGAGGCCGAGGCCCTGGCGGAAAACATCGCATCGACCATCAAGATCGGCACGCCGGTCCGGGATTACGACGGCAAGGTGTTCTGCTTCATCGAGGCCGGTGAAGGCAGGGCCACGTACGCCATGTTCAACTACCAGAATCCACCGGATCCGAAACCGCCGACCAAGGGCATGCACTGGTTCAAGACCGTGTACAACAAGATGTACTGGGCCAGCGCGCGCGGTCTTCTGTAAGGGGATGGGATCATGAGTGAGACATCCATACAATCAGAAGTCGAACGCGTCATCGAGGGGGCAGCAGATGCGCTCTCGGATGACATCGTAGCCAGGCTGGGCTCCACCATGGGCGAGGGGCTTATCCTCCTCGACCAGGTCAGTCACAGCAACCTGGACCAGGCCATTCCTGTCATCAATGACCTGGTTACATCCGGGGACCTGGAAAGAGGGGCTAACCTCTTGCGGGTACTGGGTGCGGCAGGCGATGCCCTGGGCGATGATATCGTCGGGCGCCTTGGCGGGGTACTCAACGAATTGCTGTGCCTGGCAGACCGGCTCGCCAACAACGAGAACCTGAACCGGTTGCTGGATTTCCTTGAGCAGGATGACGTGGTCGAGACCCTGGAGACCCTGTGCAAGGCCACCTCCGAGGTCCGAAACGCTCAGCCCAGCACGCCGCCACCGGCGACGATCATGGGTCTGGTCAACACGATGAAAGACCCAGAGATGCAGCAGTCGCTGCAGACGTTGTCTAGGTTCGCTTCGGCCTTCAGGCGCTGACGGGATATTGTTGCGGTTAATGACTTCACCGGTATCGGCGAAGTCATAGGACTTGAGTGGTGGGATCACCGCCTCTAGGCGTTCAGTGGCCGTGCACCAGGGCACGCATATAGCGTGCCGGATGATTCATGCCTTTCTTTCCAGCTTCTGCCAGCTGTCACGCAGCGTGACGATGCGGTTGAACACAAGGTGCTCCTTTTGCGTGTGTTCGCCGTCCAGGCAGAAATAGCCCTGCCTCTCAAACTGTACGCGGTCTTCCAAGGCTAGAGCCCGGGCCGCAGGCTCGATCTTGCAATCCTGTAGTATCTTGAGGGAATCCGGATTCAGGGATGTCGCGAGCTCCGGGTTTGAGCCAGGATCCGGGATATTGAACAGGCGGTCGTAAAGGCGCACTTCAGCACCCACGGCATGCTGGGCTGAAACCCAGTGGATGACGCCCTTGACCTTCTTCTTGCGCCCTGCGGCGCCTTTGCTTTCAGGGTCGTAGCGGCAGCGCAGCTCCGTTACCTCCCCAGCCTCGTTCTTGATGACGTCCGTGCAGGTGATGTTGTATGCGTAACGCAGGCGCACCTCCCGCCCAGGTGCCAAACGAAAGAACTTGCCGGGAGGGTCTTCCAGGAAATCGTCCTGCTCGATGTACAGGGTGCGTGAGAAGGGAACGGAGCGCCTTCCCATGTCCGGATCTTTCGGATGGTTGCCGACCTCCAGCATCTCCTCCTGGTCTTCGGGGTAATTCTCGATGACCACCTTGAGCGGTCTGAGTACGCACATGATGCGCGAAGCACAGGGGTCCAGGGTTTCGCGGATGCAGTTCTCCAGCACGCTCATCTCGATCAGGGCATCTTTTTTGGTGATGCCGATGCGATCGCAAAAATCGCGAATGGCTTCTGGAGGAATACCGCGCCTTCGCATGCCCGACAGGGTTGGCATGCGTGGATCATTCCAGCCCTCCACGTGACCTTCCTGGACCAGGAGATTCAGCTTGCGCTTGCTGGTGATGGTGTAATCCAGGGCCAGCCGTGCAAACTCGATCTGTTGGGGACGGCAGGGGACACCCAGAGCTTCGAGTACCCATTCATACAGCGGGCGGTGGTCTTCGAACTCAAGCGTGCACAGGGAATGCGTGATCGTCTCCAGGGCATCCGAGAGGCAGTGCGTGTAGTCGTACATCGGGTAGATGTACCACTTGTATTGCGTTCTCGGGTGGGCCGAGGATTTGATCCGGTACAGGACCGGGTCGCGCATGTTGATGTTTGGGGAGGCCATGTCGATCTTGGCGCGCAGCACATGTTCGCCTTCCTGGAATTTGCCCGCGCGCATGCGCTGGAACAGGTCCAGGTTCTCCGAAACCGTACGGTTGCGGTAGGGGCTGTCCTGACCAGGTTCGGTCAGCGTTCCGCGTTGGCGGCGGATTTCTTCGGAATCCAGGCTGCAGACAAAGGCATTGCCGGACTCGATCAGCTGGACCGCGTACTGGTAGAGCTGCTCGAAATAATCCGAGGCATAACACAGCTTCGACCATTCAAAGCCGAGCCAGCGGATGTCCTCCTGGATCGCATCGATGAATTCCTGGCTTTCCTTGTCCGGGTTGGTGTCGTCGAAGCGCAGATTGCAAAGGCCCTGGTAGTCCCCGGCGATGCCGAAATTCAGGCAGATGGACTTGGCATGCCCAATGTGCAGGTAGCCGTTGGGTTCGGGCGGGAAGCGGGTGAGTACCTGGCCGTCGTTTTTCCCATCGGCCAGGTCCTGATCTATAATCTGGCGGATAAAGTTCTTCGGGGGTTCTTCAGTTCGGTTGTTCATTGGATCTGAACGGCTTTTCGGTCGCAAACCGGCTCGGGAAATTTTTGCATGATCGGGGTACGCTCGCTGGAATGTATCAGAACCCAACACGCCGGAATTGTAAAGAAATGATGTCTTGCGGCCAGGCTAAGGTGGCCTTGCAGGGTGCATCATGGGTCTGCCTGCAAGATCCGGCCTGACCAAATTGATCGCCCAGAACCACAAGACGGCTGGCCCTGTGATGGTCCTTGAGTCCTTGGATGCAGACCGCATACGGGAGTATCTGGCCGAACAGGGTACTCACCATCCATTCCGTATCGATATCTTGTCCACCGTGACTTCTACCAACGATTATCTGGCAGAGCTTGGCCTGACTGGAACAGGTTGCGTGGCCGTATGTATGGCCGAGCAGCAGACGCAGGGAAAGGGTCGTTTTGGCCATTCCTGGTGGTCGCCGGCCGGGGTGAACCTGTACCTGTCGATGCAGTGGGGCCTGCAGCATTGGAGAGCGCAGTACGAAGTGCTGGGATTGTGGCTGCTGATCGCGATTGCACAGCTCCTGGAGGAGCAGGGCGTGGCAGGCGTCAGGCTCAAGTGGCCGAACGACATCTGCCTGGCCGGGGGGAAACTGGGCGGAGTCCTGATCGAGCGAAAGGCGGCCCAAGAGCAAACCAGCCTGATCATCGGGGTGGGCTTGAACGTGGCCATGTCGCAGGCCGAGGAATTCCGGGAAACCCCGGGGTGGGTGGACCTGCTCAGCGCTCATCCAAACTGGAGGTTGTGCAGGAACGAGCTGGCTGCCCACGTGATCATGGTGCTGGCCCGCGTGCTGGATACACTGGATGAGGCTGACCCGGAAGATCTTTGCGCTGCCTGGGAGCGGTATGATTCGTTGGACAATCAGAGAGTCGAGTTTCTGTACCAGGACCGGCATATGCATGGGGTGGCGCAGGGGATTGATGAACAAGGCCGCATCGTGATGCATGTGAATGGCGAGCATTTGCACTTTCACAGTGCTCATGTGCGAGAACTGCGGTCATGAAGGCACTACTGGATCTTGGCAACAGCCGCTGTAAGTTCGTAATCCTCAAGCCGGGCGAAGCAGACACCTTCGGGGCCAAGCCATACCAGGACAGGAGTCGGCTGGACGTCATTGCATCTGTTCTAGAGCCACATGATCCGCTGGACAGCATCGTCGCGTGCTCCGTGCTTGGCCAGGAATCCAACGAGCAGCTGCAGAACCGGTTTGCGACGAGCAGGTTTTATTTTCTGGACCCTGCTGAGAGATGCTTCGGTGTCACGTTGGCATATAAGGATCCCGGTACGCTGGGAGCGGACCGGCTGGCTGCATTAATTGCGGCCAAGGTGCGCTATGAGGGCAGTACATGCATTGTGGATTGCGGAACGGCAGTCACTGTCGATGTTTTGGACCCAGGAGGCATGCATCGAGGTGGTGTCATCTTCCCGGGGCTCGCCAGCATGCGCGCGGCACTAGAGACGGATACGGCAATCGATCTCCATGAGGAAGCGGGCGGCCTTGCCATCCCCGCGACATCCACACGCGATGCGATCTACAGCGGGTGCCTGAGTGCAGTTGCAGGCGGCATCAACCAGGCCGTTGATCGCATGCAGGCTGAGGGCTCACCCTTTGACCAAGTCATTTTGACCGGAGGGGATGCCGAGCTCCTGATGCCGCTACTTGCACAACCAGTCATCCACGAGCCCGACTGGGTACTCGAGGGCTTGAGGCATGTATCCCAGTCTCTGGATACCTAGTGCACCATTGCCTGATATCCGGGAACTCATTACACTCATTGAGGCACTGAATTGCTGGCGTAGCTCAGTTGGCAGAGCAGCTGATTTGTAATCAGCAGGTCGTAGGTTCAAATCCTATCGCCAGCTCCACCCCACAAAGGGTCCTTTCCGGGCACATGGGTCACAGATTATTCCGGGGACATGGGTAACACTTTTGCGGCGAAGGGGTTTTCGCCGACGGGTTCCACCCGGTTCTCACTGTGATCGAAGAAGCCTATATCATAGTGCATGAAGCTGACAAGCCAGATGTTGTCGGCGACCTCTCGTATGCCCACGGTCTGGCCGGCGAAGACGGTACTGAGGTTGATCTTGCGTCGTCCGATACAGATGCGCCCGCACCGGGTGACCTTGATGGTGCGGTCGTGGAAGGGGTAGTGCGGGCGCTGCGGGGTCTGGAAGGCCTGCACTGAGGGTGTGTACACCTCGGCGGGGTACTGACCGTTGAGGGCTTGGTGGGGGCGTTCGTGGTTGTAGACCCGGATAAAGGTCTCGAAGCGGCTTTGCTGCTGCAGGAAGTTGAAGCCCGGGGGCCGGGTGGCTTCTTTCTTGAGGGTCAGGTGCATGCGTTCATGGCGCCCGTTCTGCTGCGGGCACCCGGGCTGGATGCGTTCGATGCGGATGCCCAGGCGCAGCCACCAGACGGCCAGGCGGCTGAGGCCGAACAGGGCATGGGGGCTGGCGAAGGGGATGCCGTGGTCGGTGCGGATGGCCTCGGGCAGTCCGAAGGTCTTGAAGGTGTGCTCGAACACCGGGAAGGCGGTGTGTTCTTTGGTGGACTCGAGGCCTTCGCAGGCGAGCAGGTAGCGGGAGTGGTGGTCAGTGAGGGTGAGGGGATAGCAGTAGGCCTGGTTGCCGAGGCGGAACTGGCCCTTGTAGTCGGCACACCACAGGGCGTTGGGGGCAGCCCCTGCGCCGAGCGGCGTGCCCTGGGCCTTGTAGCGGCGGCGTTTGCGCCGCTTGACCAGGCCGTGGCGGTCGAGCACGGCATGGATGGTGCTGGCGGCGGGCGGATGCAGGCCGGCATGTTCCTTGATCAGCTTTTCGCGGATCTTGGGCGCGCCCCAGCTGGGATAGTCCCGCTTGATGCGCAGGATCGTGCGCTCCAGCTGGTAGGGCAGCCGGTTGGCATGACGATAGGGTCTGCGACTGCGATCCTCAAGCCCCTGCAGACCATCCTCCTTGTAGCGCTTGAAGAGCTTGTAGCCGGTCTTCCTGGAGATGCCGAACTCCCGGCACACCACCGCCATCTTCTCGCCATCGAGCAGCCGGGCGACAAATCGTATACGTTCATCCATAGGTTTACACTCTCTCCAGGGCATCGGAAGTTCCCCCCAAATGCCCGATTGTGTAACCTATGTCTCCGGAATACTGTGTAACCTATGTGTCGGGAACCACAAAGGGTCCTTTCCGGGCCTTTTACTTCAGGTGCCAGTAAGCAGGCAGTGGTTGCAGGCGTGAATCTTCCACGGGTGTACCGACCGTGAAATGGTACAGACTTTGCCAACCGTGATCACTGATGCCAAGCACTTCATGCATGACGTCATCGAAAAAGCAGCCGATTCCAGTTGATCGAATCCCTGCAGCTTCAGCTTCTAGGTAAAGAATTTGCCCAATCAATCCTGTTTCCCAGAACAGACGCGTATAAAACTGCGCACCGTGCTGTTCAAGGCTGGAATCGAATGCAGCTAGCATCCCAAGTGCAAAGGCGCCGTCTGCCGCAATATCCTGATGACAACTGATGATTTTCGCAACCTCGCGTGTATCGGCTTCTTGCAACCGAAACAAAGGGAGTGTTTTCGGACAACTATCGGGTTTTTCCCAACATAGTTCCAGATGTAATGCCTTTTTAAGTGAAGCTTCATGGGCAAGGTCGCGCACGAGCATATACAGTCCTGCTGGCAAACCCTCTACACGATGAACGAATATTGCAAGCGAAATACATGCTCTCCAGGGCAACACCTCTAGAATGTTATTTCCGGCATACGGAGTGACATGCGCTAGCATTCTGTAAAATGTATCGCTGCTGATCGCGCCATGCCCGTCCATCGACAGCGCGCTTCGACGTTCCCTTATTATTCTTCGAGCGGATATTCGCCTGTCCGCATCAAACTCATTGTTAGGGTCATGTACTGTTCGGGAATGATGTTTGTGATTGAATCGATAGGGACTGTTGGAACGACACGCTTTCGCAACATGTCCAATGATGGGCCAGTCATGATGATCATCACTTAATACATTTGGATTACCTTCAAATTCGATGGTTTCAAGACGTTCAAGTAATGCAACGGGAAGGTCAATGAGGGGATCTGTCCATGCCCTGTCTGTATCAAATGGATAAACTGCCAGCAGGCAGTCCGGGTGTTCCGCCTCAATGCCTTCTTGCTGATGCAGTCCCAACAGCGATTTCAGATCGGCATCTGTCACGCAGTGAATCAGCCTAGTTTTCCAGCCGAGGGCCGCTGCAGCGAAAGTGACAGCGCCAATTGCATGTCCAACATCGTGGTGGCAGTAACGAAAGGCCCGTTCACCATACTTCCAGGATTCACGCCAGTAGATCGAGGTCAACGCAATCAACAGGAAATCCGGCGGGAGTCCATTGCTCAAGGCATGCCATTCCTCCTTCGTCAGGATCGCCCGGCGCTCCAATGCATGTCTGTAGGCAGAATAATGATAAACGGCGCTGACTTCGCTTAAACCCTGAACCGGGCCAGTGATCAAATATGCCTCGGTAGGGTGGAGGTTGCCGCTTGAAGGGTTGACCCGCAAGGACCAACGATTTCCGTTTGCATGTTTCCAGGCAGAAATTGCGAGACTTTCATAAAAGAGACGGCTGATAGAGTCCCGGTTTATGCGCGCTGCAGGGGTTGGGTATGCCTCGAATAGCGAGTCGTAGCTTGGCGTCTCTGTGCTGTGCGGATAGTTTAATGGAAGAATTGATGCCTGGTCGTAACGCCGGAACGGATCAGGTTGATTCTCCCAGTCCATGTAACCCAATGAGCGTGCATAGCGTTGAAGTTGATGTTTAGTTTGATCGTGATATTCGTACACGATATCAAGATCAGGGGAGTTAAGATGTTTCTTGGACATTCTTGTCAGCCAGTCATCCAGGCAGTATTCATTGAACAATGAAAACAGCCAGGCTACAAATCGTATACGTTCGTCCATCGGTTTACATGTTCTCCAAGGCATCGGAAGTTCCCCCCAAATGCCCGATTGTGTAACCTATATGCCCGGAATATTGTGTTACCTATGTGTCGGGAACCACAGAGGACTTCTCTTCAGTCCCATGGACCTGCAATTGAGACAGCATTGAATAAAGCCCGGGACCGGTTCAAATTCTGCCAACGGACCAGTACACCAGGGGGTATCCTCCAGTCCTGGCGCCATCCCGTGATCTGCATGCTTTGTCTGGCAGCCTTTGCTTGTCTGGCAGGCGCATGCGTTTCCAAGCCTTTGGAGGTCAGCAGTCAGGATTCCTCGCATTTTTTACATGTATCGCTGGATGGGATCTGGAGAGGAGATTTCGATATCGAGGGAAGGGGTCCGTTCGACTTCACGGCATTGCACGTCAATGGCAAGGCATATGCCTACAGTCGGCGTGCTGAGGCATTGTATGCCGGTAGTGTGGAAAGGGATGGCGAGATCTTTACCTCGACCTACACGCTGTTCTTGCGGGGTGGCTTGGCCCTGGATGTCGCTGTGATCACAGGCGAAATCCAGGAAGAAAACAGGATTTCCTCGCGCTTTATCACAATGAACGGGCGCAATACCGGGGCCCTGGACCTTGTCTACGATGCGGCGTATGACACCCCCTCCTCGTTGGCCAGGCTTTCGGGGGCCTGGTCCTACATGGACGGTAATGATCTGACGGTTGAATTCCAGATTGACTCCAGGGGCCAGATCCAAGGCCATGATTCCAGAAACTGCGAATACCTGGGCAAGCTGGACATCATCAATCCCGACCACAATGCGTACGAGGTGGAAGTGAAGGTCCGAGGATGCGAATCCTTGGCGGGAGACTATGAAGGCGTATCCTTTTTGGAAGGAGATCGGTTGAGCGTACTCGTCTCGAATGCGAACCGTGCCTTGTTTTTCCAGTTCAGTCACAGCCCATAGCAGATGGACAGAAGGGGAAGATCTGGCGCATCAATCCAGGCGATGCCGGACCCAGGGGTACGGACCTTGCTGTGCGATATTGACAGTGCATGGAGGTATGCCACACAATCCCTGCCCTTTGGAGGGGTACCCAAGCGGTCAACGGGAGCAGACTGTAAATCTGCCGGCTCAGCCTTCGGAGGTTCGAATCCTTCCCCCTCCACCATTTAAGGTTTAGAATCCTGACCCTGAAATGGTCCTGTTTCAGGCTCTGCGGGTGTAGTTCAATGGTAGAACCTCAGCCTTCCAAGCTGATGATGTCGGTTCGATCCCGATCACCCGCTCCATGCTGCCACCATCGATTGTATGCTGCGCAAAATGCTAGGATTGTGAATCTTTCGGCTAAGGGTCGGAAATCACCACAGCCTGAATCTTTGCTGGCTACAATTGCATTTGCCTTTACAGCCCACATAGCTCAGACGGTAGAGCACTTCCTTGGTAAGGAAGAGGTCACCGGTTCAAGTCCGGTTGTGGGCTCCAGAGGCCACTGGTTCAAGTCCGGTTATGGCTCCATTTGAATCGTTCAATAACATCCCAGAAAGTCTACAAAAATCAAATGTGATTGGTGAGTTACGATAATATAATCGTTTAGTAATGACTGGTCACATTCATGAGATTTTGCATCGGATTGGCAAGTGTGACGAAGTTAATTTGTCGGCATCTGAGACGATATTGTTTTCTTAAGGGTATTTGATGAAGAATCATTACATTTATAAGTATCAGAAATATGAAGAATATGTTTCTTATCTTGGTGCGTTGGTGCATCGAACCCAATTGGGCTTAAGTAGCCCAAATGATGAGGGAGATATTAACTCAGCCTTGGATGGCGAAGCATATACGAAATTAATTGAGTTGATCCCTGTTGACACTCTTCGTACCAATGGAGCTTTTTTTACAGGCTCTCATTTAGGTAAGTTAGCAATTTCCGATAGCTTACATGGTATTAATAATAAACATATGTTTCTTGATCCGGCGTGCGGCACAGGCGACTTGCTAACCAAATGTGCAAATTCTCTCCCTATAGAAACGTCGTTGGAAGCAACTTTAGAACATTGGGGAAAACAATTAATCGGTAGAGATATCAATCCATATTTTGTTAAGGCTACTAGAAAAAGAATTGCCTTATTAGCTATTAAAAAGGGGTCCAGGTCGATTAGCAAAAAAAGATTACCTTTAGCCAAATTGTTGCCTCAAATAAAAGTTGGTGACGCCTTAAAGGAAAGGAGTATTTATTTAAAAGCTACTCATATTGTTACTAACCCACCATATTACATGGCACTTGCTTATGAAAATTGCGTTTGGGGAAAGGGTAATATCAATATAGCTGGTGTATTTATTGAGAAGTGCCTTAAGGTTGCAAAACCGAATACTGTCATTATAGCTATATTGCCTGATGTGCTAAGAACGGGGACAAGATATCGAAATTGGAGAGAATCCATAACAAAGTTTTTTACTGTCAAAAATATAGAGTCATTTGGTCAATTTGATGATATTGCTGATATAGACGTTTTCATAATGACTGGGGTAAATAAAAGCAAGTCGGAATCTAAATTTGAAGCTGTCAATTGGGGTTATCAAAATACAGACTCCAAAAAAATTTCTGATGAATTTAACGTCCATGTAGGGCCAGTAGTGCCACATCGACATCCTAATTTAGGTCAATGGTATCCTTATTTGCACGCCAGAAATTTATTGCCATGGGGAACTGTGTCAAAGATCAGCGAGCATAGAAGGTTTAAAGGCAAAACCTTCAAACCTCCATTTGTAGCCATACGAAGAACTTCGCGACCAGATGATAAATTTCGGGCTATTGGCACATTGATTAAGGGTGATTCAAATTTTTCTGTTGAGAACCATCTAATCGTATGCCTTCCGAAAGACGGCACTCTGAAAAAATGTAAAAAATTAATAAAAGTATTAAAAGATGAACGAACAAACAATTGGCTGAATAAGCGTATAAGGTGTAGGCATTTAACCACGACATCAATAGAAGAAACACCTTGGGTATAAAAGAGTGAAAGATGTCAAATTCCGTTTTGCCCCAGAGATATTCATAAGGTTGGGCGAGGAGCTTAATCCTTCTCCATCTGGCGGGCTTATTGAATTAATCAGGAATTCGTACGACGCCGACTCCTCTGTATGTACAGTACATTTTGAATATTACAACTATAAAAACGTAATAAGCATTGTCGATGATGGCAACGGAATGTCATTAGACGACATTCGAAATGGTTGGTTCATTCTAGGGAAATCAAAAAAAAGTAAGAAAAGAACTAGATTAGGCAGGATTCCTATTGGTGATAAAGGGCTTGGTCGTTTGGCTGCATTACGATTAGGTAAAGAAGTAACAATAACTACACGTTGCATTGATACCCCTAATGTTCAAAATTCGTTTCATATAAATTGGTCCGACTACAAAAACATCGAAACAATTGATCAAATTGAGTTTGAGGTAGATCAAACTAGAAGTGAAAATCCTCCAGGGACAGAAATTACGATAAGTGATGTAACTGCAGAATTTGGACGTAGGGAAATCAAAAAACTTGCTAGAGAAATGGTATTACTGGCAGATCCCTTTGGGGAAGATCCGCATGGATTTCAGCCTAAATTAAAGATATTTCAACATCGGGATTTAGAAAATTTAGTACTACACCGCTATTTTGATCAAGCAGAACTCATACTTAATTTAGATATCAACGAAGATGGTAAAGCATTTGCCACTGTGACTGACTATCATGGACAGGAACTTTATCAAGGGGATCATTCTGATATTAAAGGTAATGACAAAAAGTATAAGTGCCCAAGCTTAAAATTCAATTTATGGATTTATATTTTAGCAGCTGAAAAATTTGTTGGAAGAATTGCAAGGATGAGTGAAGTCAAACAATGGCTTGGAGAGTTTGGGGGTATTCACGTATATCAGAATAACATGCGGGTCGGGCCTTACGGAGATCGTGGCAATGATTGGTTAGAGCTAAATTTATTAAGGTCAAGAAGCCCAGAGTTAATGCCGTCCACAAATACTTCAATTGGCAAAATATCTATCTCAGAAAATGATTTACTTGTTCAAAAAACAGATCGAAGCGGATTTATAGAAAGCGAGGCATTTAATGAGATAAAGGATGCGTGTACTGATACATTGAAATGGATGCAAAAAAGAAGAATAGAACAGAGAGATAAACAGGCCAGACAAGAAAAATTAAAATTAGAAAAGGAAAAGGAGAAGAGTCGGCAAAGTATCGATGAGGAGATTAGTGCTCTACCAAAGCAAAACAGGCTTGCCCTTAGAAGGAAGTTCGCTGAATATGAGAAAAAGCGTGATAAGAAAGAAAGAAATCTCCAGAGAGAAGTTCAACTAAGCCGCACGCTGAGTACAGCAGGCATAGCTGCTGCTCTTTTTTCACATGAATCCGCGAACAATCCAATACAGTTAATAAAAAGTAATACAAGAGCAGTTAAACGAAAACTTCAGAAATTACTTTCAGCAAAAAAATATGATGAACAATTCCTAAGGCCGATTGAAAGAATACTGAGGTCAGCTGATGCATTGTCTGTTTTGTCTACTTTCACGTTAAGCATTGTGGAAGCAGATAAAAGAAGAGAACAGAAGGTATTTATACATAAAACAATAAATGAAATTCTTGATCAATTTTCTCTTTTTCTGATTGCAAGAAAAATTAAATATGAAATTCAATTCGATAATGGCAATCCGTTTTATAATGGAAATATTGCAACTATAGAAGCAGTGGTAGCTAACCTATTAGCTAATTCGATACAAGCCTTTGAAAGGAAATCTATCAGACAACGAAAGATTGTAATAAAAACCATTATTCTAGATGGTGGCTTTTTGGAGATTCACATACTAGATAACGGCCCAGGAATAAAAGATATTAGTATTCACGATATATGGCTACCCGGTGAAACAACAAGAAAAAAAGGTACCGGCCTTGGTTTGGCAATAGTCCGCGACTCTGTGATAGATATTGGTGGCACCGTAGAAGCAAAAGCAGAGGGTGAATTAGGGGGTGCAGGGGTAATTGTGAGATTGCCCATTATCGGCGCATAAATCATGGGATTAATGCAATACTTACCTCATAACGCCAAAATTGCGATATATGATGATCAGGATGACTCAAGAGAGTCATTTGTCGATAACGTCTGCGAAGCAGGGTATGTACCAGAACCTATTGAAGAACCGCTTTTTACCATCGATGAATGTGTTAATCGTTTATTAAATTTTGATGGAGTCCTAATAGATCATAGATTAAGCCCAGGTAACTTTGGGGATTACACGGGCGCTGAAGTAGTAAGACGTTTATATTCTTTAAAGAAGCCAGCGCTCCTGATTACTGCTTGGGCTTATGGAGATCCGGAAGCACTTCAACCGTTTAACAAGTATTTGGTCAATGTTGTTAAGAAAGGCGAAGATGATGAAATCGAACAAATTCAAACAGGTTTTAAAACATATGTGGATGAAATGAATAATATTTTTGCGCCAGAAAGAAAACCAACCAGAACCATAATAGTAGTCGCGTCTGACTTTGAAGCCAATGAAGGATTAAATCGAGTGGAGGCATTTCTTCCATCTTGGAATCCTAAAGAAGGGATAACCTTTCCAATTGATGTAGTTCCTGAAGAGTTTAGACCTCGTCTAAAGAAAGATCAGTGTTTTTTAGTTAATGCAAATACTGGTGCCCAATCCCAGCATGAATTATTTTTCGAAAATTTCGGCCTAGCACCGAATCCAGATGAATAATGTCAGAGCTTCATATAGTCGACGTAAAACATGGCAATGCTGCTGTACTAGTTGACTCCAAACAAATCACCATTTTTGATGTTGGGTTAAGACAGCGATTACTCCAATACCTCCTAGACAATAATTTTAATTATATTGAGGCAATAATTATTTCTCATGCTGATGCAGATCATGCTGGGGGATTAATCGATATATTAATAGACAAGAATATTTACATAAACAACATATATATAAATACAGATCCAGAACAAACAAGTGCAACCTGGAGAGCAATAAGAGTCGCATTAAAAATAGCTGCTGAATCAAATGCAGTAAATGTTAGAAATATTCATACTGGTACATCGCAAGATTTTAATTATGGATTGATCAATATTGAAATAGTTGCCCCAGATACTGACACAGCACTCGCAGGTATTGGTGGGCGAGATGCTAACGGAAATGCAATTAATCGACATTCATTAAATGTAGTCGTTAAATTAGGAGTTAATGAAAGAGATTTAGTTCTCCTCCCAGGGGACATCAATAACAATGGATTAAAGTTGATTGGGACAAATGGTATCTCAATAGAAGCGGAAGTAATGATATTCCCACATCATGGAGGGAACCCGGGGCCGCAAGATCCAATCAAATTCACTGAGAAAATTTATGAAATGGTTAATCCAGATGTTGTTGTATTCTCAGTGGGTGATAGACATAGAAATCATCCAAGGAGTGAGATTTTACAAAAAATAATGGACCTAGATAACAATTGTGCAATGTTATCAACAGGTGATGCATTAGCTTTATCGGAGATAATCGAAAATAACGCTGGTTGTGACCATAGAAATAACGTAGGTAATATTAAGTTTAGATTGGATAGGGATCCAATCGAATACTAAAGATTTAAAGGATAGCTGGGTAGAAAATAAGAGTAGACTTATGCGCCTAGCTTAGTAAAGGATCAAGCTGAAGTTCCGGGCGCTTATATGATAACGGAAAACGTCACTATGGATGTTGGCAGTAGGGAAACACATCTCATCCGATACATTTCAAATTTAAAAATGAAATGGCTTATATCTGCACTGGTTGTAAGCTGCTTTATGATGGTGCCTGTGTCAGCAGAACCAGACCTTAAAGTTCAGCGGTTGAAAGATGAAATTGCGAAACTTGATACTACCCCCTGCTCGACTCAAATTTATTTCAAGAAGCTAGCAGAATGGGTTATCACTTGTCCTGATTGCTCATACGTTTCTGCTAATAGGTTTTACCCAAAAAAAGTGATTCGTTTAATTGATGACAATGCCATCGATGGTGTACTTAGCATGAATAAATTACTGTCGCTTTTAGGGGGTTGTTAGACTGCCAGACAGTCTGGCTACGGACATCAGTATATGAGTGTGGACAGATCTTATTACCGTATCATGCTGGGCAGGAAGAGCTCCTTCGCGGCCGAATGTCACGATGAATGTTGGTTTGGTGGAGGCTGGAGTATTTCTCAAAATTTAACAAACGAATTGACCGAAGACTTTCGGGACTTCAACGCTAAATTTATCCCAATTTATCTTGAAGCCAATCCCGGAAAAAGCAAGGTTGCAGCGGGCCTCGCTTGCGGCATGCTTCATACCATTTGCAAGGGCATCCAGCAGGGTGACATTGTGCTTTGTCCCGATGGAAAGGGCTCGTATTGGGCGGGTAAAGTTGCTAGTGATTACACATACGTTCCAGACCACAAGTTGCCGCACAGGCGGAAGGTGGAATGGTTTCCAAAAATGATCGCGCGCAGTGACATGAGTGTAAGTCTGCAACGTTCGACCGGTGCAATTGGCACCGTTAGCCACATTACAAAGCACAAAGACGAAGTTGAAGGATTTCTTGCTGGCCACACCGAGCAAACACTGATATCCACAGACGAACTTGTTGAAGATGCGTCGGTCTTTGCGCTTGAGAAGCATTTGGAGGAGTTTCTCATCAAAAATTGGGCTTCTACCGAGTTTTCAAGGATGTACAAGATCTTTGAGGATGAGGGTGAGCTTGTTGGCCAGCAATACCCTACGGACACTGGGCAAATTGATATTCTTGCTATCAGCAAGGACGGTAAGGAACTTTTGGTCTTGGAGCTCAAGAAAGGGCGTGCCAGCGATGCAGTGGTTGGTCAAGTTCAACGGTACATGGGATATGTGATGGACGAACTTGCTGAACAGGGACAGACGGTGCGTGGGTGTATCATCGCACTTGAGGATGATATCCGCCTGAAGCGTGCGTTACGAGCTACTACCAATATAGATTTCTACCGCTACCAGGTGAAATTCAAGCTTTTCAAGGGCTGTAATGGTGAAGGCTGACCGAACACATAAGATGATGCCAGACATATCAATTGTTCTTTCTCAAAGAGTGTAGGGCTGCTTATATACCCTAGCTCACTTAAGTAGTTCTTCTGCTTGGCTTCTATT
Organism: Gammaproteobacteria bacterium; assembly: GCA_965220895.1. Classification (GTDB taxonomy): domain Bacteria; phylum Pseudomonadota; class Gammaproteobacteria; order UBA4575; family UBA4575; genus WTFY01. Next base: position 1,707,742 of record OZ244850.1, read on the forward strand.
TACAGAAGATATATATCCAATAATCCCTTCGCGCTGATCATGGCTTTCAGCCTGTATGTAGGCTGTTTCAAACATTTTCATTCTATTTTTCGTTATCTCCAGTAGGTTGTGGGAAAGCTCTATATTGAATGCGGTGATTTTTTCAGACGGCCCTTGTTCTTTTCTGGGGTTTAGGAAAAATCTTGACCGGACAGCAGATGCTTTTATGTCTTTTAGGATTTCAATGATGTGGTCTCTATCATCACCAGAGACAATTATGTCATCCATATAGACACTCAAAACATAATCTTTTGTATGATGTATCTCATCCAGCACACTTCCAAGCTTGCTCTTGTTCAGGCACATAGATGCAATGATGGGAGATTGAACAAAGCCAAACGGAAGAACGTATTGCGCTAATTCTTTATCTGGATGTAGTACAGTTGAGGCTATTGCAATCTCTTTTGCGTCTGCGTAAAGAAAATAGCTCTTGAGGCACCTAATAATTTTACTTTTATTTACGCAGCCAAAAAAATCTTCAATGTCAAGACGTGCAAAATAGGACTTATCAAGATGTGATCGCAAAGCTTTTACATGTCCCCCATCTTTCAGGTGAAAATAGTAGCTAGGACAACCCCAACGAGCCGCGATGGCTTCTTTCACATAATTCCCATAGTCCACTGACTCTTCACTGGGAATAAAAATCCAAGCACCAGACTTTATCTGAAATTTGTGAATCCACCTTGCAATAAAAGGCATGACGAGTTGTTATATTTGTGGAGTAGTTAAAAGTCATGCTCAACAACGACAATAACTCTTGCGAAAGCTTAATAAAAGCAATCGCAAGCAGTATGCGTTGCTGAGCAAGGTGATAATTAGATTTCATAATTACCTCCTTATCTCTATAGTCCGACGTACCTCGCGCAATGCGCATGACTTTAAAACCAGCAAGGAGGCATCACCATGAGATGTACATGGGCATGCATCCTACAATCACGTAATGTGACATTCAGATAAGGAAGGTGTACAAAACACCTAACGCCGGACATCTTTAAGTTAGCATTGGAATAATGTCTAATCAATGACCTCGCAAAAATATTTGTTCGCCAAAACTTCGTTCTAAACTTTGGAAATCAACAAACTACATATTCTTACTAAGAGAGGTATTCTCGGATATATATTACTTTTGAAGGTATCTCCGTAAACTGGCGATGGATACAATTCATTCATTTCAGTAAGCAGATAAAAATTCTAACGTCTCTTTGGTTACAGGAATAAGCTAGTGACAGCACTGCAAAATCTTCTCAGCGAGTTTCGTTCCACTGCGAAGACAGAGCGTGAAAAGGGCAGCTATTTCGAAGAGCTGATCGTTCAATACTTGAGGGTTGAGCCAGCCTACCAGGACCAGTACAGCAATGTATGGCCGTATGCCGAGTGGGCTAGAGAGGAAGGTAAAGAGTATAGAAGAGACGCGTCTGATGAAGGCATAGATCTGGTGGCAAAGACCCGGGGTACGAACGAGTATCACGCCATCCAGTGCAAATTCTATGATCCCGACCACACGATAGCTAAACCAGATATCGACAGCTTTTTTACTGCTTCCGGCCAGCATCCTTTCCGACACCGCCTGATTATTGCCTCCACTGACAAGTGGAATACCAGGGCAGAAAAGGCTCTCAAGGAACAGCAAATTCCGGTAACACGAATAGATCTGGCGGCCTTGGAAGCCAGCCAGATTGACTGGTCTCAATTTGCGTCGAACAAAGCGCCGGTACTCAAGGAACAGAAGGTCCTCAGACCTCACCAGAAAGAGGCACTGAAGCGTGTATGTGATGAGTTGGCAAAGACGGATCGGGGCAAGATGATCATGGCTTGCGGAACGGGGAAGACGCTGGTTGCCCTGAAAATTGCTGAGCAGATGGCAGGTGCTGGGGGGCAGGTATTGTTTCTGGTGCCTAGCTTGGCCTTGTTGTCACAGACCCTAACCGAGTGGACACAGCAAAAGGGTATACCTATGCACAGCTTTGCAGTGTGTTCCGACAGTCATGTCGGCAAAAAACGAAAGCGGTCTGATGACCGGGTGGAGATGCTGGTCCACGAGTTGCGTTATCCAGCCACGACCGAGGCCTCAAGCTTGGCGGCAGAGATAGCCAAGCGCCATGACCAGGACCATATGAGCGTGGTGTTTTCAACCTACCACTCCATTGAAGTGCTTCATGAGGCTCACAGTAAATATGGCATGGCAGCCTTTGACCTGATTATTTGTGATGAGGCACACCGCACAACCGGAGCTACCTTTGAAGGTACCGAAGAAAGCCATTTTGTCAGAGTGCATGACAACGAATACATCCAAGGCGCCAAACGCCTGTATATGACGGCCACCCCCCGTATCTATGGGGATGTCTCCAAGGTCAAGGCAGAAGAGAGCGACATCACGCTTTGCTCAATGGATAACGAGCAGCAGTACGGCAAGGATCTGTATGTGCTCAGCTTTTCCGATGCTGTACAGCGGGACCTGCTGGTGGATTACAAGGTCATCGTGCTGGCCATGGACGAGGCCCACATCAGCAAACGGCTGCAAACCATGCTGGCCGATGAGAACAACCAGCTCCGGGTCGATGATGCGGCCAAGATCGTAGGCTGCTGGAAGGCCTTGAGCAAGGAAGACCTAAAGGAAGATACGGGGTCAGATGCGGCGATCATGCAACGTGCGGTGGCTTTTTGTCAGGTGATTGAACACCAGCCGGGTAAAACCAGAACGCACAAGGTCAGCTCAAAACATATCGCTGCCATGTTTCAGCCGGTGGTGGAGGAATACCAGACCCTGGAAGACACGCCTACCTCCGTGGTCTGTGAGGCACAGCATGTCGACGGCAGCATGAATGCCAGCATCAAGGAGTCCAAACTTGCCTGGCTCAGGTCTGACCCTCCAGAAAACCATTGTCGCATCCTGTCCAATGTACGTTGTCTTTCAGAAGGGGTCGATGTGCCTGCCTTGGACGCAGTACTGTTCCTGACTCCTCGCAACAGCCAGGTCGATGTCGTGCAGTCCGTAGGGCGAGTGATGCGCAAGGCCCCCGGCAAGGAACGCGGGTATGTGATTCTGCCTATCGTGATTCCTGCCAGAGTGCCGCCGCATGAGGCGTTAAACGATAACAAGGCATACCGAGTTGTCTGGCAGGTCCTGCAGGCACTGCGCTCACACGATGACCATTTTGATGCGTTTGTGAACAAGCTGGACCTGGTAGGTCAGGAGAACCGAAAGATGGAAGTGATTGCCATTGCCGACAATCTTTCCAAACCTGCCACCAGGGAGAAACATCCCGGCAAGGGTCACACCATCGGTAAACCGGAGCCAACTTACCCAAAGGAAGTACAGCCGGCCTTTCAGTTTGAAGTGGGTGACATCGAGCGGGCCATCTATGCAAAGGTGGTGCAGAAGTGTGGCCGCAGACTGTATTGGGAGGAGTGGGCCACGGATATTGCGGAGATTGCCCAGACACACATCACCCGTATCACCACGATTGTCACTAATGCAGCCAACGCCAGGGAGGCAGGTGCATTCCAGGCCTTTGCCAATGAATTACGTGATGATTTGAACGATAGCATCACGGATGAGGAAGTCATCGAGATGCTGGCGCAGCACCTGATCACCAGGCCGGTATTCGATGCGCTGTTTGAGGATGCCAATTTTACCAGTCAGAACCCGGTGTCCAAAGCCATGCAGAGCGTGCTAGATGTGTTGCAGGAACATCATCTGGAAAAAGAAGCAGAGACCCTGAATAAGTTCTATCAAAGTGTCAGCATGCGGGCTTCCGGGATTGAGACGATTGAAGGAAAACAGCGCATTGTGGTTGAGCTGTATGACAAGTTTTTCCGCAACGCATTCCCGCGCATGACGGAGCGTCTAGGAATCGTGTACACCCCTATCGAGGTGGTGGATTTTATTATCCATTCGGTCAACGACGTGCTGCAGCAGGAATTTGGACAAACACTAGGATCGGAAGGTGTGCACATCCTGGATCCATTTGCGGGTACTGGAACCTTTATTACCCGGCTGCTTCAAAGTGGCCTGATCAAGCCTGAAGAGCTACCCAATAAGTACAAAAACGAAATTCATGCCAACGAGATTGTCTTGCTAGCCTACTACATTGCCGCGATCAATATCGAAACGGTCTATCACAGCCTTGTGGGTAAAGACGATGCTACTTATCAGCCGTTTGAAGGGATCTGCCTGACGGACACCTTCCAGATGTACGAATCCGAAGACATGCTGGATGCGTTCTTGCCGGACAACTCAGAACGGCGTAAGCGGCAAGTGGCTCTGCCTATTCAGGTCATCATGGGTAATCCGCCTTATTCGTCGGGACAGAGAAGTGAGAACGACAATGCACAAAATGTTGTTTATCCATCATTGGATAGTGCTATTGAGGAAACATACGCAAGGTATTCTGAAGCAGCGAACATACAAAACCTTTATGACAGCTACATCCGGGCCATACGATGGGGCTCTGACCGGATTGGTGACGCTGGAGTCATGGCCTACGTATCTGGCAGTGCCTGGGTTGAAAGGTCGTTTGCGGATGGGTTGAGAAAGTGTCTAGTTGAAGAATTTACCAACCTGTATGTGTTTTCCCTGCGTGGGGATGTGAGAAAAAACATGCTTTCGAGCGGTACTGCGTTAGAAGGTGAAAACATCTTTGAGTCAGCTAGCATGACAGGAATAGCCATTACACTCTTCGTGAAAAATCCTGGAGCAGATTACCATGGAAACATCTATTTTCATGATATCGGTGATGATCTAAGCCGGGAGGAGAAGCTCGATATAATTCGAAAATTCGGAAGCATCAAAGGAATAACTGGGCAAGAGGGCTGGCAAACGATTATTCCAGATAAAAACCATGACTGGTTGAATCAGGTGGACCCTAATTTTGATCGGTTTTTAGTCTTGGGTGAAAAGAAAGATAAGAAGACAGCGCGAATGTTTAAGAATTTTTCTTTAGGCGTAGGTACCAATCGTGATGCTTGGTGTTACAACGCATCCCGAAAGGAACTGGAGAAAAACATTCAAACGACAATAGACAACTACAACACAGAACTGAAAAGGTATATTCAGGTTTCAGCCAAAAAGAAAATTGATCTGGATTTGTTTGTTGATAATGATCCTACAAGAATTAAGTGGTCAAGTTCATTAAGGCAATACCTACAGAGAAAAGTATGTTTGAATTTTACTGATGGGAAAATGTTAATTGCTACTTACAGGCCTTTCTTCAAGCAGTGGATGTATTACGAACGCCACCTTAATCACAGAGTTGGACAAATGCCGCAGATTTTTCCGAATGCAAAAGCAGAGAATTGGGTGATTTGTGTTACCGGCATTGGTGCCCGGTCCGGATTTTCAGCTTTGATGGTGGATGCTATTCCTAACCTTGATATGGTGGAAAAAGGTCAATGTTTTCCTTTGAAGCTTTACAAAAAAATTGAGAGTAAAGATGATGACTTGTTCGTGGATCAGGGAAAAACTCAGTACCGAACACAAGATGGCATTAATGACGGAGTGCTGAGACGGCTACAAGAGATGTACTCTGGAGAACCTATCAGCAAAGAAGCACTGTTCTACTATCTTTACGGGATTTTGCATTCAGAAGACTACCGAGCCAAATATCGAAACAATTTAATGAAGCAATTACCCCGACTTCCTGTGGTTGCTGACGTTGCAGATTTTCACACTTTTCAGGAAGCCGGACGTGTACTGGCAGAGTTGCACCTACGGTATGAATCTGTAGACCTGTGGCCAGTCACGATCAACGATGGGAAGAGACTGCCAAATGATGTGCCACCCGAGCAGTTGTATCGTGTTGAAAAGATGAAATTTGGTGGAGGTCATGGCGTCAAGAAAGATCAAACGATAATTATTTATAATCCTCACATCACGATCTCTGGCATCCCTCTTGAGGCTTACGACTATATCATAAATGGTAAGCCTGCCATTCAGTGGGTCATGGAAAGACAGGGTGTAAAAACAGATAAGGCTAGTGGAATTGAAAACGATGCCAATCGCTATGCAATTGAAACGATGAGAAATCCTGCCTACCCATTGGAATTACTTCAACGCATCATTCAAGTGTCTCTGGAAACTTTGAAGATTGTCAAAAATTTACCTCCGCTGCGTGTCTGAATATGGATGCAGACACTTACTTTTTAAAAGCTAGGAAAGTGAACTTCGTGACTCTACCTTCACGTGACGAGCAGTCCCAGCAGCATATAAAAATCTAACCGTGTATACAAAACGAGTCCAGATTTTCAATTACGGACCAATTGACCACTTTGATATTGAATTACCCTTTGAGGGCGATGTTCCGAAGCCCGTTTTGTTGGTTGGTGAGAATGGCTCTGGAAAGAGCATAGTGCTGTCCCATATCGTGAACGGATTAATATTAGCCCAGGGCGCAACATATCCTGACACTCCAGAAGTGGAGCAGGGCAAGGTTTACAAATTTCGAAGTGGTTCCTATATCAAGTCAGGGAAAGAATTTTATTTTGCAAAAGTAGATTTTGAAGATGGATTGTTTGTTCAAGAGATAAGATTGGCTAAAGCCAAAAAAGAAAATGAAAATATGTTAGATGGGCTTCCTAATGAGGATGCCAAAAATGCTTGGAATCAAATTCCGCATGGAGAGCCTGAGCACATGTCCGGTGTTCCTGAGCCTGGCTCTGAAAAGAAACTTGAAGACATCTTTTCTAAAAACTGCATCCTTTATTTCCCTCCCAACCGATTTGAAGAACCGGCTTGGCTCAATGAAGAAAATTTGAAGGCCAAGGCAAATTATATGGAACTAACTCATTTGAGAGGGTATTCAGATCGTAAAATCATTAACTATTCACCTCTCTGGGATAACCAGAACTGGTTGTTCGAGGTGATTTTTGACCAGAGATCTTTTGAGTTACAAACCCATGAAATGGATATTCCAATAAATAATCAACCTATTCGGATTAACAGATTCGCAGGATACTCTGGACAAGCGACAAATATTTATCAAATTGCACTTCAGATAGTTCGTAACGTAATCGGGGGCAACAAAAATATCCGACTTGGTATTGGCAGTAGGCTTGATAGGGTTGTTTCGGTTATGGAAGGTGAGAACCGACTAGTCCCCAACATTTTCCAGTTATCCAGTGGTGAAACTTGTTTACTGAATCTTTTTTTATCCATATTACGGGACTTCGATTTATCTAGGACGCCTTTGACCAATGCAAATGAAGTGCGTGGTATTGTAATCGTAGATGAGATTGACCTTCACCTGCATGTGGTTCATCAGTACGAAATTCTCCCCCGTTTGATAAAAATGTTCCCACGTGTCCAGTTCGTGATTACGACACATTCCCCACTTTTCGTTCTCGGCATGAGAAACCTCTTCGGTGAAAATGGGTTCGCACTGTATCGCTTGCCTCAAGGACACAAAATAAGTCCCGAGGAATTCGGTGAATTCGCGAAGGCCTACGATACATTTTCTGAAACGAGGCGGTTTGCCGATGATATTAGAGAAGCAATTGGTAGCGCCCAAAAGCCTATGGTATTTGTCGAGGGTGCCACTGATGTGAAATATATTCAGAAGGCTGCTGAATTACTAAACCAGCAAGAGCAGCTTGAAAAGTTTGAACTCAAAGATGGCGGAGGTAGTCCAAATTTAGATAAATTTTGGCGGATAGCAAAGTTATCCGGATCTCTCCCCCAGAAGATAGTGCTTCTTTATGATTGTGATAAAGATTTTGCCAAGGAATCTGAAGGGAATTTGTTCAGGAGAAAGATTCCATTCCAAGAAACGCATCCAATAAAGAAGGGGATTGAAAACCTATTCCCGCAGGCAACCTTGGAAAAAATGGAAAATTTTAAACCCGCGTTCATAGATATTGAATCTGAGAGTGAGGTGCGTAAAAGAGGGGAGAGAATAGTGATCCCGAAAAAGTGGATTGTTAATCCAGACGAGAAAAGCAATCTTTGCAAATGGCTCTGTGAAAATGGGACTCCAGATGATTTCCAGCATTTTCAAACGGTGTTTAGTTTGTTGGAAGAGTCACTAGCACAGCCTCCAGTACTACAGGATGAGGGTGAATAGTCACGGTTATTCTTAAAAAAAGAGCACATATATTTAGGAATCTCTCAGGTACGTAAACGCGTTTGAAGATTGATCCATGAATATTGATACGGAAAGTCTGTCCATCCAGATTTACTGGATCGTATAAATTTTGCAGATCGACTTGAAACTGACTGCTTTGATATTCGATGTTGATGGCACCATTGCCGAGACGGAGGAAGCCCATCGGCAGTCATTCAACCACGCCTTCAGGGAGGAGGGATTGAACTGGCACTGGCCACCCGAGTTGTATGACGAATTGCTTGCGGTGACGGGCGGTCAAGAGCGGATTTGCCACTATGTCGATCACTACTCGCCTGCATTCAGCGAACCAGACCGCCTGTCCGACTTCATCGAGAGCCTTCATCGAGTCAAGACCAGAAAATTTCATGAGGCTTTGTCATCAGGCCAAATTCCGCTGCGTCCCGGAGTCAAGCGCCTGATCCAGGAGATGCGGGCTACCGGCATTCGCCTGGGGATCGCGACTACGACCACCCACAGCAACGTGACCACTCTTCTGGAGACGAGTCTGGACCCAGCCGCCCCTGGGTGGTTCGATGTGATCGCAGCCGGGGATGTGGTCCCGAGTAAAAAACCTGCCCCCGATGTCTATCACTATATCTTGCAGGAACTGGATGAGTACCCTGATGCGTGCCTGGTGATCGAAGATTCGCAAAATGGTCTGAGGGCCGCACTCGGTGCCGGACTCAGGACGGTGATCACGGTAAGCCAGTACACCCGCACCCATGATTTCAGCGGAGCCAGCCTCGTGGTGGATCACCTGGGCGAGCCGGATGCACCGGCCACCGCTTCTAGGGGAAGTCTAGGCACAAGCCGTTGCATTGACCTCAGCCTGCTGGAAACCCTGCTCACCACGAAGATAGCCCCTTGATTCCAGGCGCCTGTGGAGGCTGCGATCTTTCGCAGATAGCTGTTCCAAACGCCCTGAAATCTCGATATACTTAGTTGTTTGGCAATTGCAAGGTACTGAGTGAAGGCCAGTAGCTCAATTGGCAGAGCGGCGGTCTCCAAAACCGCAGGTTGGGGGTTCGATTCCCTCCTGGCCTGCCAGTACGGATGCGGTCCAGGGCTACACATCTACAGGTTGCAACTTTAGGCAGGCACATGGCGGGAAAAGCTGACGCGACTCCGAGCAGCATGGATACCGTGAAACTGGCCGTATCGGCCGGGATCGTCGGGGCCAGCCTGCTCGCGTTCTATATCTTTGCTGATCTGGCGCTGTTGTACCGGGTCCTGGTCATCGTGGCAGCCATCGTGCTGGCAGCGGTCATTGCCCTGATGACAGAGCAGGGCCGCCAGTTTGCAGGCTTCATGCAGGATGCGCGCACGGAGGTGCGCAAGATGGTCTGGCCGACCCGCATCGAGACTCTGCAGACCACGGCCGTGGTCCTGATCGTCGTTGTGATTCTTGCACTTTTCTTGTGGTTGGTGGACCGGGGACTCTCTTCTTTGATCCAGTTGGTGATCAGGTAGGAACAACTGATGGCGATGCGTTGGTATGTGGTGCATGCGTATTCCGGGTTCGAACACCAGGTCAAGCGCTCGCTCGCGGAGCGAATCGAGCGGTTCGAAATGCAGGACAAGTTCGGCGAGATCCTGGTGCCGGTCGAGGAAGTCGTGGAGATGCGCGAAGGCCAGAAACGGCGCAGCGAACGGAAGTTTTTCCCGGGCTACGTGCTGATGAAGATGGAGATGAATGATGACACCTGGCATCTGGTCAAGGATTGTCCTAAAGTGCTCGGCTTCATCGGCGGGTCCACCGAAAAGCCTGCCCCGATCACCGAGAAAGAGGCGCAGAACATCAAGGAGCGCATGCAGGAAGGGGTGGATCAGCCCAAACCCAAGGTACTGTTTGAGCCCGGCGAGGTGGTCCGCGTCACCGATGGACCGTTCAACGATTTCAATGGCGTGGTCGAGGAAGTGAACTACGAGAAGAGCCGCATGCTGGTGGCCGTCCAGATCTTCGGACGCTCGACCCCGGTGGAACTGGGCTTCGGCCAGGTGGAAAAAGGCTAGCACACACGGAAGAAGAACGATGGCAAAAAAGACAGAAGCATTCATTAAGCTGCAGGTCCCTGCAGGCGATGCCAATCCCAGCCCGCCGGTCGGCCCGGCCCTGGGGCAGCACGGCGTCAACATCATGGACTTCTGCAAGGAATTCAACGCCCAGACCCAAGGCCTGGAGAAGGGCATGCCGGTGCCTGTGGTGATCGAGGTCTTCAATGACCGAAGCTTCACCTTCATCACCAAGACCCCTCCGGCCTCCGTGCTGCTGAAAAAGGCGGCCCGGCTGGACAAGGGCAGCGGGCGCCCGAACACGGAAAAGGTCGGCAAGGTCAACCGCGCCCAACTCGAGGAGATCGCCAAGGTGAAGATGCCTGACATCACGGCCGCCGACATGGATGCCGCCGTTCGCACCATCGCCGGCAGTGCCCGCAGCATGGGCCTGGAAGTGGAAGGAGTCTAGAGAGATGGCGAAACCGGGCAAGAAAATGCGCGCTGCACAGGAAAAGGTCGGAGTCGACAAGACCTATCTTCCGGATGAGGGGCTGCAACTGGTGAAGGACTGTGCCGCGGCCCGCTTCGAGGAGACCGTGGATGTCTGCGTGAAGCTGGGCGTGGACCCGAGAAAATCGGACCAGGTCGTGCGGGGTTCTTCGGTGCTTCCGAATGGAACCGGAAAGACGGTCCGGGTGGCCGTGTTTGCCGAGGGGCAGCCAGCCGAGGCCGCAAAAGCTGCGGGTGCGGATCTGGTCGGACTGGACGATCTGGCAGAACAGGTGAAGCAGGGACAGATTGATTTTGACGTGGCCATCGCCGCACCCGAGGCCATGAAAGTGGTGGGACAGCTGGGACAGATCCTGGGCCCGCGAGGACTCATGCCCAACCCCAAGGTGGGGACCGTCACACCGGATGTGGCCGGTGCCGTGGAGAATGCCAAGGCCGGACAGGTGCGCTTCAAGACCGACCGCGGCGGGCTGATTCACTGCACGATCGGCAAGGTCACGTTCGAGACCAAGGCGCTGGAGGAAAACTTGAGAGCGCTGCTCGCAGCCCTGGTGAAGGCCAAGCCGGCCTCCGCCAAGGGGATTTACATCAAGAAGGTGACCGTTTCATCCACCATGGGCCCCGGGGTGCAGGTGGACCAGGCCGTGTTGTCCTAAGGCAGGATGATCGAATCGCAACCGTTGTACGCTGAATCTCAGGGAACGTAGGAATGGCATTACGAATTGAACAAAAGAAAGAGGTGGTGAGCGAAGTCGCCGAGGTGGCGGCCCGTGCACATTCCGTGATCGCGGCCGAGTACCGAGGCATGACGGTCAGCGAACTCACCGGGCTGCGCGCCCAGGCACGCGAGCAGGGCGTGTATCTCCGGGTGATCAAGAACACGCTGGCCCGCCGTGCATTGCAGGGCACATCTTATGAGTGTATGAGCAAGGAGCTTTCAGGTCCTCTAATGCTGATGTTCTCGCAGGAGGATCCGGGTTCTGCCGCGCGCCTCGCCAAGGACTTCGCCGAGGAAAATGAATTGCTGGCCGTGCGGCTGATCGCCGTCGATGGCGAGCTGCTTGAGGCCTCTGCACTGGAGAAGCTCTCCAGCCTGCCGAACAAGGAGCAGGCCATCGCGCTTCTGATGGCCGTGATGAAAGCACCGATCGAGAAATTTGTCCGCACCCTGGCGGCCCCTCACGGAAAACTGGTGAGGACCGTTGCAGCCGTGCGTGAGCAGAAAGAAGCCGCGGGTTAGCGGGGTATTCTGAAAGGTTTGTAAAGAATTTTGGGTCTGATGGATTTTGGGTTTTGTTTTGACTAGGAGATGAAAATGGCAGTTACGAAAGAAGATATTCTTGAGACGATCTCGGAAATGAGCGTCATGGACGTGGTTGACCTGGTATCAGCCATGGAAGAGAAGTTCGGAGTGTCTGCGGTAGCGGTGGCTGCGCCTGCAGCGGCGGCCGATGGCGGAGCAGCGGCCGAAGCCGAGAAAGACGAGTTCGATGTGGTCATGACCAGCTTTGGCGACAACAAGATTGCCGTCATCAAGGTCGTGCGCGCCATTACCGGGCTGGGCCTTAAAGAGGCCAAGGACATGGTCGAAGGCGTTCCTTCCACGCTCAAGGAGGCTGTAGCCAAAGAAGGGGCCGAAGAAATCAAGGGGCAACTTGAAGAAGCCGGTGCGACCGTAGAGCTCAAGTAATCGTTGCTCTACCCAATCCCTGAACGGACCAGCCAGCGCCTGCAGGCGCTGCCGGGTCCTTTTGTATGCGCGTTTTGATAATGGGGTGATCTCGATGGCATATAGCTACACTAGTAAAAAACGTATCCGCAAGGATTTTGGCAAGCGACCGGAAATCCTGACAGCGCCTTACCTGCTGCAGATTCAGCTCGCTTCCTACCGGCGCTTCCTGCAGGACGACCGCCCGGACGAGGAACGCGAGGAGGCCGGCCTGCACGGCGTGTTCCAGTCGGTCTTTCCCATCATCAGCTACTCGGGAAATGTCGAACTCCAGTACGTCAGCTACCGCCTTGAGCCGCCTCCGTTCGAGGTCAAGGAATGCCAGCTTAGGAGCCTCACCTACCATGCGCCGCTGAAGGTCCTGCTGCGCCTGGTGATCTACGACAAGGAGGCCCCGGCCAACGCCAAGAAGGTCAAGGACGTCAAGGAGCAGGAAGTCTACATGGGCGAGCTGCCCCTGATGACGGACACCGGTGCCTTTGTCATCAATGGCACCGAACGCGTCATCGTCTCCCAGCTGCACCGCTCCCCCGGGGTGTTCTTCGATCATGACAAGGGCAAGACCCATTCCTCGGGCAAACTGTTGCACTCGGCCCGGGTGATTCCCTACCGCGGTTCCTGGCTGGATTTCGAGTTCGATCATAAGGACTGCCTGTTCGTTCGAATCGATCGCCGCCGCAAGCTTCCGGCCACCATCCTGCTGCGTGCCCTGGGCTTCAGCAGCGAGGAGATTCTCTCCATATTCTTCGACACCAACACGGTTCACATCACCGACACCGGCTTTATCCTGGACCTGATTCCCGAGCGCCTGCGTGGCGAGATCGCACCATTCGAGATCCGCTACCGGGGCAAGGTGATTGTCGAGGCGGGCCGGCGCATCACCGTGCGCCACGTGCGCCAGATTGAAAAGGCGGGCATCAAGAAGCTCGAGGTCCCGGTGGAGTACCTGCTTGGCAAGGTGCTGGCGAGGGACCTGGTGGATACGGACACCGGTGAACTGGTATGCCGCGCCAATGACGAGCTGACCGAGGACAACGTCGAGAAAATCCTGGAGTCCTCCGTCGACGTGCTGGAGTTGCTGTACACCAACGACATCGACCGGCGTCCGTACATTACCTCGACGCTGGCCATCGACACCACCACCAACGAGCTCGAAGCCCAGGTGGAAATCTACCGCATGATGCGACCGGGTGAGCCGCCGACCAAGGATGCGGCGCAGAACCTGTTCCAGAACCTGTTTTTTGTACCGGAGCGCTACAACCTGTCTCCGGTGGGCCGCATGAAGTTCAACCGTCGTGTTGGCCGCGAGGAGACGTCGGGCTCGGGAACCCTGAGCAAGGAAGACATCCTTGATGTCATGAAGACCCTGATCGACATCCCCAACGGCAAGGGCATGGTGGATGACATCGATCACCTCGGAAACCGGCGCGTGCGCTGTGTCGGGGAGATGGTCGAGAACGCGTTTCGCGTGGGGCTCGTGCGTGTCGAGCGCGCCGTCAAGGAGCGCCTGACCCTGGCCGAGTCCGAGGGCCTGATGCCCCAGGAGATGATCAATGCCAAGCCGGTCGCCGCGGCCATCAAGGAATTCTTCGGCTCCAGCCAGCTTTCCCAGTTCATGGACCAGAACAACCCGTTGTCCGAGATCACCCACAAGCGCAGGATTTCCGCGCTGGGCCCGGGCGGCCTGACGCGTGAGCGCGCGGGATTCGAGGTGCGCGACGTGCATCCCACCCATTACGGGCGTGTCTGTCCGATCGAGACCCCGGAGGGTCCGAACATCGGGCTGATCAACTCCCTGGCCATTTTTGCCCGCACCAACGACTATGGGTTCCTGGAGACTCCGTACCGCAAGGTGGTCAACGGCAAGGTCAGCGAGGACATCGAGTACCTGTCGGCCATCGAGGAGGGCCAGTTCACCATTGCCCAGGCCAATGCGCGCCTGGACAAGCGGGGGCGGTTCCTGGACGGGCTGGTTTCGGTACGCCACCGCAACGAGTTTTCACTGGTGCCGAGCGACAAGGTCGAATACATGGATGTCTCGCCCAAGCAGATCGTCTCGGTCGCGGCCTCCCTGATCCCGTTCCTGGAGCACGACGATGCCAACCGCGCATTGATGGGCTCGAACATGCAGCGCCAGGCCGTGCCCACCCTGGTCGCGGAAAAACCCCTGGTCGGCACCGGCATCGAGCGCGTCGTGGCGATCGACTCGGGGGCAGCCCTGGTCTCCAGGCGCGGCGGCACGGTAGACACCGTGGATGCCGGGCGAATCGTGGTGCGGGTCAACGACGATGAAGCCGAGGCCGGTGAGCCGGGCGTGGACATCTACAACCTGACCAAGTACACGCGCTCCAACCAGAACACCTGCATCAACCAGCGACCGCTGGTGCGCCCCGGGGACATCATCGCCCGCGGCGACGTGCTGGCCGACGGGCCCTCGACCGATCTCGGCGAGCTCGCCCTCGGGCAGAACGTGCTGGTCGCCTTCATGCCGTGGAACGGCTACAACTTCGAGGATTCCGTTTTGATCTCCGAGCGTGTCGTGGAAGAGGACCGCTTCACGACCATCCATATCGAGGAGCTCAGCTGTTTTGCACGGGATACGAAACTGGGTGCCGAGGAAATCACGGCCGACATCCCGAATGTCAGCGAGAACCTGCTGGCCAAGCTGGATGACTCGGGGATCGTCTACGTGGGGGCCGAGGTGCGCCCCAGTGACATCCTGGTCGGCAAGGTCACCCCGAAGGGCGAGACCCAGCTGACCCCGGAAGAGAAACTGCTTCGCGCCATCTTCGGCGAGAAGGCCTCGGACGTGAAGGACACCTCGCTTCGCGTGCCCTCCGGCATGGAAGGCACCGTGATCGACGTGCGGGTGTTCACCCGCGACGGGGTGAGCAAGGACAAGCGCGCCCTGCAGATCGAGGAAGCGGAAATCGACCAGGTGAAAAAAGACCTGAACGACCAGCTGCGCATCTACGAGGATGACATCTACAGCCGGGTGGAGCGCCTGATCACCGGCCAGGTCTCCGAGGGCGGGCCGGAAGGGCTCAAGGCCGGCGCCAAGGTGACCAAGACCTACCTGGAAGCGCTCAACCGCGACTACTGGTTCGAGATCCGCATGCGCTCCGAGAAGGTCACCGCGCAATTGGAAAAACTCTCCGGACAACTGAAGAGCCAGCGTGAGTCGTTCGACAAGCGCCTGCAGGAGAAAAAGGAAAAGATTACCGCAGGGGACGATCTGGCCCCGGGTGTCCTGAAGATGGTCAAGGTGTACCTCGCGGTCAAGCGGCGCATGCAGCCGGGCGACAAGGTGGCCGGTCGCCACGGAAACAAGGGCGTGGTGTCCATGATCGTGCCGGTCGAGGACATGCCGCACATGGAGGACGGCACCCCGGTGGATATCGTCTTGAACCCGCTCGGCGTGCCTTCGCGAATGAACGTCGGCCAGGTGCTGGAGACCCACCTCGGGTGGGCGGCCAAGGGGCTCGGTCTGAAGATCGGAAAGATCATTGATAACTCCGGAAAAGTCAGAGAGTTAAAAAGTTTCCTGAATGAAGTCTATAACAAGGATGAAGGCATCTCGGTGAAGCTGAATGAGTTCAGCGAAGAGGAGATCGGAACCCTGGCCGGGAACCTGCGAAAGGGGGTGCCCGTGGCCACACCGGTCTTCGACGGCGCCCAGGAATCCGAGATCAAGCGCATGCTGAAGCTCGCGGACCTGCCGGAGGACGGGCAGACGTACCTCTGGGACGGGCGCACCGGCGAGCGTTTCGATCGCCAGATCACCGTCGGCTACATGTACATGCTGAAGCTCAACCACCTGGTGGACGACAAGATGCACGCCCGCTCGACCGGGCCGTACAGCCTGGTGACCCAGCAGCCGCTCGGTGGCAAGGCGCAGTTTGGCGGCCAGCGCTTCGGGGAGATGGAGGTCTGGGCCCTGGAGGCCTACGGCGCGTCCTACACCCTGCAGGAGATGCTCACGGTCAAGTCCGACGACGTCATGGGCCGCAACAAGATGTACAAGAACATCGTCGACAGCAACCACAGCATCGATGCCAGCATGCCGGAATCCTTCAACGTGCTGATGAAGGAGATTCGCTCGCTGGGGCTGAACATCGATTTTGAGCAGGAAGCCTGATCCGGGCGCACAGGATACCGGGCACGTAACGAAGAGAGGCCATCACGGCAGGCAAAGGGTACGAGGAAGATTATGAAAGACTTGATCAGTTTGTTGAGGAACCAGGGGGAAGTGGTCGATTTCGATGCCATCCGCATCGGCTTGGCATCTCCCGACATGATCCGCTCTTGGTCGTACGGCGAGGTCAAAAAGCCCGAGACCATCAATTACCGTACCTTCAAGCCGGAACGTGACGGGCTGTTCTGCGCCAAGATTTTCGGGCCCATCAAGGACTACGAATGCCTGTGCGGCAAGTACAAGCGGCTCAAGCACCGCGGGGTGGTCTGCGAGAAGTGCGGCGTTGAGGTCACGCTGACCAAGGTGCGCCGCGAGCGCATGGGCCACATCGAGCTGGCCAGTCCCGTCGCCCACATCTGGTTCCTGAAATCGCTGCCGTCTCGCATCGGCCTGTTGCTCGACATGACCCTGCGCGATGTCGAGCGCGTGCTTTATTTCGAGGCTTTCATCGTCATCGACCCGGGCATGACCGGGCTCGAGCACAAGCAGCTGCTTTCAGACGAGGCGTTCCTCGAGGCGATCGAGACTTATGGTGACGAGTTCGATGCCCGCATGGGAGCCGAGGCCATCTACGAACTGCTCAAGCAGGTGGACCTCGAGCAGGAAGTCGAGAACCTTCGCCAGGAGATCACCGAGACCCGCTCGGAGGCCAAGCTGAAACGCCTGTCCAAGCGCCTGCGCCTCGCCGAGAATTTCATCGAGTCCGGCAACAAGCCCGAGTGGATGGTGCTGACCGTCCTGCCGGTGCTGCCGCCGGACCTGCGCCCGCTGGTGCATCTCGATGGCGGGCGCTTCGCCACCTCGGACCTCAACGACCTGTACCGCCGGGCCATCAATCGCAACAACCGCCTGAAACGCCTGCTGGAGCTCAATGCTCCGGACATCATCGTGCGCAACGAAAAGCGCATGCTGCAGGAAGCCGTCGATGCCCTGCTGGATAACGGGCGGCGCGGCCGGGCGATCACCGGCACCAACCGCCGGGCGCTGAAGTCCCTGGCGGACATGATCAAGGGCAAGCAGGGCCGGTTCCGTCAGAACCTGCTCGGCAAGCGCGTGGACTATTCCGGGCGCTCGGTCATCGTGGTCGGGCCTACCCTTAAACTGCACCAGTGCGGCCTGCCCAAGAAGATGGCGCTGGAACTCTTCAAGCCGTTCATCTTCAGCAAGCTGCACATGCGCGGCATTGCGCCGACCATCAAGGCCTGCAAGAAGGTGGTCGAGAAGGAAGGTCCCGAGGTCTGGGACATCCTCGAGGAAGTCATCCGCGAGCACCCGGTGCTGCTGAACCGCGCACCGACATTGCATCGCCTCGGTATCCAGGCGTTCGAGCCGATCCTGATCGAGGGCAAGGCCATCCAGCTGCATCCGCTGGTGTGCACGGCCTTCAACGCCGATTTTGACGGCGACCAGATGGCCGTACACGTGCCGCTGTCGGTGGAAGCCCAGCTGGAAAGCCGGGCGCTGATCATGTCGACCAACAACGTGCTTTCGCCGGCCAACGGCAGCCCGATCATCGTGCCGTCCCAGGACATCGTGCTGGGCCTGTACTACCTCACGCGCCAGAAAGTGAACGAGCTCGGCGCCGGCATGTCCTTCGCCGATGTCGAGGAGGCACAGCGTGCCTACGACAGCCATGCTGTCAGCCTGCATGCCAAGGTGAAGATTCGCGTCAAGGACGTGGCAGAAGGCGAGGACGGCAGCCTGGAGACCGTGCGCCGCGTCACCGAAACCACCGTGGGCCGGGCGATCCTCTCCAAGGTGTTGCCGGAAGGCATGCCCTTTGCGCTGGTCAACCGCGACATGGACAAGCGGGCCATCTCGTCGCTGATCGACGAGTGTTACCGTCGCACCGGCCTCAAGGACACCGTGATCCTGGCCGACAAGCTCATGTACACGGGCTTCAATTACGCCACCCGTGCCGGCATCTCCTTCTGCGCCGATGACATGGTCATCCCGGAAGAGAAGGAATCGATCCTCGGTGATGCGGAGAAGGAAGTCGAGGAGATCGCCTCCCAGTATGCCTCTGGTCTCGTGACCAAGGAAGAGCGTTACAACAAGGTCATCGATATCTGGTCGCACACCAACGAACAGGTGGCCAAGGCCATGATGAGCCGGCTGGGCAACGAGGAAGTCGAGGACGCGGAAGGCGAGACGATCACGCAGAAATCATTCAACTCCATCTACATGATGGCCGACTCCGGGGCACGGGGCTCGGCCGCACAGATCCGCCAGCTGGCAGGCATGCGGGGCCTGATGGCCAAGCCGGACGGCTCGATCATCGAAACGCCCATCACCGCGAACTTCCGCGAGGGCCTGAACGTACTGCAGTACTTCATTTCCACGCACGGTGCGCGCAAGGGACTTGCCGATACCGCGCTCAAGACCGCCAACTCCGGTTACCTGACGCGCCGCCTCGTGGACGTCGCCCAGGACCTGGTGGTCACCGAGAACGACTGCGGAACCACCGATGGCATGGTGATGAAACCCGTGATCGAAGGCGGCGACGTCGTGCAAACCCTGCAAAGCCGGGTACTCGGTCGCGTGGTGGCCGCCGACGTCATGGATTCCAAGGGCAAGAACGTGCTGATCCCGGCCGGCACCCTGCTCGATGAGGGCTGGTGCAAGAAGTTCGAGGATCTTGGCATCGATGAGATCAAGGTGCGCACTCCGATCAACTGCGAGACCCGCTACGGGGTCTGCTCGATGTGCTATGGCCGCGACCTGGCACGAGGACACCTGGTCAACATCGGCGAGGCCGTCGGCGTGATCGCCGCCCAGTCCATCGGTGAGCCAGGCACCCAGTTGACGATGCGCACGTTCCATATCGGAGGTGCGGCCAACCGTGCGGCCTCCACCAGCGGTATCACGGTGAAGTCCACCGGCACGATCGACATGCACCACGTGAAGCTGGTGAAGCACAAGGACGGGCACAATGTCGCGGTATCGAGGTCAGGCGAATTGAGCGTGGTCGATGAACAGGGTCGCGAGAAGGAACGCTACAAGATCAGCTACGGGGCATCGATCTCCGTGAACAACGGGGACAAGGTGGAGGCCGGGCAGACGGTCGCGACCTGGGACCCGCATATCCGTCCCATCATCACCGAGGTCGGCGGCAAGATCCAGCTGGTCGATTTCGCAGACCAGGTGACGGTCAACATGTTCGCGGACAAGGTCACCGGCCTGAGTTCCGCCATCGTGCTGGACCCGAGAAGCCGTCCCGCGGCCGGCAAGGACCTGCGACCGGCTGTCAACCTGCTGGATGGCAAAGGCAAGCCCCTGAAGTTCGCGGGTACCGAGAAACCGGCCCACTACACGCTGCACCCCGGTGCGATCATCAGCCTGTCCGACGGCGATACCGTGGGCGTGGGCGACATCATCGCGCGGATCCCGCAGGAGTCCTCCAAGACGAGGGACATCACCGGCGGTCTGCCGCGGGTGGCTGACCTGTTCGAGGCGCGCAAGCCCAAGGAGGCGGCAGTGCTTGCCGAGCAGACCGGCATCGTGTCCTTCGGCAAGGACACCAAGGGCAAGGAGCGCCTGGTGATTACCAACGAGGACGGTGAGTCCAAGGAAGTGCTGATCCCGAAATGGCGCCAGATCAACGTGTTCGAAGGGGAGTACGTGGAGAAGGGCGAGGTCATCGTCGACGGCGAACTGAGCCTGCACGACATCCTGAGACTGCTCGGGGTGACCGAGCTGGCCGAGTACCTGGTCAAGGAGATCCAGGACGTCTACCGCCTGCAGGGCGTGGACATCGACGACAAGCACATCGAGGTGATTACCCGCCAGATGCTGCGCAAGGCGGAGATTACCGACCCCGGCGATACCAACTTCCTGCAGGGCGAGCAGGTGGAGAAATCGCGCGCACTCGAGATCAACGAGAAGATGGAAGCCGATGACAAGGAACCTGCCCGGTTCGAGCCGGTGCTGCTGGGCGTGACCAAGGCCTCGCTGGTGACCGAGTCGTTCATCTCGGCGGCCTCCTTCCAGGAGACCACCCGGGTGCTGACCGAAGCCTCGGTGCGCGGCTCCAAGGACATGCTGCGCGGACTCAAGGAAAACGTGATCGTCGGGCGATTGATTCCGGCGGGCACGGGCCTCGCCTACCATGAAGGGCGCCGCCGTGATCTCCTGGCCGAGATGGAAGCGGCAGATGCGGAGGAAGGCGAGCTGTCGGCTGAGGACCAGGTCGAGGCTGCCCTGGCCGAGGAACTGTCTGCGGCAGGGGAGAACAGCGCCAAAGTCGAGGCTGCACCGGGCGCTGAATAAGCGAAAGCCTTGCTTGACAGCATGGCGGATGGTTTTTACAATTTCGCGGCTAACACAGGCCGATGTTTCATCGGCCTGTTGTTTGTTTTAGGTATAGAAAATTTATGACGACAATCAATCAACTGGTGCGAAAACCGCGCAAGCGCAAAGTGGAGAAAAGCAACGTTCCCGCGCTTGCCAGCTGTCCGCAAAAGCGCGGCGTGTGTACACGCGTGTACACGACCACGCCGAAGAAGCCGAACTCGGCCCTGCGCAAGGTCGCGCGCGTGCGCCTGACCAACGGATTTGAAGTGACCAGTTACATCGGTGGCGAAGGCCACAACCTGCAGGAGCACTCGGTGGTGCTGATCCGCGGCGGTCGTGTCAAGGACCTGCCCGGGGTGCGTTACCACACGGTGCGCGGCAGCTTGGACACCCAGGGCGTTCAGGACCGCATGCAGGCCCGCTCGAAATACGGTGCCAAGAAACCCAAGTCGTAGTTGTCCCGTTTTACTGAAGCCGTCTAGCCATGTCCCGTCGAAGAGAAGTTCCCAAGCGCAAGATCCTGGATGATCCCAAGTACGGGGATCAGCTGGTGGCCAAGTTCGTCAACATGCTGATGAAAAACGGCAAGAAGTCCGTGGCCGAGAAAATCCTCTACCAGGCGTTTGACAACGTCCAGCGCAAGAGCGGGCAGGAAGGCATCCAGATCTTCAAGAAGGCAATCGAGAACGTACGCCCGTTCGTCGAGGTCAAGTCCCGGCGCGTCGGTGGTGCGACCTACCAGGTGCCGGTGGAAGTGCGTCCCGTGAGACAGACCACCCTGGCCATGCGCTGGATCGTCGATGCGGCCAAAAAGCGTGGCGAGAAATCCATGATCAACAAGCTCGCGGGCGAGCTGATGGATGCCTCTTCACAAAAAGGCGCGGCGATCAAGAAGCGTGAGGACACGCTCAGGATGGCCGAGGCGAACAAGGCCTTTTCACACTACCGCTGGTAGTCCTTCGATTCAGGAATCCTAGTCGTGGCACGCAAAACACCGATCTCGCGCTACCGCAATATTGGCATCATGGCTCACATTGATGCCGGCAAGACCACGGCGACCGAGCGCATCCTGTTCTACACCGGCATCTCGCACAAGATCGGCGAGGTGCACGACGGGGAAGCCGTCATGGACTGGATGGAGCAGGAGCAGGAACGCGGCATCACCATCACCTCGGCGGCGACCACCTGTTTCTGGGACGGCATGGACAAGCAGTTCGACGAGCATCGCATCAACATCATCGACACCCCGGGTCACGTGGATTTCACCATCGAGGTGGAGCGTTCGCTTCGCGTCCTCGACGGGGCCTGTGCCGTGTTTTGCGCGGTCGGCGGCGTCGAGCCGCAGTCCGAGACCGTGTGGCGCCAGGCGAACAAGTACAAGGTGCCGCGCATGGCTTTCGTCAACAAGATGGACCGCACCGGCGCAAACTTTTTGCGCGTGGTCGGCCAGATCAAGGAACGGCTGGGCTCCAACCCCGTGCCGATCCAGCTCGCGATCGGCGCCGAGGAAAACTTCAAGGGCGTGGTCGACCTGATCAAGATGAAGGCGATCTACTGGAATGAAGAGGACAAGGGTACGACGTTCGAGGAAGTCGAGATTCCCGACGAGCTGAAAGCCGAGGCCCAGGAGTGGCACGAGAAGATGGTCGAGGCGGCCGCGGAGTCCTCCGAGGAGATCATGGAGCACTATCTCGAGAACGGAACCCTGTCCGAGGAAGACATCCGCAAGGGGCTTCGAATCCGCACCCTGTCCAACGAGATCGTGCCTGCCCTGTGCGGCACGGCCTTCAAGAACAAGGGGGTGCAGGCCCTGCTCGATGCCATCATCGAATTCATGCCTTCTCCGACCGATGTACCCGCCATTCAGGGGATCGCGGAGAACGGCAAGGACACCACGGTGGAGCGCGGGTCTTCGGACGATGAACCGTTTGCTTCGCTGGCGTTCAAGATTGCTACCGACCCCTACGTGGGCACGCTCACTTTTTTCCGCGTGTACTCCGGGGTCCTGAATTCAGGAGACACCGTCTACAACCCGGTGAAGAGCAAAAAGGAGCGTGTCGGGCGGATCCTGCAGATGCATTCGAACTCGCGTGAAGAAATCAAGGAAGTCCGGGCCGGGGACATTGCTGCGGCCGTCGGCCTGAAGGACGTGGCCACGGGCGAAACCCTGTGTGATATCGACAAGGCGATCACCCTGGAGCGCATGGAGTTTCCGGAACCGGTCATCTCGGTGGCCGTCGAGCCGAAAACCAAGTCGGACCAGGAAAAGATGAGCATCGCCCTGCAGAAGCTGGCCCGGGAAGACCCTTCGTTTCGGGTGCGAACGGACGAGGAATCCGGCCAGACCATTATTTCCGGCATGGGCGAGCTGCATCTCGACATCATCGTTGACCGCATGAAACGCGAATTCAGCGTGGAAGCCAACGTTGGCGCACCGCAGGTCTCCTACCGTGAAACCATCCGCAGGAATGTCGAGCAGGAAGGCAAGTTTGTACGCCAATCCGGTGGACGCGGACAGTATGGGCACGTGTACCTGAAGATCGAGCCGCAGGAGCCGGGAGGCGGTTTCGAGTTTGAAAATAAGATCGTTGGCGGCGTGATACCGAAGGAATACATTCCAGCCGTGGAAAAAGGCGTCAAGGAAGCCATCTTCAACGGCGTGATCGCGGGCTACCCGGTCGTCGACGTCAAGGTCACGCTGTATGACGGCTCCTTTCATGATGTGGACTCCTCCGAGATGGCGTTCAAGATCGCAGGGTCCATGGCCTTTCGCGATGGCGCGAGGCAGGCCGACCCGGTATTGCTCGAGCCCGTCATGAAAGTCGAGGTGGTGACTCCCGAGGAGCACATGGGGGATGTCGTGGGAGACCTCAGCCGTCGCCGCGGCATGGTGGGCGGCATGGAGGACAGCCCTTCGGGCAAGGTCATTTCATCGGAAGTCCCGCTGGCAGAGATGTTCGGCTACGCAACGGACCTGCGTTCGGCGACCCAGGGTCGTGCCACCTATTCCATGGAGTTCCATAAATACAAAGAAGTACCAGGCAATCTTGCCGATGCGATCATCAAAAAGAATGGCTAAGCCAAGGTATTGGCATTAAGATATTTCAAGAGGTAGAGAAAGATGTCTAAAGAGAAGTTCGAACGTACCAAACCGCACGTCAACGTCGGGACGATTGGTCACGTAGACCACGGCAAAACGACCTTGACGGCGGCCATGACCAAGGTGATGGGTGAGACCCATGGCGGCGAGTACAGGACCTACGACCAGATCGACAATGCGCCGGAAGAACGTGAGCGCGGCATCACCATTGCCACGGCCCACGTCGAGTACGAGAGCGTAAACCGCCACTACGCCCATGTGGACTGCCCGGGTCACGCCGACTATGTGAAGAACATGATCACGGGTGCTGCGCAGATGGACGGTGCCATTCTGGTGGTCAGTGCCGCAGACGGCCCGATGCCCCAGACACGTGAGCACATCCTGCTGGCACGCCAGGTGGGTGTGCCCCATATCCTGGTGTACATGAACAAGTCGGACCAGGTGGATGATCCCGAGCTGCTCGAACTGTTGAAATGGAGGTCCGCGACCTCTTGTCGGCCTATGAATTTCCGGGCGATGACACCCCGATCGTCGTAGGCTCTGCCCTGAAGGCCCTGGAAGGCGATACCTCGGAAACCGGGATTCCTTCCATCGTCAAGCTGGTGGAAGAAATGGATGCCTTCGTTCCCGAGCCCGAGCGGGCCATTGACGGGGACTTCATCATGCCGGTGGAGGACGTCTTCTCGATCTCCGGGCGCGGCACGGTTGTTACAGGGCGTGTGGAGCGCGGCGTGGTCAAGGTCGGGGATGAAATTGAAATCGTCGGGATCCGCGAGACCACGACCACGACCTGCACGGGCGTGGAAATGTTTCGCAAGCTGCTCGACCAGGGTCAGGCAGGCGACAACGTCGGCGTGCTGTTGCGCGGTACCAAGCGCGACGAGGTCGAGCGCGGACAGGTGCTATGCAAGCCCGGCAGCATCACCCCGCACACGAAGTTCGAGGCCGAGGTCTACATCCTCAGCAAGGAAGAGGGTGGCCGGCATACCCCGTTCTTCAACGGCTATCGCCCGCAGTTCTACTTCCGTACCACGGACGTCACCGGCGCGGTGGATCTGCCCAGTGGCACCGAGATGGTGATGCCGGGCGACAACGTGCAGATGACGGTTTCGCTGATCGCACCGATCGCCATGGAGAAGGGACTGCGTTTCGCCATCCGTGAGGGCGGTCGAACGGTCGGGGCCGGAAAAGTCTCGAAGATCATCGAGTAATACGCACAGCTGGGCAACCTGAACGATGGCAACCTCGGGACAGACAATACGGATTCGCCTGAAAGCGTTTGATCATCGCCTGATCGACCGCTCCGCAAGCGAAATCGTGGAAACGGCCAAGCGCACGGGGGCACGGGTGAAAGGACCGATCCCGCTGCCCACCAAGAAAGAGCGCTTTACCGTGCTGATCTCGCCGCACGTGGACAAGAATGCCCGCGACCAGTACGAGATCCGCACCCACAAGCGGATCATGGATATCGTCGAGCCCACGGACAAGACCGTGGATGCACTGATGAAGCTGGATCTGGCCGCAGGAGTGGATGTCCAGATCAAATTGAACTAGAAGAATTGGGTATAGCCAGGTGAAGAAAGTGGTTTTCTAAGACTCTGATATTTGGGATAATGTTTGATTACCTGCGGCCCGGCCTGGGGAGACCCATGCCGGGTCGCAGTTATCCGGTCAAGTAAAAATCTTGCACACTTTGTACGGTACGAAAGGACGAAAATGTCTCTGGGATTGGTAGGAAAAAAAATGGGTATGACGCGTGTCTTCACCGAGGCAGGGGAGTCTGTGCCGGTGACGGTTTTGCACGTGCCCGGCAACCGCATCACCCGGGTCAGGCGCCAGGAGAACGATGGCTATGATGCCGTGCAGGTCACCTACGGCGAGGTCAAGCCTTCGCGCATCAACAAGCCAGCCGCAGGCCATTTCGCAAAAGCGGGCGTTCGTGCAGGCCGAGGGTTGCGTGAATTCAGGCCGGCGAAAGATCAGCTCGAGACCCTGCAGGTAGGCTCGGAACTGGGCGTGGGACTCTTTACCGTGGGCCAGAAGGTGGCCGTATCGGGCGTATCCAAGGGCAAGGGTTTTGCGGGCTCGGTCAAACGCCATAACTTTCGCATGCAGGATGCCACGCACGGAAATTCACTGTCACACCGTGCGCTGGGCTCCACCGGACAGTGCCAGGACCCTGGACACGTCTTCAAGGGCAAGAAGATGGCCGGCCAGATGGGCAACGTCCGCGTGACCACGAAAAACCTGAAGGTCGTGCAGATCGATGAGGGCAAGGACCTGCTCCTGATCAAGGGTGCGGTGCCCGGGGCCCCGGGCGGCGACGTGATGATCCGGCCCGTGCATGCCGGGGAGATCAACCTGCCGGCACAGGAAGCCGAGGCAGAAGATACGGCCAAAGCGGACACCGGCGACGCCTGAGGACTGGAGCCGTGAAACTCGCCATCGCCAACACCAAGTCCTCAGTCACGGTATCGGATGACATCTTTGCGCGCAGTTTCAACGAACCCCTGGTGCACCAGGCCGTCACGGCCTACATGGCGGGTGGGCGAAGTGGAACCAAGGCGAACAAGAGCCGCAGCGATGTGCGCGGCGGCGGCGCCAAGCCCTGGCAGCAAAAGGGCACGGGACGTGCCCGGGCGGGGACCTCCAACAGCCCGCTGTGGCGCTCCGGCGGGGTCACGTTTGCGGCACGGCCGAGAAACTACCGGCAAAAACTCAACAAGAAAATGGTGCGTGCAGCCTATGCCAGCATGTTCTCGGAACTGATCCGCCAGAAATGTCTGCATGTCATCAAGGAATTTTCCGTCACCGAGCCCAAGACCAAGCAGGCCGTGACCCAACTGCAAAAACTCAAGCTCACCTCCGCCCTGATCATCACCGACAAAGCCGACACGAATTTATACCTTTCCGTACGCAACCTGCCCCACGTCGAGGTGACCGAGGTGGAAGGCATCGACCCGGTCAGCCTGTTTCGCCACAAGCATGTGGTCGTGACCAAGGATGCGCTGAAGGCAATCGAGGGGTGGCTGCAATGAACGAGGAGCGCCTGATGACCGTGCTGCTGGCCCCGCATGTCTCGGAGAAGACGGCGACCGGTGCGGACAAGCGTAACCAGCATGTTTTTCGCGTCATCCGCAGCGCCAAGAAGAGCGAGATCAAGCAGGCGGTGGAAAAACTGTTCGACGTGAAAGTCGCCGAGGTCAACACCATCAACATGCAGGGCAAGCGCAAGATGTTCAACCGCCGGCCCGGCAAGCGACCGGACTGGAAGAAGGCCGTCGTGACCCTGGAGGCAGGCAGCGATATCGACTTCGGTGGATTCGCCTAACGGTAAGGATTGGTCATGGCAGTCGTAAAAGCAAAACCCACTTCCGCCGGACGACGGTTCGTCGTCCAGGTGACCTCTCCGGACCTGCACAAGGGCGGGCCCTACAAGCCGTTGCTGTGCGACAAGAAAAGAAGCGGCGGGCGCAACAATGCCGGTCGCATTACCACCAGGCACCGCGGCGGCGGACACAAGCAGCGCTTCAGGGTCATTGATTTCAAGCGCAACAAGGATGACATCCCGGCCCGGGTGGAGAGGATCGAGTATGACCCGAACCGCAGTGCCAACATCGCACTGCTCAAGTATGCCGACGGCGAACGCCGCTACATGATCGCGCCCCGGCACCTGTCCGCGAACAGCGAGGTCGTCTCAGGGATACGCGTACCGATCAAGGTCGGCAATGCATTGCCGCTTCGAAGCATCCCGGTGGGCACGGTGGTGCACTGTATCGAGATGAAGCCCGGCAAGGGTGCACAAATCGGGCGCAGCGCGGGTGCGGCCATCCAGGTGGTGGCGCGCGAGGGGAATTACGCGACGCTGAGACTGCGTTCCGGGGAGATGCGCAAGGTCCTGCTGGACTGTCGTGCAACGATTGGGGAAGTCGGCAACAGCGAACACAACCTGCGCAAGCTCGGCAAGGCCGGTGCGAAACGCTGGCGCGGCGTGCGGCCGACGGTAAGAGGCGTGGCCATGAACCCGGTGGATCATCCGCATGGCGGCGGGGAAGGGCGCACCTCCGGCGGGCGCCACCCGGTATCGCCCTGGGCGATGCCGACCAAGGGCTACAAGACCCGCAAGAACCACCGTACCGACCGCCTGATCGTGCGGCGCAGAAACAAGAGATAGATTAAGAGATTCACCCAATGCCAAGATCATTACGCAAGGGCCCGTTCGTGGATCACCACTTGATGAAAAAAGTGGAGAAAGCGGCGACGACGAATGACCGCAAGCCGATCAAAACGTGGTCGCGCCGTTCCTTCGTGGTGCCGGAGATGGTCGGGGTCACCATTGCCGTACACAACGGCCGCCAGCACGTGCCGATCCTGATCAGCGAGAACATGGTGGGCCACAAGCTGGGTGAATTCGCGATTACCCGGACCTTCAAGGGTCACTCGGGAGACAGGAAGGCCAAATCGTGATGGAGGTTTCAGCCAGACTTTCGTTTGTCCGCATTGCACCGCAAAAGGCGAGGCTGGTGGCAGACCAGGTGCGCGGCAAGGCGGTGGACAAGGCACTGGAGATCCTGAAGTTCAGCCCCAAGAAAGCGGCGGGGATTATCCGCAAGGTGCTGGAGTCCGCGATTGCCAATGCCGAGCACAACGAAGGCGCGGACATCGACGAGCTCAAGGTTGAAAAGATCTTTGTGGATGACGGCCCGACCCATCGCCGTTTCAGGGCACGCGCCAAGGGCCGTGCCGCGAAGATCCTGAAACGCACGAGCCACATCACCGTGGTGGTCAGCGACGCCTAGTGGGCAAGAAGTGCAGGAACCTCGATAACGAAATTTTGGCAGGAGTTGATTTCTAGATATGGGACAAAAAGTACATCCGACCGGCATGCGCCTTGGAATCTCCACCGACTGGACGTCCAAGTGGTATGCCGATGGCGCTGATTATGCAGAGTTCCTGAGCAGCGATCTTGAGATCCGGGATTACCTGAAGAAAAAACTTTCGCAGGCCTCGGTCAGCCGGATCCAGATCAACCGGCCTGCGCGTGCGGCCTTTATCACGATCCACACGGCTCGCCCCGGCATCGTGATCGGCAAGAAAGGCGAGGACATCGAAGCCCTGCGACACGAGATCGCAAGGCGCACGGGCTTGAGCGTGAACAACGTGAAGATCAACATCGAGGAGATCCGAAAGCCTGAAATCGATTCACAACTGGTTGCCGAAAGCATCGCGCAGCAACTGGAGCGGCGAATCACCTTCCGACGTGCGATGAAGCGCGCCGTTGGTAACGCCATGCGACTCGGGGCACTGGGCGTGAAGGTGAATGTGGCCGGTCGCCTGAACGGTGCGGAGATTGCGCGAAGCGAATGGTACCGGGAAGGCCGGGTCCCGCTGCACACCCTGCGTGCCAACATCGATTACGGTTTTGCGGAAGCCAAGACCACCTATGGAATTATCGGCATCAAGACCTGGATCTACAAAGGCGATGTGTTTGGTCTGGATGCGAAAGAAAACGAAGATGGAGCCGAACAGTAAGTCCGTATCCCGGAGCGAAGAGTTCAGTTGATTCAAGATGTTACAGCCCAAACGTACAAAGTTTCGAAAACAGAGGAAAGGCCGCAACCGCGGACTTGCCCAGAACGGCAACAAGGTCAGTTTCGGGGAATACGGCCTGAAGGCCGTCACCCGCGGGCGCATCACTGCCAGGCAGATCGAGGCAGCGCGGCGTGCGATGACGCGCCATATCAAGCGTGGCGGCAAGATCTGGATCCGGATGTTTCCCGATGTGCCGGTGACCAAAAAGCCGCTGGAAGTACGCCAGGGCAAGGGCAAGGGAAACGTCGAGTACTGGGTGGCCAAGGTGCAGCCCGGCAAGGTGCTTTACGAGATGGAAGGCGTGGATGAAAAGGTGGCCCGGGAGGCCTTTCGCCTGGCGGATGCCAAGCTGCCGATTCGGACCACCTTTGTCACGCGCAGCGTGATGTAGCCAGGACTATGGACAAGGAACTCCAGAACAAGAGCTACGAGGAACTCGGCAAGGAGTTGCTCGATTTGCGCAAGGAACAGTTCAATTTGCGCATGCAGCTGGGTACGGGTCAATTGACCCGTGTGCACCAGTTCAAGGTCAACCGGAAAAATATTGCGCGGGTGAAAACGCTCATGAACCAGAAGTCATCAGAGAAGGATGCGTAAGTTTCAGATGTCCGAGGAAACCAAAAAAATCCGTACCCTGCAGGGCAGGGTGATCAGCGACCGGATGGACAAGACGGCGGTGGTGCTGCTGGAACGCCAGATCAAGCATCCGCTGTACGAGAAGTACATCCGCCGCTCAACGAAATTGCACGTGCATGATGAAAACAATGAATGCGCGGTGGGAGACGAGGTTTCGATCCGGGAGTGCCGCCCTGTGTCGAAAAAGAAATCGTGGCAGCTGGTCGAAGTGGTCAAGCGCAGCGAAGATTCCATGGCGGGATGAGGTTGATATGATCCAGATGCAGAGTACCCTGGGCGTGGCCGACAACAGCGGTGCGCGCAAATTGCAGTGCATCAAGGTGCTGGGCGGCTCGATGCGCCGCTACGCGGGTATCGGCGACATCATCAAGGTCAGCGTCAAGGATGCCATTCCCCGGGGCAAGGTCAAGAAGGGCGAGGTGTACAACGCCGTGGTCGTGCGAACGGCCAAGGGCATTCGTCGCCCCGACGGCTCGACCATCCGCTTCGACAACAATGCGGCGGTGCTGCTGAACGCCCAACTGCAGCCGGTGGGCACGAGGATCTTTGGTCCGGTGACCCGGGAACTGCGCACCGAACGCTTCATGAAAATCATTTCCCTGGCCCCCGAAGTGCTGTAAGCCGTTTAACCGTGAGACAACTATCAGGACTGATCAACATGCAAAGAATTCGCAGGGGAGATGACGTGATAGTGGTTGCCGGCAAGGACAAGGGCCGGCGCGGCACGGTATTGAAGGTGAACGAGGACCACGTGGTGGTGGAAAACATCAACGTCGTCAAGAAGCACCAGAAGCCCAACCCGAATGCCGGTGTCTCGGGCGGCATCAACGAGCAGGAGTCGCCGATCCATGTCTCGAACGTCATGATTTTCAATCCGGTGACCAGCAAGGGAGACCGGGTCGGGGTGCGCACACTCGAAGACGGCAAGAAGGTCCGTTACTTCAAGTCCAACGGCGAAGTGGTCGATATTTAGGGATTGATGATGTCCAGACTCCAGGATTTCTATCTGAACACGGTGCGTCCCCAGCTGATGGAAAAGCAGGGATACAAGAACCTCATGCAGGTGCCCCGGATCGAGAAGATCACGCTGAACATCGGCGTCGGCGAGGCTGCGCGCGACAAGAAAACCATCAAGGACGTGATTGCGGACCTCGAGAAGATCGCCGGACAAAAAGCGGTGGTCACACGGGCGAGGAAATCCATTGCCGGGTTCAGCATCCGCGAGAATTTCCCGATCGGCTGCAAGGTGACGCTTCGCAGGACGAGGATGTACGAGTTTCTGGACCGGCTGATCAGCATCGCCATCCCCCGGGTGCGGGATTTCCGTGGCCTGAGTCCCAAGTCCTTTGACGGGCGGGGCAATTACAGCATGGGTGTCACCGAGCAGATCATCTTCCCGGAAATTGACTACGACAAGATCGATGCGATCCGCGGCATGGACATCGCGATCACGACCTCGGCCAGAACCGATGAAGAAGCCCAGGCATTGCTGGAAGCCTTCAGTTTTCCATTCAAGAGATAGAGAGTAGGTAGCCCATGGCAAAGTTATCCATGCTGGAGAGAGAGAAAAAGCGCAACAAGACCGTGCGCCGCTGTGCCGACAAGCGTGCAAAGCTCAAGGCCATCGTCAAGAGTCCGACGAGCAGCTACGACGAAAAACAGGACGCCATGCTGCAGTTGCAGAAAATGCCGCGCAATGCGAGCCCAGTGCGGTTGCGCAACCGCTGCAGCCTGACCGGCCGCCCGAAAGGCTACTACCGGAAGTTTGGGCTGGGCCGCAACAAGCTGCGTGAGGCCGCCATGCGCGGGGATATTCCCGGGCTGGTGAAGGCCAGCTGGTAGGCACGGATCGTTTAAAAAAGCACAGGCTGAAAGAACATGAGCATGAGTGACCCGATATCCGATATGTTGACGCGTATCCGCAATGGCCAGGAGGCCAGGAAAGTGACCGTCACGATGCCTTCCTCGAAAGTGAAAGAGGCGATTGCCAAGGTCTTCAAGGACGAAGGCTATATCGAGGATGTTTCCGTGAACAGCGAAACCGCCAAGGCGGAACTCACGATACGGCTCAAGTACTACATGGGTGAGCCGGTGATCAGCCGTCTCAGCCGCGTCAGCCGTCCGGGCCTGCGCAAATACAACAGTGCCGAGGACCTGCCGAGAGTGATCGGCGGGATGGGCGTTGCCGTGATTTCCACCTCGAAAGGCGTCATGACCGACCGCGCGGCACGGGCTGCGGGGCACGGCGGCGAAGTGCTGTGCACCATCGAGTAATGCAAGCTGTTTGAATCGAGCGATGTCACGAATTGCAAAACAACCTGTTGAGATTCCCAAGGGTGTGGATGTGAAGCTGCAAGGCCAGCATCTGGCCATGAAGGGACCGGTTGGAGAAATGTCAATGGACATCCACCGGGACGTCAGCGTCGAGCAAAAGGACAACCAGATCAATGTCTCGCTGGGCAAGTCCGGTAATTCGGCCATGGCCGGCACCATGCGCGCCCTGATCAACAACCTGGTCACCGGCGTCAGCCAGGGCTTTGAGCGCAAGCTCGAACTGGTCGGGGTCGGATACCGTGCGCAGGCGAGGGGCAAGGTCCTGTCGTTGACCCTGGGCTTTTCCCACCCGGTCGAGTATCCCGTGCCCGAGGGCATCAAGATCGAGACGCCCAGCCAGACCGAAGTGCTCGTACGCGGCACCGACAAGCAGAAAGTGGGACAGGTGGCGGCGGAAATCCGTGCGTTTCGCAAGCCGGAACCGTACAAGGGCAAGGGGATCAAGTACTCCGACGAGCGAGTGATCCGCAAAGAGGCGAAGAAAAAGTAGGTACCGAGCCGATGACAAACAAGGTCTCAAGACTGCGAAGGGCGCGCAAGACGCGCGGCAAGATTGCCGAGCTGAAGGTGCATCGCCTGTGCGTGCACCGCACGCTCAGACACACCTACGCCCAGGTGATCTCGCCGGATGCGGGGACCACCGTTGCATGTGCCTCTTCCCTGGAAGCCGAGTTGCGCAAGGCCGTCAAGCATACCGGCAACATCGAAGCGGCCAAGAAGGTCGGCGAGACGGTGGCCAAGCGTGCGAAGGAGAAAGGGGTAGTGGACGTCGCTTTCGACCGTTCGGGGTTCAGATACCACGGCCGCGTCAAGGCCCTGGCGGATGCCGCGCGCGAAGCCGGGTTAAATTTTTAAACAGAAGGTACGTATATTGCGATGGTAGCGAAAGAACCAGCTAGGATTCCTGATGGCCTTGAAGAACGACTGGTTGCCGTCAACCGGGTTGCCAAGGTGGTCAAAGGTGGACGTCAGTTCGGCTTTACCGCACTGACCGTGGTCGGCGATGGCAACGGCAAGGTGGGCATCGGCTACGGCAAGGCCCGGGAAGTGCCCCTGGCGATCCGCAAGGCGATGGAAAAAGCGCGCAAGGAGATGAAACAGGTACCGCTCAAGGACGGCACACTGCATTACCCCGTGATGGGACGCCATGGCGCTGCGAAAGTCTTCATGCAGCCGGCCTCCGTGGGTACCAGTATCATTGCAGGCGGGGCCATGCGTGCGGTATTTGAAGTCGTCGGCATCAAGAACATCCTGTCGAAATGCATCGGTTCCAAGAACCCGATCAACGTGGTGCAGGCGACCGTCAATGCGCTGAGCAGCATGCAGGAGCCGGACTATATCGCCGCAAAACGTGGCAAGACCATCGAAGAGGTACTGTCCTGACCGACGGTGTGACCTGATCATGAGCAAGCAACTGAAAGTGACACTGACGAAAAGCCTCAACGGCAGGCTTGCCGCACACAAGGCGTGCGCGCGCGGGCTGGGGATCCGGCGGATTCACAATCCGGTCACCGTGGCCGACACACCGGAGAACCGGGGCATGATCCGCAAAATTGATTACATGCTCCAGGTGGAGGAAGCCTGAGGGCCAGGAACATGAAACTGAACGATCTGAAACCTGCACCAGGCAGCCGAACCGAGCGCAAGCGCGTCGGGCGCGGCATCGGTTCCGGGTATGGGAAAACCGGAGGGCGGGGGCACAAGGGCCAGCATTCGCGATCGGGTGGTTACCACAAGGTGGGATTTGAGGGCGGCCAGATGCCGTTGCAGCGACGCCTGCCCAAAATCGGATTTCGCTCGCGCAAGTCCGCGGAGACGGCTGTACTGCGCTTGCATGAACTGGCCTCGATGGATTCCGGGGTGGTGGATATCGATGCATTGAAGAAGGCCGGGCTGGTGCATGCCGCGGCCAAGCGCGTCAAGGTGATTTTGTCCGGGAAGATCGAGGCCGCGGTGAAGACCAAGGGCCTGGTGTTTACGGCAGGGGCTAAAAAGGCCGTTGAAGCCGCTGGCGGGAGCATTCAGGACTGATGGCACGTTCAGGCGCAAACGCGGTCGGCGGGCTTGCCGGGCTGGGTCAGGTCAGCGAACTTCGAAAGCGCATAGTTTTCGTGCTGGTGGCCCTGGTGGTGTACCGCATCGGCACGTTCATCCCCGTTCCGGGGATCGATCCGGGGGCGATGGCGCGATTTTTCGAACAGCAGAGCAGCACCATACTCGGCATGTTCAACATGTTTTCCGGGGGCGCACTGGAGCGCTTGAGTATTTTTGCGCTCGGCATCATGCCGTACATCTCCGCCTCTATCATCATGCAGTTGATGAGTGCCGTGGTGCCTTCGTTGAAGGAACTCAAGAAGGAAGGCGAGTCGGGCCGGCGCAAGATTACGCAGTACACGCGCTACGGGACCGTTTTCCTGGCTACCTTCCAGGCGATCGGCGTGTCCATTGCCCTGCAGAACCAGCAGGTCGCCCTGAGCCCGGGCATCGGCTTTGCATTCACCGTGACCATCAGTCTGGTCACCGGCACGATGTTCTTGATGTGGCTGGGTGAGCAGATCACCGAACGCGGCATCGGCAACGGCATTTCCATCATCATCTTTGCCGGAATCGTGGCGGGACTGCCCGCCGCCATCGGCGGCACCCTGGACCTGGTCGCCCAAGGCGCCCTGGGTGAGGGATTTGCACTGTTCCTTTTCCTGATGGCGATTTCGGTCACGGCCTTCGTGATCTTTGCAGAACGGGCGCAGCGGCGAATCACGGTAAATTACGCGCGGCGCCAGCAAGGCCGGAAAATGTTCGCGGCCCAGTCCAGCCATCTGCCGCTCAAGCTCAACATGTCGGGTGTGATCCCGCCGATCTTTGCCTCCAGCATCATCCTGTTCCCGGCCACCTTGCTGCAGTGGTCCAGCAGTTCGGAGGGAGGAGTTTCATGGCTGCAGCAGATGGCCAATGCCATCTCGCCCGGCCAGCCCCTGTATGTCCTGCTGTATGCACTTGCGATCGTGTTCTTCTGTTTCTTTTATACCGCGATCGTTTTTGATTCGCGCGAAACGGCGGACAACCTGAAGCGTTCCGGCGCCTTCATTCCGGGCATCCGCCCGGGCGATCAGACCGCGCGCTACATTGATGGTGTGCTGACACGGCTGACGGCGGTCGGTGCGATCTACATCACACTGGTTTGCCTGTTGCCCGAGTTCCTGATTCTCAAGTACAGTGTGCCGTTTTACTTCGGAGGAACGTCGCTGCTGATCATCGTGGTCGTGGTGATGGATTTCATGGCACAGGTGCAGGCGCACCTGATGTCGCACCAGTATGAGGGACTGATGAAGAAGGCAAACCTGAAGGGCTACGGCCGTGCAGGCAGTTTGCGTTAGACCAGGGTGAGAGAGCGATGAAAGTACGGGCATCAGTAAAAAGAATGTGCAGGAACTGCAGGATCGTTCGCCGCAACGGAGTGGTGCGCGTGATATGCAAGGATCCCCGACACAAGCAGCGGCAAGGCTGATGTCGGGTCGCAAACAGCAGAAAATTTTTTGAGGAAACATTGAAATGGCACGAATTTCCGGGATCAACGTACCGGTGCACAAGCATGCGGAAATCGCCTTGACGGCCATCTACGGCATCGGGCGTTCCAGCTCCCGCAAGATCTGTGCTGCGGCAGGCGTCAAGGCGGGCACCAAGATCAAGGATTTGAGCGAGGACGAAGTCGGCCGCTTGCGCACGGAAGTCGCCAAGTACCGTGTGGAAGGGGACTTGCGCCGCGAAGTGACCGTGAACATTAAACGACTGATGGATCTTGGAGCCTATCGCGGAATCCGGCATCGCCGCGGATTGCCATTGCACGGGCAACGCACCCGTACCAATGCCCGCACCCGCAAGGGCCCGAGACGTCCCGTCAAGAGATAAGCAAGAGGGTATTCAGGATCATTATGGCAAAAACACCGACACGCGCCCGCAAGAAAGCGAAACGCGTCGTAACGGATGGGGTGGCACACATTCACGCCTCCTTCAACAACACGATCGTGACGATCACCGACCGGCAGGGGAATGCCCTGGCCTGGGCGACCTCGGGTGGCTCGGGATTTCGTGGTTCACGCAAGAGCACACCGTTTGCCGCGCAAACGGCGGCCCAGCGAGCCGGCCAGGTGGCACAGGAGTACGGCCTGAAATACCTGGAGATCCGGATCAAGGGTCCCGGCCCGGGCCGCGAATCGGCAGTGCGCGCCCTGAATGCGATGGGATACAAGATCACCAACATCAACGACGTGACGCCGATTCCGCACAATGGCTGTCGTCCGCCGAAGCGTCGTCGAGTGTAAGGCAGGGTTAAGATGGCACGTTACTTAGGACCCAAATGCAAGATCAGCCGCCGCGAAGGCGCGGACCTCATGCTGAAGAGTCGCGCTCGCCCGCTCGATTCAAAATGCAAGATTGACAAGCTGCCTGGCCAGCACGGCGACAAGCGAGGCCGGGTTTCCAACTACGGGATGCAATTGCGCGAGAAGCAGAAACTGCGCCGCATCTACGGGGTGCTTGAGCGCCAGTTCAGGAACTATTACAAGCGGGCCTCGCGCCTGAAGGGCTCGACTGGTGAAAACCTGTTGAAGATTCTTGAGTGCCGGCTGGACAACGTCGTCTACCGGATGGGTTTCGGGGTTACGCGTGCCGAGTGCCGCCAACTCGTCAGCCACAAGGCCATCGAGGTGAACGGGGTGACGGTGAACATCCCTTCCTATCACGTGTCTCCGGAGGACGTGATTTCGGTGCGCGAAAAGTCCACGAAACAATTGCGGATCAAGGATGCACTGAATGCAGCGGAACAGATCGGCTTGCCGGACTGGGTGGACGTCGATGCCAAGAAGATGCAGGGCAAGTTCAAATCCATTCCGGAGCGTGATGATTTACCGCCGGATATCAACGAGTCGCTCGTGGTTGAGCTGTATTCCAAGTAACGAGAATTTAAGGGGTTAGCATAAATGGGTGCAAATGAGTTGCTGAAGCCAAGAGTGGTTGATGTCCATCTGGTCGACGAATGTCGCGCGAAAGTCGTGCTGGAGCCGCTGGACCGTGGTTTCGGACATACGCTCGGCAATGCGTTGAGACGGATCCTGCTGTCATCCATACCGGGATGTGCCGTAGTGGAGGTGCAGATCGACGGCGTTTTGCACGAGTACACGGCGATCGAGGGCGTGCAGGAGGATGTCGTCGACATCCTGCTGAACCTCAAAGGCATCGCGGTTGTCATGCACGAGCGATCGGAAGCCACCCTCAGCCTGAACATGGAGGGGCCGGGGGTTGCGACGGCCGGGGACATCGTGGTTGACCACGACGTGGAGATCATGAACAAGGACCATGTCATTGCCCACCTGACGGAGCG
The DNA here is from genome assembly GCA_965220895.1 of Gammaproteobacteria bacterium. Classification (GTDB taxonomy): domain Bacteria; phylum Pseudomonadota; class Gammaproteobacteria; order UBA4575; family UBA4575; genus WTFY01. The sequence goes on from OZ244850.1 coordinate 1,745,641, forward strand.
GGGATCGTTGAACATGACCCTGAAAGTCGCCAAGGGCCGCGGCTACCAGCCGGCGGCACAACGGCGCAATGACGAAGATCGTGCGATCGGTTCCCTGCTGCTGGATGCGAGTTTCAGTCCGGTACGCCGGGTGGCCTATTCCGTTGAAAGTGCGCGCGTGGAACAGCGCACGGACCTGGACAAGCTGATCTTCGACCTGGAGACGAACGGAACCGTCAACCCGGAGGAGACCATCCGCAAGGCGGCGGGCGTGCTGCAACAGCAGCTGTCCGTGTTCGTGGACCTGCAGGGAGACGAGCAGGTCGAACCCGACGAGGCCGAGCCCGAAATCGATCCGATCCTGGTCCGTCCCGTGGACGACCTGGAGTTGACCGTGCGCTCTGCCAACTGCCTGAAGGCGGAGAAAATCTACTATATCGGCGACCTGATCCAGCGCACGGAAGTGGAGTTGCTGAAAACCCCCAACCTGGGCAAGAAGTCCCTGACGGAAATCAAGGATGTCCTGGGCACCCACGGCCTGTCGCTGGGGATGCGCCTGGAAAACTGGCCGCCGGCCAACCTGCGCGAAGACCGCAAGGTTCTCGTCTGAATGTATTAACCGGGAACGAGTATGAGGCACCGCCAGTCAGGACGTCGGTTAAACCGAAACAGCCCGCATCGCAAGGCGATGATGAGCAACATGGCTACTTCGCTGTTTTCGCACGAAGTCATTCGTACCACCTTGCCCAAGGCCAAGGAGCTGCGCCGCTATGCCGAACCGCTGATCACGCTCGCCAAGGAAGACAGTGTTGCAAGGCGACGCCAGGCCTTCTCGAAGCTGCGCGACAAGGCCAGCGTGGGGAAGCTCTTTACCGAGCTTGGACCCCGTTACAAGGCTCGTCCAGGCGGCTACCTGCGAATTCTCAAATGCGGTTTTCGCCGCGGTGACAATGCCCCCATGGCATTGGTGGAGCTGGTCGACCGGCCCAGCGAGGAAGAGTAGTCGACCCCGCCGTCAGGACATGCGCGCCGGATGAAGTCCGGCTGAATCGCCCACCGGGTTCTTGCTTGCCATGAGGCCGATCGTACTCGCTACCGACTATGGGACCTCCGGGGCCTATGTCGGTCAGCTCAAATCTGCAATCTACACGCATGCACCCGAAGCCCGGGTCATTGATCTCATCCATGACCTGCCTGCATTCAACCCCCAAGCCTCGGCCTACCTGCTGGCAAGTTTCCTGGAGTACGTCCCCAGGGAGTCCGTGATCGTCGGCGTGGTCGACCCCGGTGTGGGGTCTGACCGGCGCCCGATCGTCCTGGAAGGGGATGGCTATACGTTCACGGGACCGGACAATGGCCTGTTCTCGATGGTATCGAGAAAGCTGTCCGAGGCCCGCTGGTTCGAGATCGTATTATCCGCCGAGCCTGCATCGAACACCTTTCACGGGCGCGATATCTTTGCACCGACCGCCGCACAGATCGTTTCAGGGGTAACCCCCAGGCTCGAACCTGTGCCTGCCGATACCGTGGTGGGTACCGACTTCCCCGATGATCTTCATGAAATCGTATATATCGATCACTTCGGCAACGGATTGACCGGCATCCGGTACCGGCCGTCCGACAAAAACCGGGTGTTGAAAATCCATGGAGAGGAACTCCGGTACGCGCCGGCCTTTCACTGCGTGGCGCCTGGGGAATGCTTCTGGTACGACAACTCCAGTAACCTGGTCGAAGTGGCCATACGCGACGGGTCGGCCGCTGCGAGGTTTGACCTCAAGGTGGGAGACCCGGTGGATTTTGACGGTGGAACCTGAAGGACATCAGGCGGATCGCTCTTCCTGGATGGTCTTGAGGTTCAGGAAGGGGCTCAGGTACTGACCTGTAAAGGAGGGCTTGGAAAGGGCCACGTCTTCGGGGGTTCCAGTGGCTACGACTTGTCCGCCCCGGTTGCCTCCCTCGGGCCCCAGGTCGATGATCCAGTCGGCGGTTTTGATGACATCGAGGTTATGCTCGATGACGATGACCGTGTTGCCCTGGTCACGCAGATAGTGAAGCACTTTCAGCAGCTGCTCGACATCGTGGAAGTGGAGGCCCGTGGTGGGTTCGTCCAGGATGTAGAGCGTTTTTCCGGTACTGCGTTTGGATAATTCACGAGACAGCTTCACGCGCTGGGCTTCTCCGCCTGACAGCGTCGTGGCACTCTGGCCCAGGGTAACGTAGGACAGCCCGACGTCCATGAGGGTCTGCAGCCTGCGCCTGATCACGGGAATCGCCTCGAAAAAGTCGAACGCCGTCTCCACGGTCATTTGCAGTATTTGGTGGATGTTCTTGCCCTTGTAGCGTATTTCCAGGGTTTCGCGGTTGTAGCGTTTTCCCTGGCACACATCGCACGGTACGTAGACGTCCGGCAGGAAATGCATTTCCACCCGGATGACCCCATCGCCCCTGCAGGCCTCGCAGCGTCCGCCTTTCACATTGAAACTGAAGCGCCCCGGCGTGTAGCCGCGCGACCGGGCTTCGGGAATGTTGGCAAACAGTTCACGGATCGGGGTGAACAGGCCCGTGTAGGTTGCAGGATTGGAACGCGGTGTGCGCCCGATCGGGTTCTGGTCGATATCCACGACCTTGTCGATCTGTTCCAGCCCGGTAATTTCCCTGCAGGGTGCTGGCGATGTGCCGGAGTTGTGCAGGTAGCGCATGCAGTACCGGTACAGGGTGTCGTTCACCAGGGTGGACTTTCCAGAGCCGGACACGCCGGTGACGACCGTCATCAGCCCCAGCGGGATGCTTACCGTGATGTTCTGCAGGTTGTTTCCACGCGCCTTGACGATACGCAGGGTTTTGTTTCGCTGGTAAGGCAGGCGGATGTGTGGAACGGGAATCGCGCGCTTGCCGGACAGGTACTGCCCCGTCAGGGAAGCTGCATTCTTCTCGATCTGGGGTGGCGTTCCCTGGGCCACCACCCGGCCTCCATGAACGCCGGCACCCGGGCCTATATCGAGTACATGGTCGGCACTGCGAATGGCCTCTTCATCGTGTTCCACCACGATCACGGTATTGCCGAGATCACGCAGGGAGCTCAGCGTGGAGATCAGGCGCTTGTTGTCACGCTGGTGCAGACCGATCGAGGGCTCATCGAGGATGTACATCACGCCCACCAGGCCTGAGCCGATCTGGCTGGCCAGGCGGATCCTTTGCAGTTCCCCGCCGGACAGGGTCTCTGCCGTGCGGTCCAGGGCCAGGTAGTCCAGTCCGACGTTGACCAGGAACTTGAGCCGTTCTCCGATCTCGTCGATGATCTTCTCTCCGACGGCGACCAGGTGGCCGGTGAGCTTGAGTCCTTCAAAAAAGCCCAGTGCCTGCTCCGTAGACCAGGAGGTAATGGTCGGCAGGTTCTGGTTGTTGATGAACACATGGCTTGCCTCGGTGTTGAGCCGGGTCCCGTCGCAGGCCTGGCAGACCTGCGTGGTCAGATACTTGCTGAGTTCCTCGCGTACCGCACTCGATGCGGTTTCATTAAAGCGCCGTTCCATGTTTGGAATGATGCCCTCGAAAGGGTGTCTGCGCTGGTAGCTCCGGTTCTTTTCGCTCGTGTACCGGAACAGGATTTCCTCGTCCTCGCTGCCGTACAGGATGATGTCATGGACCGCATCGTCGAGCGTGTGCCAGGGTGCCTCGATGTCAAAGCGGAAGTGCTTGGCGAGCGAACGGATCAGGTTGAAGTAGTACGGGTTTCGCCGGTCCCAGCCGCGGATCGCTCCGCCTGCCAGGCTGAGCTGGTCGCTGATGACCACCAGTTCGGGATCGAAGAATTCCTCGACACCCAGACCGTCGCAGGCGGGACATGCCCCCGCCGGATTGTTGAAGGAAAACAGTCGCGGCTCAAGCTCATTCAGGCTGTAGCCGCATTTCGGGCAGGCAAATTTCGCGGAGAATACCAGTTCCTCTTCCTCCGGGTTGTCCATGGACTGGATGACGGCGATGTTGTCGGCGAGCTTCAGTGCCGTCTCGAAGGATTCCGCCAGGCGAAGCCGCATTCCCGGCCTGACCTTGAACCGGTCGACAATGACCTCGATCGTGTGCTTGTGTCTCAGGCTGAGCTTGGGAGGTGCATCCAGTTCATAGACCTCCTTGTCGATGCGCGCACGGATGAAGCCCTGTGCACGCAGCTTGGCCAGCACCTGCTGATGTTCCCCTTTGCGGTTTTGCACTACCGGGGCCAGCAGCATCAGTTTCTTGCCGTCTTCCAGGGACAGGACCTTGTCCACCATCTGGCTGATCGTTTGTGTATGCAGGTCGATATGGTGTGTCGGACAGCGCGGTGTGCCAGCGCGCGCAAAAAGCAGGCGGAGGTAATCGTAGATCTCCGTGATGGTGCCCACGGTTGAGCGCGGGTTGTGAGCGCTGGCTTTCTGTTCGATCGAGATCGCAGGGGACAGGCCGTCGATGGAATCCACGTCCGGCTTTTCCAGGCGTGCGAGGAACTGTCGTGCATAGGCAGACAGGGACTCGACATACCGGCGTTGACCTTCTGCAAAAATCGTATCGAATGCCAGCGAGGATTTTCCCGAACCGGACAGGCCCGTGATCACGATCAGCTGGTCCCGGGGAAGATCCAGGTCGATGTCCTGAAGGTTGTGCGTGCGTGCGCCCCGGACCGTAATATTTTTCATCTGTTCAATTTTGCTTAGGCAATCGGACTAGTATACGTCTTTCGCTGCCCGCGGTGCCAAGCCCGGGCCTTTGCGAATTGCTATGCATAGGGCGGGGACCGATGCAGTCCGTGTGTTCTGCTCCATAATTCCGTAAAATGGCGTCCTTACCTATTTAACAGGGACAATTAATGGCAAGAGGCATCAACAAAGCGATACTGATCGGTCACCTTGGACAGGACCCCGAGGTGAAATACATGCCCAGCGGCAAAGCGGTATGCAACATCAGCGTGGCCACGACAGAATCCCGGAACGACAGGAATTCAGGCGAGAAGGTCGAGAAGACCGAGTGGCACCGCGTGGTGCTGTTTCACCGGCTGGCAGAAATTGCCGGTGAATACCTGAGAAAAGGCTCGCAGGTCTACGTGGAAGGACGCTTGCAGACGCGCAAGTGGCAGGACCAGAGCGGCAGCGACCGCTACTCGACCGAAATCGTCGCCAACAACATGCAGATGCTGGGCGGAAAAGGAAGTTCGACCTCGATGCAAGATGGGCCTCCGTCGGGCATGGAGCCAGCACAAACCGCTCCGAGTTCTTCCTCTGACGATTTTGACGACGACATCCCTTTCTGACGTATTGTCCCTTGCTCCGAAAAAAGGCCATGTCCGGAACCCTCCCGGTTCGATGCACCGTGCGCAGGAATGTTGCGCTGCGTGCCTGAGGGTGTAGAAACCAGGACCGATTCGATGTCCAGAAAGGTATTCGTCAAAACCCAGGGCTGCCAGATGAACGAATATGATTCGTCCAGGATGCTGGATGTCCTGCACGATTCCCATGGCTACGAGGTGGCCACCGATGTCTCGCAGGCTGACGTCCTGTTGCTGAACACCTGTTCCATCCGTGAGAAGGCACAGGAGAAGGTATTTTCCCAGCTGGGCCAGTGGCTGCCCCTGAAAGACAAGAATCCGAATCTCCTGATCGGCGTGGGTGGCTGTGTCGCAAGCCAGGAAGGGGATGCCCTCGCTGCACGTGCCCGGCATGTTGATGTCGTGTTCGGTCCACAGACGCTGCACCGCTTGCCGGACCTGCTGGAGCAGGCCGAAAAGGAAAAGAAGACCGTGGTGGATATCACTTTCCCGGAGATGGAAAAATTCGACTGCCTGCCTGAGCCGCAGCACAAGGGGCCCACGGCGTTCGTTTCGATCATGGAGGGCTGCAGCAAGTACTGCACCTACTGTGTCGTGCCCTACACCCGGGGCGAGGAATTCAGCCGTCCCCTGCAGGATGTGCTGGACGAGATCCAGATGCTGGCCCGCCGGGGCGCCCGGGAAATCACCTTGCTGGGTCAGAATGTCAACGGCTACCGGGGGCTGGACGAGAACGGGGACATCGTCGATTTTTCCCTGCTGCTCTACTACGTGAGCCACCTCGAGAACATCAAGCGAATTCGTTACACAAGCTCCCATCCCATTGAATTCTCAGATAATCTGATTGATGCATATGCCGAGATCCCGGAGCTGGTGAACCACGTGCACCTGCCGGTACAAAGTGGCTCGGACCGGATCCTGGCCGCCATGAAGCGCGGCTACACGGCTCTGGAGTACCGCTCCATCATCCGCAAACTGCGAAAGCAGCGACCGGATATCAGCATCTCCTCGGATTTCATTGTCGGCTTCCCGGGCGAATCTGAGCAGGATTTCGAATGCACCATGGGGCTCGTGGAAGAGGTCGGATTCGACCAGTCCTACAGCTTCATCTACAGCCGCAGGCCCGGGACCCCCGCCGCCTCCCTGGAAGACGACGTCCCCCTGGAGGTGAAAAAACGCAGGCTGCAGTCCCTGCAGGATGCGATCAGCTCCCATGCCATGGCCTACGCGAAAGCCATGCTCGGCACGGAGCAGACCGTCCTGGTCGAGGGGTATTCGAAGAAATCGAAACTCGAGTATTCCGGGCGAACCGAGAACAACCGCGTCGTCAATTTCGCAGCCCCGGAGCCTGTCATCGGGAAGTTTGTTCGCGTCGGGATCACGGACGCATTTCCTAATTCATTGCGTGGCATATATGATGAGACCCTGTCATAGAGGTAACTGAACTTTTGGCAACCGAAGTCTATTCCGTCAACATCCTCCTGGAACCTGCCGATAACCCGCGTCTTGCCAACCTGTGCGGGCCACTGAACGGGCACTTGCATCAACTTGAGAAAAGACTGGGTGTAGAGATCACCAACCGCGGCAATGCCTTTTCCATCAGTGGCGAGGCCAAGGCCACCAACGCCGCCGTCGAGGTCCTGAAGGAACTGTACGATTCGACAGCAAGCCAGGTCCTGTCGTCCTCGGACATCCACCTGCACCTGCAGGAATCCGAACTCGCGAACATAGCGGAACAGAAGCTCAAGGCTGCGGCTCCCACGGTCTACACGAAGCGCAGCGTGATCAAGCCGCGCGGTGCGAACCAGGAACGTTACGTGCGCTATATTGAAGAGAATGACCTGGTGTTTGGCATCGGTCCGGCCGGCACGGGAAAAACCTACCTGGCCGTGGCCTGTGCGGTGGCGGCCCTCGAGCATGACCGGACCCGCAAACTGGTCTTGGTGAGACCGGCGGTGGAAGCCGGCGAACGCCTGGGATTCCTGCCGGGTGACCTGGCACAGAAAATCGACCCGTACCTGAGGCCCATGTACGACGCGCTGTATGAAATGATGGGCTATGAGCGGGTCAGCAAGCTGATCGACAGGAACGTGATCGAAATTGCCCCGCTGGCCTACATGCGCGGGCGCACCCTGAACGATGCCTATATCATCCTGGACGAGGCACAGAACACGACCATCGAGCAGATGAAGATGTTCCTGACACGTATCGGGTTTGGCTCCAAGGCAATCGTCACGGGCGACATCACGCAGATTGACCTGCCGAGCATCAAGGAGTCCGGCCTGAAGCATGCAAAACGCATCCTCGGAAATACCGAAGGAGTCTCTTTTTGCAATTTCGATGCCCGTGACATCGTGCGCCACCCGCTGGTCAAGAAAATCATCCGGGCCTACGACGATGATGCGGACTGACTGATCTTTCCCGGGCGTGGTCATTCATCTAGACGTACAGATTGCAACCCGGGATCGCAGCATACCCGCCGAGTCGGATTTCAGGAGATGGGCGGGTGCGATCCGGTCGCAGGACGCCGATGCGAGTGCTTGCCTGCGCATCGTGGACGAAGAAGAGGCACGGGCCTTGAACCACCGCTATCGCAAGGTGGACAAGGCCACCAATGTGCTGTCTTTTCCGGCTTCGCCGCCCAAGGAGACGGGCCTGCAATTTCTTGGCGACGTCGTCATTTGTGCACCGTTGGTGGCGGAGGAGGCCACCCGGCAGGGCAAGGAGGCCCATGCCCATTGGGCCCACCTGCTGGTCCATGGTATTTTGCATTTGCAGGGCCATGTTCACGAGGCGGATGACGAGGCCAGGGAAATGGAAGCACTGGAGATTTCGATATTGTCTCAACTGGGGGTAGAGAATCCCTACTGAACCGTTATGTCAGACACGAGCATCACCACCCCGCGGCGATTCAACTTTTCCGGTTTTCTCAAAAAGCATTTTGAAAAATCACCGGCGGACCGCGCAGAGATCATCCAGTTGCTGCACCAGTCCAGGGTCGACGGCATCATCGACAGCGACATCCTCGAGATGATCGAAGGTGCCATCCAGGTATCCGAGATCCAGGTGAAGAACATCATGATTCCACGCTCGCAAATGGTCGTGGTGCGCGGGGGCAGCAGCCTGCAGGACATGCTGCCTACCATCATTGACTCGGCACACTCCCGGTTCCCGGTGGTGGGCGACAGCCGCGACGAGGTGCTGGGAATTTTGCTGGCCAAGGACCTGTTGCGTTACGTCATGGACGGCCGGCAAGGCCATTTCAGCCTGGAGGATGTATTGCGTCCTGCGGTCGTGGTACCTGAAAGCAAGAGGGTGAACACGCTGCTCAACGAGTTCAAGGATGGCCGCAACCACATGGCGATCGTCGTGGACGAATACAGTGGGGTTTCGGGACTGGTGACGATTGAAGATGTGCTGGAACAAATTGTCGGCGATATCACGGATGAACACGATGCGGCCGAAGACCGTTACATCGTCGAGCACTCACAAGGGCAGTATGGGGTGAAGGCCCTGACGCCGATCGAGGAATTCAACGAGTTCTTTTCTACCCAGTACAGCGACACGGATTTTGAGACGTTCGGAGGTCTGGTCTTGAGCAAGTTTGGTCACTTGCCCAAAAAAGGGGAGAAAATAAAATTTGATCGCTTTACCGTGGAGGTCCTGCGTTCTGACCGCAGAAGGCTTCATCTCCTCAATGTCTCGGATACCCCGGAACGCACCTAATCGCTTCAGCGCACGCCACTGCCTAGCGGGACGGCTAGCCAAATTTCCCTGATCGACATGCCCAATCTTCCCTATCCAGTGGTGACGCTGATCATGGCGGTCGTTGGCGGCGTGCTGGTATGCGCGTTCGCACCGTTCTCCTGGTGGGGGCTGACGCTGGTCTGTCCTGCCATCCTGTACGCATTCATCCTGGGTCGTCCCTGGAGAGAGGCGTTTTCCCTGGGATTCGTTTTTGGGCTGTTTTTTTTCGGGTTTGGCGTCTCCTGGGTCTACAACAGTATCCATGAGTTCGGCCATGCCCCGGTTGTGCTCAGTGCCTTTCTGGTCGCACTGCTGGTGCTCGCACTTGCGCTGTTTCCCGCACTGACCGCGGGCCTGTATTCCTGGCTGTGCCGCGAGCGTGGCGCCGATCTCCGGGGGGTGATTGCCTTTGCCACCCTTTGGGTATTGTCCGAATGGGTCCGCGGCTGGATTTTCACGGGCTTTCCCTGGCTCTTGATCGGGCACGCACATCATTCCAGCCCGCTCCAGGGTATCCTGCCCGTGCTCGGCAGCTTCGGGGCCGGCTGGGCGGCCCTGGTGATCAGTTGCCTGTTGGCGGTACTGCTGCTCGGCCCGGCCCGCCAGAGAATGGGCAGCGTGGCCCTGCTGGTGTCGGTCACCGCGGCCTTGCTGGCACTCAGTCAGGTCAACTGGACCACCCCGCAGAAGGAATCGCTCAACGTTGCCCTGATCCAGGGGAACATCCCCCAGGAGATGAAGTGGGACCGTGCCCAAAAACGCCACATCCTGGGCAAGTACCTGCAGCTCAGCGTGGCACACCAGGATGCCGATATCATCATCTGGCCGGAAACTGCCATCCCTGCCTACTATGCCTCGGTGAAGGATACCTACATCCCGGAACTGGAAAAAATTTCAGCCGCGGGTAATGTCGACTTTCTGGTCGGGCTGTTCACCCATGATCCGGGCAGCGACAGGACCTATAACTCGGTGATGACCCTGGGCGAGGAGCAAGGCTTTTATGCCAAGCGCCATTTGGTTCCCTTCGGGGAATACATCCCGTTGCGCAATGTCGCCTCGTTTCTGGCGGATCATATCGTGCTTCCGATGTCCGACATGAGCAGCGGTACAGGGCGGCCGCTGGTCCGGTTGAAAGGGCATTTCGTCGGAGCCTCCATCTGTTATGAAATCGTGTACGGGGATGAAGTGATCGAGGCTTTGCCGGAGGCGAGGTTTCTGGTCAATGTCAGTAACGATGCCTGGTTCGGAGATTCCCTGGCTCCCCACCAGCACCTGGAAATTGCACGTTCCAGGGCGATCGAAACGGGCCGGTACCTGCTGCGTGCCACCAGCACGGGGATCTCGGCCGTGATCGATCCCCGGGGTGCCATCGCGGGGCAGGCCGCCCAGTTTGAAGAAGAGGTCGTGCGCGCGAAAATCCGGCCCTACACCGGACTCACCCCGTACGCGCGCTGGGGGGATTCGGCGATTATCGCCATCCTGACAGGTATTTTCCTTATAATCTGCCTGCATCGCTGGTATACGCTGCGATCTGTTACGCATTAATTTCAACGGCTCTCGATCGGATTTATCATCATGTCAACGGTTCCACTGGTCCCGGTCGTATTATCCGGAGGGTCGGGCACACGCCTGTGGCCGCTCTCTAGAAAGCTGTATCCGAAACAGTTCATTCCCCTCAGGCAGGGCAAGAGCCTGTTTCAGTCCACCGTCGAGCGCCTCCAGACGCTGGGGCATGCCGATGAGCTGCTGGTGATCTGCAATGAGGAGCACCGTTTCATGGCCGCCGAACAGTTGCGCCTGTCGGGACTGGAACACCCGGCCATCATCCTGGAGCCTGAGGGGCGCAACACGGCCCCGGCCATCACCATCGCAGCCCTGCATGCACTGGAGCAAAATGCCGATGCCCAGCTGCTGATCCTGCCGGCCGATCATCTCGTGCAGGATCTGGAAAAATTTGCACAGGCCCTCACGCATGCCCGCCAGGCCGCGGAGAAGCGGCTGGTGGCATTCGGGGTGCTGCCACATCATGCCGAGACCGGCTACGGGTACATCCGGTTCAGGCGAGCGGAGGAGGACGGACCCGACACGGTTCTTGATGTCGAGGAGTTCGTGGAAAAGCCGGATGCCCAAACGGCACAGGCGTACCTGGAAAGTGGAGACTATCTGTGGAACAGCGGCATGTTCCTGTTCCCTGCACAGCTGTATGTCCAGGAGGTTCGGCGTTTGCACACGGACATTCTTGATGCCTGCCGGGAAGCCCACGAGGGGCGCAGGCAGGACTTTGATTTCATCCATCTGGATGCCGAGGCCTTCGCAGGCGTGCCCAGTATCTCGGTGGATTACGCGGTCATGGAGAAAACGGACAAGGCTGCCGTGGTCCGCCTGGACAGTGACTGGAGCGATATCGGCTCCTGGCATGCGTTGTGGGGCTCGTTCGAAAAGGATTCCGGCGGCAACGCAACCTCGGGAGATGTCATTGCCGAAGACTGCAAGGGCTGCTACATCCATGCCAGTCACCGCCTGGTGGCTGCGGTGGGTACCGAGGATCTGGTCGTGGCAGAAACGGCGGATGCCATTCTTGTGGCCCCGCGCGAGCGGGCCCAGGAGGTCAAGGACATCGTTGCGGGGCTGAAGGACGAGGCGCGAGGCGAGGTCGAGGTGCATCGCAAGGTGTATCGGCCCTGGGGTGCTTACGAGACCGTCGATACCGAAGACCGCTTCCAGGTGAAGCGCATCACGGTCAATCCGGGCCAGTCGCTCTCCTTGCAGATGCATCGTCACCGGGCCGAACACTGGGTGGTGGTCAAGGGCCAGGCGCAGATCACCCGGGGTGAGGATACGTTCGTGCTGGGTGAAAACGAGTCGACCTATATTCCTGCGGGCACCAAGCACCGCCTGGAAAACCCGGGCTCGGAGCCGCTTGAGCTGATTGAAGTGCAGTCCGGCTCGTACCTGGGCGAGGACGACATCATACGTTTCGAGGACGCCTATGGGCGCTGATGATTCGCTTCGACGCGTTCATGTACGCCAACGGATACCGATAATCGATGCAAGCCACGTATAACCCGCACGATCTCGAGCCGCAGGTCCAGCAGGAGTGGGAACAGCAGGGCTCCTTTGAAGTGGTGGAGGACGAGCAGCGCGAAAAATTCTACTGCCTGTCCATGTTCCCCTATCCAAGCGGACACCTGCACATCGGGCACGTTCGCAATTATACCATCGGCGATGTCATCAGCCGTTTCCAGCGCATGCAGGGCAAGAACGTGATGCAGCCGATGGGCTGGGATGCCTTCGGTCTGCCGGCGGAGAATGCGGCCATCGAGAACCAGGTACCGCCAGCCAAGTGGACCTACGAAAACATCCGCTACATGCGGGACCAGCTCAAGCGCCTCGGCTTCGCCTACGACTGGAGCCGCGAGCTGGCCACCTGCAGTCCGGAATACTATCGCTGGGAACAGTGGTTTTTCACCCGGCTCTACGAGAAAGGCCTGGTCTACAAGAAAAAGGCCATCGTCAACTGGGATCCGGTGGATCAGACGGTGCTGGCCAACGAGCAGGTGATCGAAGGCCGGGGCTGGCGTTCCGGTGCCGTGATCGAGCGCAAGGAAGTGACCCAGTGGTTTTTGAAAATCACCGCCTACGCCGAGGAACTGCTGGGCGATCTGGAGCGCCTGGAGGGCTGGCCGGAACGGGTCAGGACCATGCAGGCCAACTGGATCGGGCGCTCGGAGGGCGTGGAAATCGTTTTTTCCGTGCAAGACCAGCAGGACCTGCAGGTATACACAACGCGCCCCGATACCCTGTTCGGTGTCACCTGTCTCGCGCTCGCCCCCGAACACCCGCTGGCCGTGCATGCCGCAGAAAACGCCCCGGACGTGGCGGATTTCTTAAAGGAGTGCACCAAGACGAGGATCTCCGAGGCCCAGATCAGCACCCTGGAGAAACAGGGGGTCGATACGGGCCTGCACGCCGTCCATCCGCTGACGGGTGAGAAAATTCCGGTCTGGGTCGCCAACTTTGTCCTGATCGAATACGGGTCCGGTGCGGTGATGATGGTGCCCGCCCACGACCAGCGCGACTGGGAATTTGCCAGCAAGTACCGCCTGCCCATCAAGCCCGTCGTGTTTCCGGACCCGGGCAGCCCCGACATCGACCTATCCAGGGGCGCCTTTGTTGAGAAGGGCTGGCTGCGCAATTCCGGGCCATTCGACGGGTTCGATTCCCGCCAGGCTTTCGATGCCATCGCCAGCAAGCTCGAATCCGAGGGGACGGGACAGCGGCAGGTCAACTACCGCTTGCGTGACTGGGGCATCTCCCGGCAACGCTACTGGGGCTGTCCCATCCCGGTGATTCACTGCGATCACTGCGGGATCGTGCCGGTGCCGGAACAGGATTTGCCCGTGCGTCTGCCGGAGGAGGTCGACTTCGACGGGGCCGTCTCGCCCCTGAAATCCATGGAGGCTTTCCATGCCGTCGAGTGCCCGAAGTGCAAGGCCCCTGCAACCCGGGAAACGGACACGTTTGATACCTTTTTCGAGTCCAGCTGGTATTTCGCACGCTATTGCTGTGCGGACAACGAGACTTCCATGCTGGATGACCGGGTGCAGTACTGGATGCCGGTGGACCAGTATGTCGGCGGCATCGAGCATGCCGTGCTGCATCTCCTGTATGCCCGGTTTTTCAACAAGCTGATGCGTGACATGGGGCTGTGCAAAAACGACGAGCCCTTCGAGAAGCTGCTGACCCAGGGCATGGTGCTGAAGGACGGCACGAAAATGTCCAAGTCCAAGGGCAACACCGTGGACCCCGAGGCCCTGATCAGCCGGTACGGAGCGGATACCGTGCGCCTGTTCGTGATGTTTGCCGCCCCGCCCGAACACAACATGGAGTGGTCGGATTCTGCGGTCGAAGGTGCGCACCGGTTCATCAACAGGCTGTGGCGGATGGTCGAGGACCATGCCGAACCCGGCACCGTCGATGCGGCCAGCGTGGTTGCCGAAGAGCTGGATGAAAACCAGGTGAAGCTGCGCCGCAAGATCCACGAGACCATCCGCAAAGTCACCGACGACATGGGCCGGCGCTATGCTTTCAATACGGCCATCGCCGCGAACATGGAACTGGTGAACGAAGTGAACGGCTTCAAGGACCGTTCAGCCACCGGGCGCGCCATCTGCCAGGAGGCCCTGGAATCGGTGGTGCTGATGCTCGCACCTGTCCTGCCGCACGTCTGTCACGTATTATGGCAGCGGCTCGGCCATGCACAACCGGTCGACCGGGCGGCCTGGCCCCGTGTGGATGAGCAGGCCCTGAAAAAGGACGTCATTGAAATGGTAGTACAGGTCAATGGCAAGAAGCGCGCATCCATACAGGTTGCCGCAGGCATGGATAACGCCGGAATCGAGAAGGCCGCATTGGATCACGAGAGCGTCATGCGCTTTGTCGAGAACAAAAAGATTGTGAAAATAATCGTCGTGCCCAATCGCATCGTCAATATCGTTGTACACTAAGCGAAATGCGCTATTTCACGGCATTCATGGCATCGACCCTGGTTCTGCTCAGCCTTTTGCCGGGCTGCGGATTCCGTTTTGCCGGCAGCGGGGACGTGTCTTCCGGCCTGCAAGATGTTGCCGTGAACGGTGTATCTTCGAGCCGGGAGCTGGTGCATCTCGTCCAGGAATCCCTGAGGTCCGGAGGGGTCAATGTGGTGGAGCCTGACCATGCCGCCATCCGCCTGGACATCGTCTCCGAGGAGACGGCCCGGGAAGTGCTTTCGCTGGATGCCAGCGGCAAGGCCCGTGAATATGACCTGATGCTCGATGTTTCCTTTGACATCAGGCACGCACAGCACAGTGATCCGCTCGCCAGGCAGAAGATCCGGATTCACCGGGTGCTGGTGTTCGACAAGCACGATGTCCTGGGTTCAGACGGTGAGGAACGACAACTGCTGCACGAGATGCGAACGGAGGCGGCGCAGCGGATCGTGCGACGCATGCAGGCAATCTCCCTGGACTAGCTGAAGCCGGATACCTTCCCTTACTTGATTTCACCCAGGATGATTTTGGCGATGGCCGCCGAGTCCAGCTCGCCGTTGCCCGTCTCGACAATCTTTTCCAGGTAGTCGGCCACCAGGTCCGTGCCGGGTATGGAGATTCCGTTTTCCCTTGCGCTGTGCAGGGCGATCCCCAGGTCCTTGTGGTGCAGCGCGGCTTTAAAGCCCGGCCGGTAGGCATTGTCCAGCATGCGCTTGCCGTGCACCTCGAGAATCCTGCTGTACGCAAATCCGCCCATCAGGGCATCGCGGACCTTGGCGGGGTCCACCCCGGAAGACCTTGCCAGCAGGAAGGCTTCAGCCACGGCGGACATGGTCTGCGCAACCAGGATCTGGTTGCAGGCCTTGGCGACCTGTCCGGCTCCGTGATCGCCCACATGCGTGATGTTCCCGCCCAGGCACTGAAGCACCGGCAAAGCCTCGGCGAACAGGGCATCCTTGCCGCCGACCATGATGGACAAGGTCCCTTGGATAGCACCCTGTTCCCCACCGGATACCGGGGCATCCAGCATGTCAATGCCATGGTGGCCCAGTTGCATGGCCAGGCTCCGGGTTTCCTCCGGGGAGATTGTGCTCATGTCGATGACCAGGTGGCCGGCACGCGCACCGTGAATGATGCCTGTATCGCCTGCCAGGATTTCCCTGACGTCGGGAGTGTCCGAGAGCATCGTGATCGTGATGTCGCAATGCCGTGCCAGTTCTGCAGGGGTTTCGAACTGGCCTACGGGGTGGGACTTGAAAGGCTGCAGCGAACTGGCCCGTCGTGCGTAGAACGCGAGTTTGTAATTGGCACGCATCAGGTTCATGGCCATGGGCCGTCCCATGATGCCCAGCCCGATCATGCCGATCGTTTCGATGTTCATTATTGTGGTGCCTGCGCTTTGCAAAGCGCAAAGCTTACCACGAGGATTGTATTGTTCGCGGGCTTTCATGTAACGTTTGTGTGTAGGGTTTCGGATACGCCAGTTCTTTGTTATTTCCCGCATGCAACTACGATTCTCACAGCTGAAGGCCTGCCTTGAACGGACACCGGTTGCGGTTTTGCTGGTGACCGGCGACGAGCCGTACCAACACATGCTGGCCGTGGACATGTACCGCGCTCACCAGGAGAAGGCCGGCTTTACCGACAGAAAAATACTCACCGCCGAAACCGGGTTTGACTGGTCCGAACTGGAGGCCGCCAAGCATGCCTTGTCCCTGTTCGGCGAGCGCACCCTGGTCGACTTGCGCCTGCCAACCGGCAAGCCCGGGGCCAGCGGCTCCAAGGCGATCACAGGCTTCGTCCAGGACCTGCATGAGGATGTCGCCTTGCTGGTGCAGGCACCTCGCCTGGACCGCAGCACCATGAATGCCGCATGGGTCAAGGCCATCGACAAGGCCGGGGTCCTGGTGCGGGTCTGGCCCCTGAATTATGCAGAAACGGAAAACTGGATTCGCAAGAAGCTGGGTGCCGAAGGCTTTCAGGCCGGGCGCGATGTCGTTGCATTCATTGCCCAGCAGGTGGAGGGGAACCTGCTGGCGGCCCGACAGGAGCTCGAGAAAATTGCACTGGTGGTTGAGGACAAGGAACTGACGCTGGAAAACGTAAGCCGGGTGCTGACCGACAGCAGCCACTACTCCCTGAAGGAGTTGACGGAAGTGCTGGCCACCCGGGAAACTGCACGGCTCGTGCGCATTCTGCGCGGGCTCGAAAAAGAAGACGTCAAGCCTCCCTTGCTGCTGTGGGCAATGACGGAGCAGGTCCGGAGAATTACCAAGGTCCGGCAGGGCGCATCCGCGGCCCCGGCGTTCTCGCACTCAAACCCGCTCGTCGGTCTGAGCCGCACACACCAGCAATGCGTGGGTGTGGGTGAACGTTCACGGCCTCCGGGGAGTGCTGATTTGCTGAGGCAATGCGCCTGGGTCGACCGGGTCATCAAGGGCCGGGGCGACGGAAATCCATGGCATGAACTGATACAATTGGGAATCGCCATACAAACGGCCGGGTAACCGGCTACCCTCTGGGCAGCACAGCGTCGCTCGGCACACTTCAGATAACCATGGATAACACCGCAAAAGATCAAAACGGGTCAGTGCAGCGCTATATCGCCGAGGTCACCCGGCGTGCGGCGGGCGCAAAAAGCGAGATTGCCCATGCCACGGCGGAGCAGAAGAACCAGGCCTTGAGGGAGATCGGCCAGCAGATTCTTGCCTCAAAAGACATGCTCAGGGAAAAAAATGGGCTGGACCTCAAGGCGGGCCGGAAACACGGTTTGGGCGAGGCCCTGCTGGACCGGCTGGAACTGACCGAGGGTCGAATCGATGCCATGGCCGAGGGCCTGGAACAGGTGGCCCTGTTGCCGGACCCGGTAGGCCAGAAGACCCCGATGAAATCGCGCCCCAGCGGCATCCGGGTCGGAAAGATGCGTGTCGCCATCGGCGTGATCCTGATCATCTACGAGTCGCGTCCCAACGTCACCGCGGACGCCGCTGCCCTGTGCCTCAAGTCCGGCAATGCCGCGATCCTGCGAGGGGGCTCCGAAGCCCTGCATTCCAACCATGCCATCGCCAGTTGCATCCACGCGGGCCTGGACCGGGCGGGGTTATCCGGGGATATCGTCCAGGTGATCGAGACGCCGGACCGCGAGGCGGTCGGGGTGTTGCTGCAGGCGCGCGAGGCCATTGATATCGTGATCCCCCGGGGGGGCAAGGGCCTCATCGAGCGAATCATGCAGGAATCGTCGATTCCACTGATCAAGCATTTGCACGGGGTCTGCCATGTTTATATTCACGAGCAAGCCGATGAGGACATGGCGGTTGCCATCGCGGTCAATGCCAAGACCCATCGCTTCGGGGTCTGCAATGCCATGGAAACCCTGCTGGTGGACGAGGCCATTGCCGGCGAGGTCCTGCCACGGATCAAAACACAGCTGGACCAAAAGGCCGTGGAAGTGCGTGGTTGCGAGAAGACTTGCGCATTGTTGGCAGGGATTTCGGCGGCCAGCGAGGAAGACTGGTTTGAGGAGTACCTCGGACCGGTGCTGTCCGTTCGTGTGGTGGATGGCATGGCACAGGCCATCGATCACATCGGCACCTACGGCTCGCAGCACACCGATGCGATCGTCACGGACAACGATGACATCGCACAAAAGTTCTTGCAGGAAGTGGACTCCAGCTCGGTGATGGTCAATGCATCGACGCGCTTTGCAGATGGTTTCGAATACGGCCTGGGCGCAGAAATCGGCATCAGCACGGACAAGCTGCACGCTCGTGGCCCGGTCGGCCTGGAGGGGCTGACGTCCCAGAAGTTCATTGTGCTGGGGGATGGGAATATCCGTGAATAGCCGCCGCGGTCTCAGGGAGTCTCATTCCGGGCCGGCAGGCGCATATTTCCGGCTCCAATCGGGTTGATCGGACTACAGATGTGTTGGGCATATTCGGCGGCGCGTTTGATCCGGTTCATTTCGGACACATAAAATCCGCAATGGCGCTGCAGGCGCGTTTTGGCTTTGGGCAAATCCGCTTCATCCCGTGCCGGCAGGCCCCTCACAAGGAAGCCGCAGGCGCAAGTGCACAGCACCGACGGGACATGCTGGGTCTTGTGACCCACTCCATTCCCGAATTCATCGTTGACGATCGCGAGTTGCGCCGGCCCGGTCCGTCTTACACGATCGATACGCTGAGGGAACTTCGCGAGGAAATCGGCACCTCACAGGTACTGGTCCTGATCCTCGGGGTGGATGCCTTTGCGGATTTTTGCAGCTGGCACAAATATGATGAAATTCTGTCCATTTGTCATATCATGTTGTTACGTCGTCCCGGCTACAGGCTTGCCGGCCGGGGTTGCGAGCATATGCTCTATGAAAAGCACGGGACGGATCAGGTAACGCAAGTTCTCGAGGCTCCGCATGGATCGATCTACCTCAGTGATGAACAGGAATTCGACATCTCCTCTTCCGTTGTCCGCCAGTGTGTTGTCGAGGGCCGACAGCCCCGCTACCTGCTGCCCGGCAACGTATGGAACTATATCCGCAAGCATGGCCTGTACCGGGACCCGCAACCATGAATCGCAGATGGCGCAAATCCGGCCTGAGGCCGCCATTGCGACCTGCCACGGGGTGGGGCGAACCTCAGAATGAGTGAAGAGATCCTGATCAACGTCACCCCCCAGGAGACGCGCGTCGCGGTCGTTGAGAACGGCCTGCTGCAGGAAGTGCAGGTCGAGCGCGTCGGCAAACAGGGCCTGGTCGGGAACATCTTCAAGGGCTGTGTCAGCAAGGTCATGCCGGGCATGGATGCTGCGTTTGTCGACATCGGACTGCCGAAGGCCGCTTTTCTTCACAGCTCGGACGTGGCCTACCTGCCCAAGCCCTCGGCCAGCCGGTCCGCCTTGCTGTACGGTCCCGACGACGGCCTGCAGCCTCCCCAGAACGAGTCCATTGCCAACCTGCTCCATGAGGGACAGCAATTGCTGGTCCAGGTGATCAAGGATCAGCTGGGCACGAAAGGTGCCCGACTGACCACCAGCATCACCGTCCCTTCCCGCTACATGGTGCTGTTGCCCTACTCGAATGACATCCGCCTGTCGGTACGCATCGAGGACCCGCAGGAGCGCAACCGCCTGATCGAGACGACGCAGGGCCTGCTGGATGAACTGAACGCAAAATGCGGCTGCATCCTGAGAACGGCGGCCGAGGGCATGAGCGAGTCCGACCTGAGGAGGGACCTGAAGTTTCTGCTGGACCTGTGGGACACGATCGTGGAGAAGGTCATCACCATGACCTCGGTCACCCAGGTGTATTCCGATCTGCCGCTGATGGTGCGCACCCTGCGTGACCTTTCGGTGGAAGATGTCGATGCGGTCCGGGTGGATTCGCGCTCCGCCTATGAATCGGTACACGAATTTTCCAAAAAACTGGTACCTGAAATTGCCGAGCGGATTTCACACTATTCGGGAGCCCGCCCGATCTTCGACCTGTATTCCATCGAGGACGAGCTGCAGAAATCCCTGCACAGGAAGGTGGAGCTCAAGTCCGGCGGCTACCTGATTTTCGACCAGACCGAAGCCATGACCACCATCGATATCAACACGGGGGGTTTTGTGGGTCACCGCAACCTGGAGGAAACCATCTACAAGACCAACCTGGAGGCGGCCCAGGCCATTGCACGCCAGCTTCGGCTGCGCAACCTGGGGGGCATCATCATCATCGATTTCATCGACATGGAAAACGAGGAACACACGCGCCAGGTCATGCGCACGCTGGAGAAATTCCTGGAGAAAGACCGTGCCAAGAGCCAGGTGTACGACGTCTCGCCGCTCGGCCTGGTGGAGATGACGCGCAAGCGCACCCGTGAAAGCCTGGAGCACATCCTGTGTGAGCCCTGCATTACCTGTGCAGGCCGCGGATACATCAAAACGCCCGAGACCGTGTGCTTCGAGCTGTTTCGGGAAATCATGCGGGAGGCATCCCAGTACGAAACGGACCGGCTGCTGGTGCTTGCCTCACAGTCCGTGATCGACCTCCTGCTGGACGAGGAATCGTCCAGTCTTGCCGAGCTCGAAGATCTCATCGGCAAGGCCATCAAGCTGCAGGTCGAGTCCCTGTATTCGCAGGAACAGTTTGATGTTGTGCCTTTGTGAGCCTGGATGACCCAGTGGGGCGCAGACTGTTACTTGCCGGCTGGTACGTGCTCGCCCTGGTGCTGGTGCTCACCGCAGTTCTGAACAGCATTGCCCGCCTGCCTTCGTCCCTGTACCAGGAGCACCTCCCGACGATCCAGGAAAATATTTCCTCCCTGGTCGGCAAGCCCGTGCAGATCCGGGAGATTCATGTCAACTGGTACGGCTACACGCCGCTGATTGCCGTGGATGGCCTGTCCGTATATTCCGATGACACCCGGTCCACCCGCCTGTTTGGCGCTGAAAAAGCACTGATCTCACTGAATCTGCAGGACAGCCTGTTGCGCCGGGAGCTGGTCATCGAGGAGTTGCAGCTGAGCGGCAGCAACCTGCAAGCCGTACGGGACAAGGATCACAGGATCGTGCTGAACGGGATCGACATCAGCGAACGCCTCGCCGAGCGCAAAGAGCGTGACCAGGGCCAGGACATCCGCTTCAGTCTGCTGGCGAGCACGATTGCGATCCAGGATGAAGTGCTGGGCTACGACTATCACTTTGACGAGGTGGATATCGTTTTGCGCTTCCATGAAGAGAAGCTCAGGATCTCAACGAAGGTGCGCCTGCCCGATACGCTCGGGGATTCGCTCTCGCTGGGTGCGGACCTGGTGGACCTTGATCAGGGCCTGAACCACATCAAGGGAGAGCTGTATACGAAGGGTGAGAACATCAACCTGGAACTGCTGGGCGAGTTCTTCCCGCAGTTGCGGCTTGGGATTCAGAACGGGCGTTCCGACTTCGAGGTCTGGGGTGAGCTGGTATCGGACCAGGACTGGTCGTTTGAGGGCAGGCTGGCGTTTCATGACCTTGAATACCGCCCTGTCACCGACCCGCTGGTTGACGATGGTCAGGAAATCACGGCACTGGATACACGCTTTCGTGCACAAAGATCACAGGACACCTGGCAGCTGGCATTGATCGAAAGCGACATCCGAAGCGCAGGACAGAAGTGGGCGGGGGAGCAGTATGAGGTTCGCTGCATTCGTTGTGCGGGCGATGCCGGGGACGCTACGGTGGCCGTGGCCCTGGAGTATTTCGACGTCTCCCAGTTGCTGGCGACCCTGCAGCACTTTGCGGTTTTTTCCAAGGGCTTGCGTGATCTGCCCGATGAGGTACGGATCGGCGGGGAGTTCACCGACACCCAGGCCCAGTTCCAGATGCTGGGCGGGCAACCGGTGAAGTATGCCTACAGGACCCGCTTGCAACAGGCCACCGTGTCGGTGCCGGCTCATGGGCTTGAAGTCGCTTCGCTGTCGGGCGAGGTTACGGGGGATCACGTGCAGGGCAGCTTCTCGATCGATTCACCGGCGGTACGGATCCGTGCCCAGCGGCTCAAAGAGCACGCATTCCCGGACCTCGGCATTACGGGAAGGCTCCTGTGGGAGTTCACCGACCAGGACACGGTGGCGGGGCTCGAAAATGTCACGCTGCAGGCCGAGGGGCTGCATGTGGACCTGCAGGGCGTAGTACATGTGGGGCAGGACAGCTCCCACGTGGACATCCAGGCCGCGTTTCCCGAGGTGCAGATCGCAGCACTTCAGGCCTGGCTCCCCGCCGGGACACCGGGGCTGGAGCTGATGTCATGGCTTGAGGAGGGTGAGAGGCAGGGCTCCCTGAGTGATGTCCGGCTTTTGCTGCAAGGGGACCCAAGGTACATTCCGTTTGCAGAGCACCCCGGCAGGCTTGAGATTCAGGCCGGCATCCAGGGGATTTCCCTGGGGCCTCGTGAGACGAGGCCGGGAACCGACGATGCTGCCCTGACCCTGCTCCTCAACAACCAGCAACTGAATATTCGCGGGGACCCGGGACTGGGATCGAGTGCATCCATTTACGGCATCGACATCGCCATTGACGACATCCTGCAGCCGCGACTGGTGATCCGGGGAGAACTGGAACTCGATGCCTGGCTGAAGGCCTACCAGCATTGGCTGGCGCCTCACGCACGGGGTACCGTTCCGGTATCTGCGACCATTGACCTTTCGCCACCCGGCGCTGCAGGGCCGGAGCAGCCCCTTGAAATCCGCATCGAGAGTGATCTGACGGACGCGGCGCTGGCGCTTCCCGAGCCCTTCGGCAAGGAGGCGGGTGCGCCCCTGACCCTGAAGATGCATTCGCAATATCAGGCCGGTGAGCGCAACACGCTTTTGTTCAATTACGGAAACCGGGTTTTCGCGAAAGCCCAGCTGGATGCGGAACCTGCACGGCTCAGCGCACTGGAGATCCGGGCAGGCGATGACCGCTTCGACCTGCCTGAAGAGGGGATCCGGGTGTCCGGAAAATTCGAGCAGCTGGACGTGGACCGGTGGCAGGACCTGCTCGGGCCCGCAGACACGGAAGGGCCCCTGGAGCTGCGCGAAGTCGATATCCGGGCGAACACCTTCTCCTCGTCCGATACGACCTTGACCGATGTGAGCCTGAGCCTGGAAAAAGATGTGAATTCCTGGAGTGGGGTGATCGACTCGCAGACGATCCGGGGGACGTTCGAATACTCGCTGGAGCCGGATGCAGAAAGCAGGGTTGCGGCCAGGCTCGATTATCTCCACACCGACTATTTCGATGAAGATTTCACTTCCGATATCAATCCCCGTGATTTTCCGGCACTGGATATTCATGTCCGGCAGTTCGATCTGGAGGATTTTTCCATCAACAATGTCGCCCTGAGGACCGAACCGTCCGCGCAGGGCATGATCATCGATTCGCTGGCAATGGAAGGGGACAGTTACCGGCTCGATGCCAGCGGGACCTGGGATGTGAATGTGCTCGGGGCGCATCACACGGACATGGCCTTTGAGATGACCGTGCGGGACCTGCACGACACGCTGACCGAGTTCGGGCAGGAGACCTCCGTGAGCAAGGGCGAGGGCATGGTTCGCGCGCAGCTCAACTGGCCGGGGATGCCGGATGAGTTTGCCCTTGAGTCTTTTGCGGGTACCGTGACCCTGAGACTCAAGGACGGGGAGATCACCACGGTCGACCCGGGCGCAGGCCGCCTGGTCGGGCTGCTCAACCTGGCTGAAATCTCCAGACGGCTGACGCTGGACTTTTCCGACTTTTTCTCCGAAGGCTACGTGTTTGACAAGATTCGCGGCACTCTGGTGTTCAAGGACGGTAACCTGACCACCGAGGACCTGCGCTTCGATGGTCCTTCCGCGGACATGCACATTGCCGGGAGAACGGGGATAATGGCCCGGGATTACGACCAGATTATTACCATGACTCCGAACGTCACCGGCGGGCTACCGTGGCTCGGCATCGGTCTTGGGCCGGTCGGTGTCGGAGGCATCTATATACTGGGGAAAGTCGGCGAAAAAGTCGGGATTGATGTAGATAAGGTTGTGGACAAGGTAGTAGAAGTGAAGTATCACATGACCGGAAGCTGGGAGGACCCGCAGATCGAGTCCGTGGCACAGAAAATTGCGGACTCCGAACCGCCCCAGGCCACCCCTTAGTTCACGGACAGGCCCTGAAAGACCATCATGCAGAAAGTCGCTACCATACAAATGGCCTCCGGGCCCAACGTCGATGCCAACCTGCACGAGGCAAGCCGCTTGATTCGCCAAGCGGTGGATGCCGGTGCGGGCCTGGTGGTACTGCCGGAAAACTTCGCCATCATGGGCGTGAGGGAAGAAGACAAGGTCGGGGTCAGGGAAGCACCGGCCAGCGGGACCATACAGAACTTCCTGGCGGGGCAGGCCCGGCATCACAACATCTGGATCGTGGGAGGCACGGTACCCCTCGAATGCGAGGATCCCGACAAGATTTTTGCGGCCTGCCTGGTCTATGACAACCGGGGACACTGCGTGGCACGCTATGACAAGATTCACTTGTTCGACGTCAACCTGGTAGAGACCGGGGAAAGCTACAATGAGTCGGAAACCATCGAGTACGGAAAAACCGGGCTGCAGGTCGTGGACTCGCCATTTGGGAAGATTGGTCTTGCGGTCTGTTATGACCTGCGTTTCCCGGAGCTGTTCAGGGAGTTGCTGGATATGGGTGCACAGGTGGTCGTACTGCCTGCAGCCTTTACGGCGGCAACCGGGCAGGCCCACTGGGAAAGCCTCATCCGTGCACGTGCGATCGAGAATGTCATGTACGTGATCGCCTCCGCACAGGGCGGCTACCATGTGAGCGGGCGCACGACGTACGGTGACAGCATGATCGTGGACCCGTGGGGCGTGATCCTGAACCGGGTCAAGCAGGGTGCAGGCATTGCCGTCGGCGGCATAAACCTGGAGTATCTCAAGTCACGGCGCAAAACCTTTCCCTGCATCGAGCATCGAAGACTGAAATGAACGCTGAACACACCGCATGACGGGCGAATGAACCCCATGGAAAACCCACTGGCACTGGCACAAGAAACCATCCTGACCCCATCCGGGCTGGATGAAACCCACCTGATGCAGGCTTTTTCTGTCCTGCTGGATTCTGCCGCGGACAGCGGGGATCTCTACTTCCAGTTGCGCAAGCAGGAAGCCTGGTCCCTGGAAGACGGAATCGTCAAGGAGGCCAGCCACGATCTCAGCCAGGGCGTGGGCATCCGGGCCATCAAGGGCGAGAAAAGCGGCTTCGCCTATTCCGATGAAATCGTCCTGCCGGCCCTGCTGGAATCCTGCAAGGCGGCCCGTGCGATTGCCCGGGGCGGTCAGGGCGGTGCGGTGCAGAGCTGGAAGTTCTGTACCGGCAACAATCTCTACCTGTCGGAAAATCCGCTCGATTCCGTCAGCGAATCCGACAAGGTGGACCTGCTGCGACGCCTCGATAGTCTGGCACGCAAGCAGGACCCGCGCATCAAGCAGGTGATGCTGTCGCTCGCCGGCACGCACGAGATGGTGCTGGTGGCCAACAGCGACGGCCAGATGGCCGCCGATATCCGCCCACTGGTCCGGCTGTACGTGTCCGTCATTGCAGAACACAAGGGGCGCCTGGAACAGGGCAGTGCCGGGGGTGGCGGTCGCGTCGGCTACGATTTCTTCAGCCAGGAAGACCGTGCCCACTCCTACGTGCGCGAAGCGGTGCGCACGGCGCTGCTCAATCTCGAGGCGGTGGATGCGCCGGCGGGAACGATGAATGTCGTGCTGGGTCCCGGGTGGCCGGGTGTGCTGCTGCATGAGGCCATCGGTCATGGCCTGGAAGGGGACTTTACCTACAAGGGCGTCTCGGCGTTCAGCGGGCGCATCGGGGAGCGTGTGGCCAGCCCCGGCATCACGGTGGTGGATGACGGAACGCTGGAGAACCGCCGCGGTTCCCTGAACATCGATGATGAAGGCACGACCACCCAGTGCACCGTTCTCATCAAGGACGGAATCCTGAAAGGCTTCATGCAGGACCGGCTGAATGCCAAGCTGTCCAAAACGGCACCGACGGGAAACGGCCGGCGCGAGTCCTTCGCACATTTGCCCATGCCGCGCATGACCAATACCTACATGCTGGCAGGCGAGCACGAGCCGGAGGAAATCATCCGCTCCGTGGACTCTGGGTTTTATGCTGTGAACTTCGGAGGCGGGCAGGTGGACATCACCTCCGGAAAGTTCGTGTTTTCCGCCTCGGAAGCCTACCTGATCGAAAAGGGAAAGGTCACCCGGCCGGTCAAGGGGGCGACCTTGATCGGTGACGGTCCGGACGTGCTGACCAAGGTCAGCATGATCGGAAACGACCTGCGCCTGGATGACGGAATCGGGACCTGCGGCAAGGAGGGACAAAGCGTTCCCGTGGGGGTCGGCCAGCCCACGCTGCGGGTGGATGGCTTGACGGTGGGTGGCACGGCAGGTTGATGGAGGCGCAAAGCCTGTCCCGTCACGAAGACCGGCTCCGGCAGCTGGTGCAGTTTTGCCTGGACGAGGCCGGGCGGCTGGGGGCCGAAGGTGCCGAGGCCTCGATTGGCATCGAACACGGGCTGTCTGTGAATGCGCGACTCGGAGAGGTCGAGACCCTGGAAAAGCACAATTCCCGACGGCTCGGGGTGACCGTCTATGTCGATCGTCGCAAAGGCACGGCGGGCACCACCGATTTCGAACTCCCTGCGGTGCGCGATGCGGTCCTGTCGGCATGCAACATTGCAAAATTCACGGAACAGGATGAATGTGCCGGGCTGGCGGACCCGGACCAGATCGCCACCGAGTTGCTGGACCTGGAACTGGATCATCCCTGGCCGCTGAGTCCCGACGAGGCGGTGGAAATTGCCATTGAGTGTGAAACCAAGGCGCGTGAACCCGAGGAGATATCCAACTCGGAGGGCGCCGGGGTCAGTACCGGGCGGGGCACACACATCTACGGGAATTCACACGGTTTTATCGGCCAGTACGTGTCCACCCGGCACAGCCTCTCCTGTACCGTCATTGCAGAACGGGACGGCGGCATGCAGCGTGACTACTGGTACACGACAGCACGCGACCCGGCCCGACTGCAGTCTGCAACCGAGGTGGGAGAAATCGCCGCGCAACGCACCATCCGCCGGCTGGGTGCGAGGAAGATCGCCACGCAGAGCACCCCGGTCATTTTTGAAGCGGGCATGGCGCGTTCATTGCTGTCCCACTTTGTCTCGGCGGTTTCCGGCAGTGCGCTGTACCGGAAGGCATCGTTTTTGCTGGACCACCTGGACAAGAAGGTATTTTCCGATCTGGTGACCCTTTCTGAAGATCCGCACATCAAGGGCGGGCTTGCCAGCAGTGCGTTTGACATGGAGGGCGTGGCGACCCGCCCGCGTACCCTGGTCGCCGACGGGGTACTGCAGGGCTACGTGCTGAACAGCTACTCGGCCCGGAAACTGGGCATGCAAACCACCGGCAATGCCGGCGGTATCCATAACCTGATTTTGCAGCCCGGCGAACAGACCCTGGATGAACTGATGTCCGGCATGCAGCGTGGCTTGCTGGTGACCGAACTGATCGGCCACGGGGTGAACGGCGTGACCGGCGATTATTCGCGCGGTGCCATGGGCTACTGGGTCGAGAACGGCGAGATCCAGCATGCCGTCGAGGAAGTCACCGTGGCCGGCAACCTCAAGGATATCTTTCAGAGAATCGTGGCTATCGGCAGCGATACCGATGCACGCAGCCGCATCGTGACGCCGTCCGTGTTGATCGACGGGATGACGGTGGCAGGAAGCTGACCAGTGCAGCGGCTTCTACAGCCAGCGCACCTCTGTGATTCGGGCAGAAATTTCGGTTTTTCCATTCCGGGTCTTGTCCGAGCGAACCGGGATGTAATGCAGGGACTCGGCATACCATTCCGTATATCGGGTGCCCTTCCTGTCATTTTTTTCCCGCACGTACTTGTGTGCAGAGAAGCTGCCAAGCCGGGTCTGTACGGGCTGGTGGGGTTCGAGTTCGTACACATACTCTTTCAGGCGGCCTCTTGAGACCACCGGGCAGGTATACCGCATGATCCCGGCATCCGGTTCGCGCATCAGCAGGAGCTGGACAGAGAACCGGTCCAGCGTGTGGGGCGCGATCGACAGGGTGCCTGTTTTCCCCTTGTACCGGGTCTGTACCGTGTGAGTGCCCCAGTCGAAGACGTATTGTTCGTTGCGATCCTTTTCCGCTCCATAGACCTCGTATTCGAACTCGACCGCGCGATAACGGTCTTCGGTCTTCTCGAGTACGGTGCGGTAGGTAGCAACCTTCGAGCCCAGGAAAAATGCGGCAATCCCAACCGGGTAGGTTCGAGACTCATAGACCAGTTTGCCATCCTGCTTCCTCAGGCTGAGGCGCATCTCACCAACCGTGATCTCTCCTTTTCTGACCTCGTAGATGGCCTCGAATTCAGGTGGAAGTTCTGCTGTGGCCAGCGTGGCGGCGTGGCTGGAGATGACCGGTCCGGCCAGCAGAAAGCAAGTGGCCAGCATGACCGGGAGTTTGTTCATACCAACTCGGTTTTGTGCGCGATGGTCAGCTGCAGAGGCCTTTCCAGGACCTTGTCGTTGAAATATACCGTGCCGTCATTGCAGAGCAGCTTGCCCTCGCATAACCAGCGGATGGCGAGCGGGAAAACCATATGCTCTTTTTCCAGTACACGGCGGATCAGGCTGTGAACATCGTCCGTTTCAAACACTGGCACCTTGGCCTGAAGCACCAGGGGCCCTTCGTCCAGTTCCTCCGTGACGAAATGCACGCTGCATCCGTGCTGTGAATCCTTTGCAGCCAATACCCTGTGGTGGGTTCCGAGGCCAGCGTATTTGGGCAGCAGGGAAGGGTGGATGTTCAGGATCCGGTTTGCAAACCGTGTGACGAAGACCTCACTGAACACACGCATGAAACCGGCCAGCACGACGGTCTCGACGCCGTAGCTTTCGAGAATCCGGATGAGTTCCTCTTCAAACGACTCTCGTGATGGATACTTGCCATGCTCGACAACGTGAGCCGGAATCCCCGCCTGTTCGGCGCGTGTCAGGCCATAGGCGTCAGCCCGGTTACTGATTGCACATGCAATTTGAGCCTTGATCCGTCCCTGCTGGACATGCTTGATGACGGATTGCATGTTGGTTCCGTTTCCGGAAAACAGGACGGCGATGGAGGTCTGGTTATCCGGCATGGTTAGATCAAACGGACTTTTTCTTCCGAGTCAGAGCTCATGATTTCACCGATGATCACCGCCGGCTGACCGGATTGACGGCAGAGATCCATTCCGGCCCCGGCCTGATCTTCAGGCACGACCACCAGCATGCCCATCCCGCAATTGAATACCCGGTGCATTTCCGCGTCTGCGATGGCCCCAGCCTGTTGTATCCAGCCAAATACTTCCGGGCGCTCCCATGTACGGGTATCAATCTGCGCAAGCAGACCATCCGGAATCATACGCGGTACATTCTCGACCAGTCCACCTCCCGTGATGTGACACAGACCATGCACATCCAGTGCCTGTGCAAGCTGCAGCACGACCTGGGTGTAGATCCTCGTCGGGGTCAGCAGGAGTGTCCCCAGGGGCAGGCCTCCCAGCTTTTCATCGAGTGAGGCCTGGCTCGTTTCGATAATCCTGTTGACCAGGGAATAGCCGTTCGAATGAATGCCGCTCGAAGCCAGGCCCAGCACCCGGTCACCCTCGGTGATCCTGCGTCCGTCAATCAGCCGGTCGCGCTCCACCATGCCCACACAAAAGCCTGCCAGGTCGTACTCACCGGGCTGATACATGCCCGGCATCTCCGCGGTCTCTCCTCCGATCAATGCGGCTCCTGCCTGTTTGCAGCCTTGAGCAATACCCGCGATAACCTCCTGGGCCTGCTCAACGGAGAGCACGCCAGTGGCAAAGTAGTCCAGGAAAAAAAGCGGCTCGGCACCCTGGACGATGACATCGTTGGCACACATGGCCACGAGGTCAACCCCGATGGTCGAGTGGTCGTCCAGTCGCTGTGCCAGGGACAGTTTCGTGCCCACGCCATCGGCGCCTGCCACCAGTACGGGATTCGTGTAGCTGTCCAGCTGTGGCGCAAAAAGACCGCCGAATCCACCGGGATTGGGGATGACTTCAGGGCGGTAGGTGTCACGCACGACCGGCGCGATCCGGTCCACAAGCCTTTTCCCGGCGTCAATGTCCACACCAGCTTTCTTATATGTGAGGCTCATATCTTCTAATGGCTATTAGATAGACTGCTTAAAGGCCTGTAATACCGGGATATTGCAGATATTGCCCAAGGTACCAACTGGATTGCTCGTTGCTTCGCTACTGGCTTGCTTATACCATCAGGATTAGAGCAGTAGATTTTTACACGATACGGCTTGCGGATTATATACTAAGAAACGGTCGGCTATATCATGTCTAACTGGAAATACATCCCGAATCTTATCACGGCTGCACGGCTTGCCGCGGTTCCACTGCTCCTGTGGTGGCTGTTCGATGGGCAGTTCAACAACGCCCTGTGGCTGTTTCTCCTGATGGGATTGTCGGATGCCCTGGACGGATACCTGGCCAAGAGTTTCCAGTGGCGGACGGCACTGGGTGCCTACATGGACCCGGCCGCCGACAAGACCATGCTGATCGGTGCCTACGTGACGCTGGGGGCACTTCACCTGCTGCCGCACTGGCTGGTGTTCGTCGTCATTCTCCGCGATGTGGCGATCCTTGCCGGAGCGCTGGCCTACAATTTTGCGACCCGGCGCCTGGAAATCCAGCCGACCCTGGTCAGCAAGTTCAACACCGTAGTCCAGATCGTCCTGGTTGTTTCTATAATTTACAATCAGTTAGAAGTTGTTCCTGAATTATTTATCCAGACTTTGATCGGTTTAACACTCGTTACCACGCTCGCCAGTGGCCTCGACTACGTGATGGAGGAAAAGTTCAAGCGGGGTACCCGACATCCCGAAAAGCCGGTCTGACTCCATCCGCTGCCTGCCACCGGAAACCTCGTGTGAATTCCTCCCCGCTTGATTCCGCCCAGCGCCCGCTGGACATCGTGCTGCGACCGCATGCCACGTTCGACACCTTTGTCAGTCCGGCAGACCACGAGCTGGTGCACTCGCTGAAAGGCTTGGCACGCCCGGCCGGCGAGCCCAGGCACTATTTCCTGTGGGCCCGCACCCAAAGCGGCAAGTCGCACCTGCTGCAGGCGGTCTGCAATCACCTGGCCCGTACCGACCTGCGAACCGTCTTTTTACCCATGCAGGAGTTTGCCGCATCGGACCCGAACCTGCTGCATGACCTGCAACGCCTCGATGTCGTGTGCATGGACGATATCGATGGCGTGCTGGGCCAGCGGGACTGGGAGCGTGCCCTGTTCCGGATCGTCAACGACATGTGGCTGGGCAACAAGACCCTGGTGGTATCGGCCTCCTGCAAGCCGGCCGACCTGGATATCGGGCTGGCAGACCTGGCCTCGCGCCTCGCCGGCGGGCTCGTGTACCGGCTGTCCAGCCTGACGGACGAACAGAAAAAACTGGCGATCCGCCTGCACGCCCAGGCACGCGGCCTGGAGGTTTCACCGGAAGTGTGCAGTTACCTGCTCAGGCGATATCCAAGAGAACTGAAAAAGCTCGTGGAGATCATTGATAAACTTGATAATTATTCCCTGGCCCTGCAAAGGAAAATCACGGTTCCATTCGTGCGGTCCGTGCTGGCAGGCACCTAGAGGGCGCGCGCAGGCCTCGCGCCGGGGTCCCGCGGGGGCTACAGGATGTCCAGGACATTTTCCGGAGGCCGGCCGATGGCGGCCTTGCCGTCGCGGACCACGATCGGTCGCTCAATGAGCACGGGATGCTTCATCATCGCATCAAGGATTTCATCTTCGCTGGAGGCATCGTTGAGGCCGGCTTCCCGGTAGGCGGATTCCTTTTTGCGCAGTAACTGACCGGCATGCATTCCGAGCAGTGACAGCACTTCCTTGAGCTCGGACCGGGACGGGGTGGCCTGCAGGTATTCTATGATCTCGGGCTCTTCTCCTCGCTCTTGCAGCAGCTTCAGTGTTGAGCGGCACTTGGAGCATCGGGGGTTGTAGTAGATTACGGTTTTGGGATCATCCATCTGTCTTTTTCTCCATGCATTTTCCGGTTATATTTGTGGCCGACCCTAGGGTACCCGTGGATGCTTGACCCGTCCACTCCGTGCAGGTCTAACCGATACGCTACGTGTTGCCTCCAATGACTGATGTGCCTGATCACGCCTGCCTGCGCTGCATCGTTTCGGGAACCGTGCAAGGCGTTTTCTTCCGTGTATCCACAAGAGCCGAGGCGCGACGGCTCGGCATCGCAGGCCATGCAAAAAATTTGACAAATGGAAGTGTGGAAGTCATTGCCTGTGGTAAAGTTGCGGCCTTGAACGAGCTGCGGGACTGGTTGCACACCGGTCCGGACCTCGCCCGGGTGCACACCGTCCAGTGTGAGCCGGTGGCAGCGAAACATTTTGTGGATTTTCAAATACTGTAGACATGCCGATTTACGAGTACCAATGCGATGCCTGCGGCTATCGTTTCGACATCCTGCAAAAGGCAGGGGATCCGGTATTGACGGACTGCCCGCAGTGCACCCAACGCGCCCTGAGGAAGCTGGTGTCCGCAGCAGGGTTCAGACTCAGCGGCTCGGGCTGGTATGAGACGGATTTCAAATCGGACAACAAGCGCAATCTGGCCTCGGGAGATTCCCAGAAAAAAAGCGACGGGCCCGCCAAGTCGCCCGACAAGAAAAAAGACGCATCCGGCCAGCCGGCCAAGGCCAAGCCCGCGACCTCCGGCTCACAGCCGGGCGGGAGGGCATCTTGAGCGACATCCAGTTTGCTGATTTAGACAACCTTTCGGTTCCCCGTGCATAAGGGAGCCTGTTTGCGGTCGGCCTGAACGCAGGGCGCCTTTGGCAGGTTGCTGTATCCAGGTCCGGTCGGTACCGATCCCACACCCCTCATGAGAACTCACTACTGCGGTCAGGTCACCGAGTCGCTCATCGAGCAGGAAGTTTCGGTATGCGGCTGGGTCAACCGAAGGCGCGACCATGGCGGCATCATCTTCGTAGACCTGCGTGATCGCGACGGGATCGTGCAGGTCGTGTTCGACCCGGAGCAGTCCGACATCTTCGAAACGGCCGAGCAGATTCGCAGTGAATACGTGCTGCACGTCACCGGGCGGGTACGACCACGCCCCGAGGGGACCGTCAACCCCGACCTGCCGACCGGCCAGATCGAGATCCTGGCCTTGGCATTGCAGGTGCTGAACGACTCCAAGACGCCGCCGTTCCAGCTCGATGACGAAGACGTGCACGAGGAAACCCGCTTGCGCCATCGTTACATCGACCTGCGCCGCCCCTTCATGCAGGAGCGTATCCGTACCAAGGCGGCCGTGGGCCGGGTGTTGAGGAATTTTTTGGACAGCCATGGATTTCTCGACATCGAAACCCCGATCCTGACACGCGCGACCCCGGAAGGGGCGCGCGACTACCTGGTCCCCAGCCGCACCCAGGCGGGCTCGTTCTTTGCGCTGCCGCAGTCCCCGCAGCTCTTCAAGCAATTGCTGATGGCCAGCGGCTTTGACCGCTATTACCAGATCGTCCGCTGCTTTCGCGACGAGGACCTGCGGGCCGACCGCCAACCTGAATTCACGCAGCTGGACATCGAGACGTCCTTCATGAGCGAAGACGAGATCATGTCCCTGATGGAGGACATGATCTGCGACCTGTTTGTGCAGGTACTGGACGTCATGCCGGAAAAACCGTTCCCGCGCATGAGTTATGCAGATGCCCTGCATCGCTACGGAAGTGACAAGCCGGACCTGCGCATCCCGCTTGAGCTGGTGGACCTGACCGAGCTGATGAAAGAAGTCGAGTTCAAGGTCTTTCGCGAGCCTGCCTGCGATCCCGACGGACGCGTTGCCGTGCTGAAGGTGCCCCGGGGCGCTGCACTGACCCGCAAGCAGATCGATGAATACACCGAGTTTGTTGGCCAGTACGGGGCCGGGGGGCTGGCCTACATCAAGTGTGTCGACACGGCAGACGCCGCATCCGGCCTGCAATCACCGATCCTGAAATTCCTGTCCGAGGAGGTCATCGCCGAACTGCTTGAGCGCACTAGCGCCCGCGACGGGGACCTGCTGTTTTTCGGCGCGGACAAGAAACAGACCGTGAATGCCGCACTGGGTGCGTTGAGGGTCAAGGTGGGCCATGACCTTGATCTCGTGGATTCCGGCTGGTGCCCGCTCTGGGTGGTCGAGTTCCCGATGTTCGAGTGGGATCACGAGGCCAAGAACTGGTCCGCGCTGCATCATCCCTTCACGGCGCCGACCTGCAGCGACCCCAAGGAGCTGCTCGAGAATCCCGGCACCGCCTCGTCGCGCGCCTACGACCTGGTGCTCAACGGCACCGAAGTGGGTGGAGGTTCCGTGCGTATCCACAAGGCCGAGATGCAGGCCGCCATCTTCGAGGTGCTGCGAATCGGCCCGCAGGCGGCACAGGAGAAATTCGGCTTTCTGATGCGGGCGCTGGAATGCGGGATGCCCCCGCATGGCGGGATCGCCTTCGGCCTGGACCGCCTGGTCATGCTGATGACGGAAAGCCAGTCCATCCGCGATGTCATCCCGTTTCCGAAAACGCAAAACGCCACCTGTCCGCTCACGGATGCGCCTTCCCCGGCGGATGAAAAGCAACTCAAGGAGCTGCACATCCGGTTGCGCCCCGGCACGCAATAGTTACCTGCTTTAGACAAACACCCGCACCCATTTGCATTACAATGAATGGGTCGGAGGTCTGTGGCTTCCTGTTCGCGCTTTAGGGTGTCATCGCATGGATCATAAACGTCCCGAGTCGGTCCTGATTATCGTGTACACACGGCAAGGTGAGGTACTGCTGCTGCGGCGCAGGTACCCGAGCGATTTCTGGCAGTCGGTGACCGGCAGCCTGGAGTGGGGGGAGCAGCCGGGCGATGCCGCGGTGCGTGAATTGCGCGAGGAGACCGGCCTCGTCGACCAGGCGGTCTGCGATTGCCACTGTGTGCAGAGCTTCGAGATCTACTCGATCTGGCGCAAGCGCTATGCCCCGGGCGTGGTCATGAACCAGGAGCACGTGTACCGGTTGCAGCTTCCCGACCGGGTGGAGATTCGCCTCGACCCGAAAGAGCATGAGGAGTTTCAGTGGCTGCCCCGCCAGCATGCCGCCGACCTCGCCACCTCGCACACCAACCAGGCCGCGATCTTGCGTTGGGTGCCGGAATAAACCGGAGCCTGCATGCGTGAGATCGTCGTTTGCATCCACGGGCTCTGGATGAAGGGCTGGCTGATGCGCCCGATGGCCCGCCACCTGGGCAGCTTCGGCCATGAGTGCAAACGGTTTTCCTACCCGAGCCTGAGGTATTCACCCCAGCTCAATGCGCAATTGCTCGGTGCGTATACCGACCGGCTGGATGCGGACGTCATTCACTTCGTGGCCCACAGCCTGGGCGGCATCGTCCTGCTGCATTACTTCCAGATCTTCGATGCGGCCCGGCCCGGACGGGTGGTCATGCTGGGTCCTCCCCTGAAAGGAAGCAGTGTCGCACGCTACATGTCCAGAAACCGGTTCTTCAGGGACGTGCTGCTGGGGGCAAGTTCCAGTTCATTGTTCGGAAACGTTCCCACCTGGAATGGAACGCGACCTCTGGCCGTGCTGGCGGGGACCCGGGGTCTGGGGATCCGGCAGATGCTGGGTGTGCCGCTGGACCAACCCAACGATGGGGCAGTGGCCGTGTCCGAAACCAAGATGAAGTCCTGCACCGTCCACAGACTGGTTCCGTACAGCCATACCGAGATGCTGCTGGTCAAGCCGGTAGCCGCCATGGTGGACGAGTTTTTGCGGACCGGAAATATCACTTGAAATCAGGAAGTGCTAAGATGGTGCCACTGACTGAGGAGAGGGGGTTCAATGGCTGGTCATAGCAAATGGGCCAATATCCAGCACCACAAAAAAGCACAAGATGCCAAGCGCGGAAAATTATTCACCAAATTAATCCGAGAGATTACAGTTGCGGCCCGTGAGGGAGGCGATCCCGATGCCAATGCGCGCCTTCGCTCCGCCGTGGACAAGGCCCTGTCCGCCAACATGCCCAAGGACACCATCGAGCGTGCCATCAAACGTGGCGCGGGCGAACTCGACGGAGAGGCCTACATGGAGGTGCGCTACGAAGGCTACGGCCCTGGCGGGGCTGCGGTCCTGATTGACTGCATGACCGATAACCGCAATCGCACGGTGTCGGAGATCCGCCACACCTTTTCAAAGTTCAACGGCAACCTCGGCACTTCGGGCTCGGTCGCCTATCTCTTTTCAGCGGCCGGAGTGATCCGCTTTTCACTGGGTGTCGACCCGGACCGGGTGATGGAAATCGCCCTGGATTCCGGGGCCGAGGACGTGGTCGATACCGAGGACGGGGGCCTGGAAGTGATCACCGAGGTGGAAGGTTTCCTGGGCACGAAGCAGGCCCTGGAGGATCAGGGCCTGGCGCCTGCTCATGCCGAAGTCACGATGCGTGCGAGCTCCGATGTGATGCTTTCCGATCACGATGGCGAGGTCATGCTGCGCTTGCTGAATGCGCTGGATGCCCTCGACGATGTGCAAAACGTGTACTCCAATGCCGACATCCCCGAGGTGGTGTTCGAGGCGCTGGCCTGACACGGATATGGGCCGCATGGCAGCAGCAAGGCAGCACCAGCGCATCCTCGGCATCGATCCGGGGTTGAATGTGACGGGGTTCGGGGTGATCGACAGCGACGGGCACAACAGCCGTTACGTCCACAGCGGCAACATCCGTATACGCGGTTCGGCCAGGGAAACGGGAATGGCTCCGCGCCTTGGCAGAATATTCAGGGAGTTGACCGAGGTCATTTCCCAGTACCAGCCCATGGAGGTGGCGGTTGAGGAAGTGTTTGTCTCGCGCAACATGTCCTCGGCACTGAAACTCGGCCATGCCCGCGGTGCGGCCATCAGCGCGGCCGTGCAGTCGCAGGTTCCGGTACGTGAATACAGTACCCGGTACGTCAAACAGGCCGTGGTGGGGAGCGGTGCAGCTAGCAAGGAGCAGGTCCAGCACATGGTCTTGCGCCTGCTCGCCCTGCAGGGCAAATTGCAGGAAGATGAAGCCGATGCCCTGGCCGTATCCCTGTGTCATGCACACACATCCATACAGGCTGGCAACGGCCTGGGATTGCGATCCGGGAGTCACCCATGATCGGGCGCCTGCGAGGCGACGTCATTGAAAAACAGCCTCCGTACCTCCTGCTCGACGTGCAGGGCGTGGGATACGAGCTTGAAGCCCCGATGTCGACTTTCTACGAGTTGCCCGATGCGGGCGGAAGCGTCGTGCTGTATACGCACCTGCTGGTGCGCGAAGATGCCCAGACCCTGTATGCCTTCAAGCACCTGCAGGACCGTGCGCTGTTCCGGGACCTGCTGAAGGTCAACGGCGTGGGCGCCAAGATCGCCCTGGCCATCCTTTCCGGCATGGATGTCCGGGGCTTCACCGACTGCATCCATCGTGGTGACAGTGATGCACTGATGCGCTTGCCCGGAGTGGGGCGCAGAACCGCAGAGCGCCTGATAGTCGAGATGCGCGACCGACTTCAGAAGATCAACGCGCAGCCCGACCCGGGCGGGGACAGGCGTGGTGCGGAGGGTCGCGGGAATCCAGTCCAGGATGCCGTTTCTGCACTGGTCGCGCTCGGCTACGGCCTGAAGGATGCCCGGCGCATGGTCGGTGAACTGGATACGCAAAGCCAAAACAGCGAGGACCTGATCCGCCTGGCCCTCAAGACCTGCCTCTCCTGATAACTAGAGCGATGCAGATACCATGAGCGAGACAGAAGTAACCCGGCTGGTGGATACTCGTAGGGAGGAGGACGAGGCGGCGATCGAGAGCATGGTCCGCCCGCAGTACCTGGATGAGTACGTCGGGCAGGCCAAGGTACGCGAACAGATGGAGATCTTCATTGCCGCGGCCAAGCAGCGCAAGCAAGCGCTCGATCACGTGTTGATCTTCGGCCCCCCGGGACTCGGGAAAACCACGCTGTCGCGTATCGTGGCCAACGAGATGCAGGTCAATTTGCGCCATACCTCCGGCCCGATCCTCGAAAAGCCGGGCGACCTGGCCGCCATCCTGACGAACCTGGAGCCCAAGGACGTACTGTTCATCGACGAAATCCATCGCCTCAGCCCGGTCACCGAAGAAGTGCTGTATCCGGCGCTTGAGGACTTCCAGCTGAATATCATGATCGGCGAAGGTCCTGCGGCCCGATCCATCAAGCTGGACCTGCCGGCGTTCACGCTGGTCGGGGCGACCACCCGGGCGGGTCTGCTGACCTCGCCCCTGCGTGACCGTTTCGGCATCGTGCAGCGGCTCGAGTTCTACAGCATGCAGGAGCTGGCCGTCATTGTGCGCCGTTCGGCGGACATCCTGAAGGTCGAGATCGACGCCGAGGGTGCCGAGCAGATCGCAAGCCGTTCGCGCGGCACCCCCAGGATTGCCAACCGCCTGCTGAGACGGGTGCGCGATTACGTGCAGGTCAAGTCCGACGGGGTGATCAACCGCGAGAACGCCAATGCGGCGCTGGACATGCTGAGCGTGGACACGCACGGGTTTGATCACATGGACCGGCTGCTGCTGCAGGCCATCATCGAGAAATTCGGCGGCGGCCCGGTCGGGATCGACAGCCTGGCGACGGCCATCGGTGAAGAGCGCGGCACGATCGAGGATGTCATCGAGCCGTACCTGATCCTGCAAGGGTTTGTCATGCGCACGCCGCGCGGGCGTATCGCCACCGAAAACGCCTACCGGCATTTCGGCCTGAAAAATCCCGAGGGCGAATCCGCAGCCTCCGTTCAGTCGTCGCCGGACCTGTTTACGAAAACGCCAAAGTGACCTCAATAGCATCCGCTTAAGGCCTGAATCCGGTCGTTTGCACATGAAGCCCTACCGCTGGCAAGTTCAGGTTTACTATGAGGATACGGATGCAGGAGGTGTGGTGTACTATGCCAACTACCTCAAGTTTATGGAGCGTGCGCGAACCGAGTGGTTGCGTGTACAGGGAATCGAGCAGGACAAGCTGATGCAGGACCAGAACGTGTTGTTTGCGGTGCGCTCGGTACAGATTGAGTACAAGCGCCCGATACGGTTCAACGATTCACTGAGCGTGAGCGTCGAGCCAGTGGCCTTCAAGCCGGCCAGCCTTTCGATCCGCCAGGCCATCACGGATCAGCAGGACGGGAAACGCCTGTTTGCCAGTGCCGATGTCAACGTGGTGTGCCTGAAGGCGGACAGCTTTTCACCGCAACCCATCCCCAAGGACTTGTTTAAGGAGATCAGAAGTGGGTGTTGATACCAGTATCCTGGCCTTGATCATCGAAGCGAACATCCTGGTGCAGCTGGTCATGCTTTTGCTGCTGGTCGCTTCCGTGGTTTCCTGGACCATGATCGTCAGCAAGTGGAAAACGATCAAGGGGGCACGCAGCCAGGCGGACCAGTTCGAGGATCAGTTCTGGTCCGGTTCGAACCTTGCGACCCTGTATGAAAACGTCAAGCAGAAAGGCGACCCGGCGGGCATGGAGCATATCTTCGCTTCCGGTTTCAGGGAGTACGTGCGCCTGCACAGGACACAGAAGGTGTCCGCGATTGCCATCACCGACACCGCCCTGCGGTCCATGAAGGTGGCCATGTCGCGCGAGGTCGAGGAACTGGAGCACTACCTGTCTTTCCTGGCCACCGTCGGGTCCACGGCTCCGTACGTCGGCCTGTTCGGGACGGTGTGGGGCATCATGAACGCCTTTCGCGCCTTGAGCGATGTGCAGCAGGCCACCCTGGCGGCGGTGGCTCCCGGAATTGCAGAAGCGCTGATCGCCACGGCCATGGGCCTGTTCGCTGCGATCCCCGCGGTGATCGCCTACAACCGCTACTCCAGTGACGTGGAGCGCCTAGTGCTTCGCTACGACAACTTCGTCGAGGAGTTCACGGCCCTGCTGCAGCGCCAGGCCATTACCAAGGACATGGAGAAATCCTGAGAAGGACTGAGCGATCATGGCTTCCACCGGACCCCGACGGCGCAGATACATGGCGGAGATCAATGTGGTCCCGTACGTGGACGTGACATTGGTGTTGCTCGTGATCTTCATGATCACCGCGCCCCTGTTCCACGAAGGGGTCGAGGTCGAGCTCCCCAAGGCGCCGGCCAAGCAGCTTGAGAAAATCGAGAAGAACCAGAATCCCCTGATCGTGTCGGTGGATCGCTTCGGGCAGATATTCGTCAACCGCTCGGACTCGCCCAAGCACCCGGTGGCCGACGACTCCTTTCGAAACCAGATCAAGGAACTGTTGTCTGATAAGCAGGATGACTTGGTCTACGTGCGGGGGGATAAAGATGTGGATTACGGGCGGGTGGTTTCCGTCATGGTGATGCTGCAGGATGCAGGGGCAGAAAACGTCGGACTGATCACGGACCCTGCTGCAGAGAAGACCGAACGCTGACGGGCCGTGAAAAAAACCGATCGCCATTTGCCGCTTTCCCTGGGGATTGCAGTCGCGATCCATGTGGCTGCTTTGGGCTTGCTTGTCGTCGGGTACCAGGCCAGCCACAAGATTCTGCCGGTGCCCAATGTCGTGATCAGTACGGTCAAGGCCAAGGTGGTCGATGCCGAGGAACTCGATGAGATCAAGCGCCGCAGGCTTGAGGAGCTGCGGCGACAGGAACAAAAACGCAAGCAGCAACTGGCCGAGGAGAAGCGCCGCCGACAGCAGGAGGAAGAGAAGCGGCTGCGTGCAAAACGCGAGGCCGAGAAAGCGCGGCGGGCCAAGCTGGAAGCCGAGAAGGCCAAAAAGCGTGCTGCGCTAGAGAAAAAGAAGCGCGCCGAGGAAGCCCGCAAAGCCGCACGGGCAAAAAAGGAAGCAGAGGCCAGAAAGCTTGCCGAGGAGAAGCGCCGCCGACAGGAAAAAGCCGCGATCGACAAGCAGCGCCTGGCCCGGCTGGAAAAGGAAGAGGCAGAAATGCGGGCGGCAGAACTGGATGCACGCCGTGCGCAAAAGGCCCGTAAGATGAGACGCCTGATCGCACAATACCAGGATGCCATCCGCAATAAAATCGAGCGCAACTGGCGCAGGCCCATGGATTATCAGTCCAATGCCTGGTGCCGGGTGTTCGTGCGACAGGACGCGGGCGGTGCGATCAGGAATGTAGTGGTCGAGGAATGCATCGGCAGCGACGCCTTTCGCAAGTCCGTGGAAAATGCCGTCTGGAAGGCGGCCCCCTTGCCCCAGCCCCCGTCGCCGGAGTTGTTCCATCAGGAGTTGCGGTTCACGTTTGATCCGAGGGCATAGTGAGAGGCATTTTGAAAATCTTTGCGCTGCTCGCGATGTGCTCGCTGGGGCAAAACGGCGTCGCGGTCCTGGAGATCGAGATCACGGAGGGTGTCGAGAGCGCACTGCCGATCGCCATCGCGGCATTTACCGGAGACAGCTACACCGCACCGGAAACAATTGAGGATATCGTGCGCAGCAATTTGCGCCGCAGCGGGATCTTCGACGTGCTCGAGAATCAGCACTTCCCGCAGAAGATCAACGCTACCTCGCAGCTGCATTATCCGCTCTGGCGCGAAGCCGGAGTTGAAAGCCTGCTGACCGGAGAGGTGATCCAGATCGGTGAAAACCAGTACCGGATAGAATTCCGCCTGTTCGACCTGGTACGCCAGAAAAGGCTGTCGGGTCACGCCATCTCTTCGGTGGGCCGCGAGGACCTGCGCAAGGTCGGGCACAAGATCAGCGACATCGTCTTTGAAAGCCTGACCGGGATCCGCGGTGCGTTCAGCACGCAGATTGCCTACGTCACCACCAGCGGCAGTGCCCCGAACAAAAAATACGAGTTGCAAATTGCGGATGCCGACGGTCATAACGCCAGGACTATATTTTCGTCCAGCCAGCAACTGATGTCGCCGGCCTGGTCACCCGATGGCTCACGCCTGGCCTACGTGTCGTTTGAGAAAGGCAATTCGGCCATCTATGTCCAGGACGTGAAAGAGGGCAGGCGCTTCATGGTTTCTGCACAGTCCGGCATCAACAGCGCACCGGCCTGGTCGCCCGACGGCCGCTACCTGGCACTTACGCTGTCCATAGACGGCAGCGCAGACATCTATCTCATGGATACCCGAACCCGTCGGCTCAGGCGCCTGACCCGGGATTCGAGCATTGACACGGAAGCCTGTTGGATGCCTGACAGTAAAGCGTTATTATTCACTTCGGATCGTAGCAATGAGACCCAGGTGTACCGGGTATCCGTTCGCGGCGGCAAGCCCCGGCGTGTGACGTATGAAGGTGCGTATAACGCTGCACCCGATGTCTCGCCGGATGGACGCCAACTCGCCTTTGTACATAACAATGGCACCGGTTTTCGTATCGCAGTCATGGATCTGGGCAGCGGAGCCATGCGCATCCTTACCGAGGGCCATCTGGATGAAGGGCCCAGTTATGCCCCGAACGGGAAGATGATCATCTACGCGGCCTCGGAACGGGATCGCGGGGTACTGGCTGCGGTGAGCGCGAATGGCAGGGCTCAACAAAAACTGCGCATGATCGGCGGTGACGTACGTGCACCGAACTGGTCGCCCTTTCGCAATTGACAGCAAGGTTATACAGAGGAATACGCAATCATGGTAAAGCAACGACTGCTGAATGTTCTTATGGCGGGTGTACTTGTGATGCTTGGTGCCTGTGCGACGGGCCCCACGCAACAATTGGTTGAAAGTGCCGACGGCACGGGTCAGGCAGGCAGTGCCGCAGGCGAGGGTGGCTCGGATGCCACAGGCCTTGGCAGCGACGGCGACCTGTCCATCGATGTCCTGGATGAAGAAGGGAGAACAGAGATCGTCACGGGACCGGCTTACCGGGACAACACCATCTATTTTGATTACAACAGCAGCGAAATCCGTGATGAGTTTCTGCCGCTGATCATCCGCATGGCCAAATCCCTGGAGGACAGCCCGGGCAAGCAGGCCCGCCTGGAAGGACACGCGGATGAACGCGGCACCCGGGAATACAACCTTGCACTCGGGGAACGCCGCGCACAGGAAGTGCGCAATCTGGTGCTGCTGCAGGGTGTGGGAGACGGCCAGGTGGATGTCATCAGCTATGGCGAGGAGAAGCCCGCTATGCCAGGCAGTGGGGAGGCTTCCTGGGAACTCAATCGAAGGGTGGAACTGGTTTACTAGGAAAAGGCCACAGCCCATAACCGGATACAAAGATGCGTGCAGTCAGGATTTTGATGGCGAGCCTGCTGTTTTCAGCAGCCGCCACAGCGCCAGCCCAGGATGCTACCGATGCAGAGATCAATGCGCTTTCTGCCCGGATGCAGAAGATCGAGCAGGCCCTGAACAACCAGGCCCTGCTGGACATGGCCCAGCGTGTCGCCACCTTGCAGCGTGAAGTCCGGGAACTGCGCGGCGAGAACGAGCGGCTGTTGTACGAACTGAACAGTATCAAGACCCTGCAGCGCGAACAGTACCTGGCCCTTGAGCGCCGCCTGCAATCCGGGTCCTCCCCGACAGGCACTGCCGGGGTTGCCGGAAGCCTGGAGGGAACCGTGCCCGGCCAGCCTGGCGATAGCGCCATTCCAGGAACCCCCGGGACCGAGGCCTCGCTGGTCGCCATTCCCTCGGAGCCCGCGGCTGAGCCACTC
Source organism: Gammaproteobacteria bacterium (assembly GCA_965220895.1). Lineage (GTDB taxonomy): Bacteria > Pseudomonadota > Gammaproteobacteria > UBA4575 > UBA4575 > WTFY01. The sequence continues at coordinate 1,789,451 of OZ244850.1, forward strand.
TCCGGGCAGGTGGTTTCTCCCGAGACAGCCAGCGAGGTGGCCGAGGATTACAAGAATGCCTTCACCCTGCTCAAGAGCGGGAAGTACGATGATTCCATCGCTGCTTTCGAATCTTTCCTGCGCAAGCACCCGGACAGCAAGTTTGCAGCCAATGCACAGTACTGGCTGGCCGAGGCCAACTACGTCACACGGCGGTACCCGCAGGCCCTGGTCGAGTTTTCCGTCGTCGTCAGTAAATATCCGGCAAGCTCGAAGCTGGCCGATGCACGCCTGAAACTGGCTTTCACCCACTACGAACTTGGCCAGATCGAGGAGGCACGAGCCGAGCTGACCCGCCTGCGTGCGCAGTTCCCGAACTCAAGTGTCGCAAGCCTGGCGCAAAAGCGGCTTGAGAGAATGTCGCGAGAGGGCAACTGACCCGGTGGCAGAGACTGTAACGCCACTGCATGCAGGGCCACAGCCACTGAGACTGCGCGTCAACGAAATTTTCTACTCGATCCAGGGCGAGTCGACCAGTACAGGCATCCCGACCACCTTCGTGCGGCTCACCGGCTGCCCGCTTCGTTGCCAGTATTGTGATACGGCCTATGCGTTTACCGAAGGCGAATGGATGGGCCTGGACCAGATCGAGGCCCGGGTTGCAGGCTTTGGCTTTAGGCATGTCACGGTGACAGGAGGCGAGCCCCTTGCACAGAAAAACTGCCTCGAGTTGCTGCGAAACCTTTGCGCGCAGGATTATGTCGTGTCCCTGGAGACCAGCGGGGCACTGGATGTCAGCCAGGTGGACCCTAGGGTCACCAAAGTCATGGACCTCAAGACACCGGCATCGGGCGAGTCCGCGAGAAACCGCTGGGAAAATATCGCTTACCTGCGCAAGCAGGACCAGGTCAAGTTTGTGCTTTGCGATCGCAAGGACTACGAGTGGGCCAAATCCATCCTGCGCGCGCACCGGCTGGAGCACCGCTGCGAGGTGCTGTTTTCTCCCGCATATGGAGACCTCGAGTTTCGCCAGCTCGCAGAATGGATACTGGAAGACCGCTTGCCGGTACGCTTCCAGTTGCAGTTGCACAAGCTGCTTTGGGGAGAAGAACGGGGTCACTGACGGGCTTTGCAAAATTCATTGCAACAGGACCGCAAAGCCATCGTCCTTTTCTCGGGAGGACTCGACTCCACCACCACACTCGCTTGGGCACAGTCCCGGGGATATGACTGTTACGCGTTGAGCGTTCGATACGGGCAGCGTCACAGTACGGAGCTGGAAGCGGCGGAACGAATTGCACGACAACTCAACGTCACCGAGCACCGGACCTTCGAGATCGATCTCTCCATGTTCGGAGGCTCCGCGCTGACCGATGATGCCGTCCCGGTTCCCCGCGAGCCTACCCAGGGCATACCTGCAACCTATGTACCGGCACGAAACACGGTGTTTCTCTCCGTTGCCCTGGCCTGGGCCGAGGTCATCCATGCCCGGGATATATTCATCGGTGTCAATGCCGTGGATTATTCCGGCTATCCGGACTGCAGGCCGGAATATGTCGAGGCCTACCAGAGCATGGCGAACCTGGCGACCAAAGATGCAGTACAAGGGCATGAACTGACCATCCATGCCCCGCTGGTATCCTTGTCGAAGTCTGAGATCATCCGCCTTGGCCATGAGCTGGGTGTGGATTACTCCCTGACGGTTTCCTGTTATTCGGCAGATGCGCAGGGTCGTGCCTGCGGGAAATGCGATGCGTGCCGGTTTCGAAAACAGGGGTTTGTCGAAGCAGGCATTGACGACCCGACGCGGTACGTCTGACGGGTGGGGGCAGGCGGCAATGAACGTAGAGCCAGACCGGAATTTGATGTACGATAGCGCGCCTTGTGGGTCGTTAGCTCAGTTGGTAGAGCACCGGGCTTTTAACCCGATGGTCATAGGTTCGAATCCTATACGACCCACCATTAATTTCAGGGTCCGTACCGGGGACATGGTATACGTTTTATACCGGAGACATGGTTAACACTTTTTCGGTATAAACGGGTTCTCTGCGGGTTCGACCCGTCCGGCTTCTTCGTCGAAGAAGCCTAAATCATATTGCATGAAGCTGACAAGCCAGATGCGGTCTTCGACCTCCCGTATGCCCACGACCTGGCCGGCGAAGACGGTGCTGAGGTTGATCTTTCGTCGTCCGATACAGATGCGCCCGCACTGGGTGACCTTGAGGGTGCGGTCGTGGAAGGGGTATTGCGGGGGTTGCGGCGGGGCATAGGGGCGTGTGGAGGGTGTATAGACATCTGCGGGATACAGGCCGCCGAGGGCCTGGTGCGGTCGTTCATGGTTGTATACCCGGATAAAGTCGTCGAAGCGGCTTTGCTGTTGCAGGGAGTTGAAGGAAGCGGGTCGGGTGGCTTCTTTCTTGAGGGTCAGGTGCATGCGTTCATGGCGCCCGTTCTGCTGGGGCTGTCCGGGCTGGATGCGTTCGATGCGGATGCCCAGGCGCAGCCACCAGACCGACAGGGAACTGAGGCCGAACAGGGCATTGGGCGAGGCGAAGGGGACGCCGTGATCGGTGCGGATGGCCTGGGGCAGCCCATAGGCGTTGAAGGCCTGCTCGAAGACCGTGCGTGCGAAGGGGGATTTTGTCGAGTCCAGGGCCTCACAGGCAAGCAGGTAGCGGGAGTGATAGTCGGTGAGAGTAAGGGGATAGCAGTAGGCCTGGTTGCCGAGGCGGAACTGGCCCTTGTAGTCGGCACACCACAGGGCGTTGGGGGCTTGTGCATCGCTTAAAGCGGTGCCTTGGGCACGCCGGCGCCGGCGTTTGCGCCGTTTCACCAGGCCGTGACGGTCCAGCACCGCGTGGATCGTGCTCTTGGCCGGAGGATGGACCAGGGCATAGGCCCGCATCAGCTTCTCGCGGATCTTCGGCGCCCCCCAGCTCGGATGGTCACGCTTGATGCGCAGGATCGTTCGCTCCACCGGGTACGGCAGGCGGTTGGCATGACGATAGGGCCTGCGGCTGCGATCGTCCAGCCCCTGCAGACCGCAGTCGCGATAGCGATTGAAGATCTTGTATCCGGTCACCCGGGAGATGCCGAACTCCCGGCACACCACCGCCATCTTCTCGCCCTCCAGCAACCGGGCTATAAATCGTATACGTTCATCCATCGGCTTACACTCTCTCCAAGGCATTCCAAGGTCTCCCTCAAATGCTCTATTGTGTAAACCATGTCTCCGGTATTTGCTGTAAGCTATGTCTCGGGTACTACACAGGGATCCAATGCACTGCAGCAATTGCTGCTCTGCTGTCCTCTCGTTCCTTTTCAGATTGTGTCATATTTGTACCAATTTCCTTCAGAATTATGCACATCATCAAGTGCATAATTCCGAACACATAAGCAGACTCAAAACAGATTCGAGCGGTTATAACCCTCTAAGAGGCAGGACGTTTGGAGCGACGTAACCAACGTGTACGGAAATAACGAACGCGAACTGCCCAACGGAGATTTCTAAGTGCTGAATTAAGGTTTGAGGTAATACCATCAGACAAAGATGCTTGTGACTCTCGTTTTGCAATGCCGTGATCAGAATTCACCAAGGAAGATCCTTTACAGTATAGGCTCCAAATAAACCCTCAATAATGTCGTCATGTGCACGTTGCCATCTTTTCTTAGCTCCCTCTGAAGTTTTATCCCAAACACGAACCCAGAATATACAGGGATAGGTACGTATCTCCTTTCGCTGTCCTGATGCATGTATAGGGGCTAAAAGCGTTTGAATCGCATCATCAGAAAGAGGCTGCCCAAAGGGAAGCATATCCAGTTGGAGATTAGTAGCTTCCTTAGTGTAGGTTTGACCACCATCATCTTCAGCTTTACCAGGGGGAGGCTCGATTGAGCGTAAAACAATGTTGTCATCAAACACTGCCATATCCAACGTGTAGTAAGGCTTCTCTCGCATGCCTCCTTTGCCGTCTGGAATGACCTGATACCAGCAAGGAGGGTTATGGCCTTTTGTGCGTAGTACACGCAGTTGCTCTTGATAGCTGGCAGCTTTTTGTCTCTCCTGCTCTCTCGCCTCATTTGCATTTTTCAATTCACGCGCAAGCTGGATGGCATCGCCCTCAAGGGTTTCTAATTTTTGATAGAGTAGTGCATCCCTTTCATACTCCTTCACTTGCCCTTGTGCTTCAACTAACTGACGTTTGAGTGTCACAACTTCATCTGGAGCTTTGAATTCCTCCATAACTTTGCTCCACTGATGTAGTTTTTTTTCAAGGATGCCAAGAGCTTCCTTATTCTCTTTCAACTCAGCTTCGATTGCATTTGACTGAGTTTCCCAGTGACGATCCAACGTAATAAACAGGAGTAGAAGAAGGAATAGGAGTAGTATAAATATCTCGGCAACAGTTAGTCCCAAAACCGTGCCTCGCCGGTATTCCGCATCTGAATCCATTGCTCAGTTCTTTCGAACGACGTTGGCGAGATCCTGTATAACTTCCACCAAGGTTTCCCTTGCTCGACGAACATCATCAGCTTCACGTAAAGATTGTTCAGCGAGGCGCCGAGTACCACCAGCGTGCAGTTCAGCAACCGTCTGTTGCTTTTCTGCTGTAACAGAATATTTCTCAGCTGCCGCGGTCATTGAGTCTAATTCCCGGGTAACTTCACCAAGGCTTTGATCAAATGAGCCAAGGACCGTGTTGATCTTTTCAAGCCTAGTCAAGAGCTGCTGAATTGATGAGTGTATTGCGCTTGCCTCTTCGCTTGCAGTTTTAGCACGGTCTGCTTCCCTGGATGTCTGTTCTGCAAGCTGACGAGTCATCACACCATGCTGAAGTATAGACTCCCTAATTTCCTTGGTCGATACAGTGTATGCTTCGGCACTATCTGTTAGTTCATTAAATCGACGTGTTGTGTTGCTCAGGCTTCCATCAAAAGACTTGAGTGAATTTTCTAGCGTACTCAGCCTTGAGAGCAGCGGTTGGATTCTTTCAGCAATTTCGCTGGTACACTTGACAGCACTCCCCGATGCTATTTCCATCTGTTTGGCAACCGACGTCCATTCATACTTGATTGTCTCTGCTGTTTCCTCTATGTGCTTGTTCAAGGCCTGTAAGAGGTCTTTACTATCCCGTCTAAATTCGATCGCTAATTGCAACCACTCAGACTTCGTCTCATCAAGTGCGAGCACCGCCTGTTCACGACCTTGGCTCGATACCTTTGTAATGTGTTGTGTAAAATCGGATAGTAGGAGGTCCGTGTGGCTTTTCGTCTGCTCGGCCTGAGTAAGCGTCATACGGGTGAAATGAGTCATGGCATCAGTCGCTTCTTTAACTTTCCGACGAAGAACCACCACATCTGCCGCATCTTCTTGTGGTTCGCTAGAAGACTCATCAGTCAGGGATATACTCTGCTGACTACTTTGCAAAAAAATCCGAGCAAGAATCCCGAAAATAGTTGAGGTTAGAGCAATCCCAAAATTCCCAACAAGACCATGGACCCTTAGATCAAATCTGTCACCAGAGCCAACAATGAATAGGGCTATAAGGACATATGCCAGAGAAATGAGGGTAAATAGGAGTCTGAGGTAATATAGATTATCGCCTGCTCTGTTACGATCCAGTTCTTCTGTTTTGTAATAGCGTCGCCAAAGGCCAGCAATAGCCAAGCACGCGAGAATGGCTGCGACTACTCCACCTTCTAGACCGGGAAATAAAAGTCGTACTGCAACAATTGACACAGTACCCAAAATGAATGCGACTAATAGAGGTTGAAGCATCTAGATAGAGTCTTGATAAACCAGCTCTCCTCCAAACACTCGGACCAGTTCTGTCCACCAGTAGTAGTGGTCCCTCGTTTGCCACTGACCAGTCGGTAACGACCGTTCTAAACGGTATAGACTCACTTCAACACCTTCCAGATCAGTTTGGATAGCTCGAAGACCTACAGTCTTAGGAATCTTAGCTGCGGGTGGGTAAGAGCCATAGTGGGACAGCGCATCTGAATGCTGCAGCAAATCAGAAAACACAATGATGTGGGTGGGTCGAACTGGCTTGCCATCTCTGGAGCGGGTACTGGATGCATATCGTGGCACTAAAATACCCAATGTTTCAATGATAGGAGAACGGGGTTGCGTAATGTGGCTTGTCGGCTTCTCAAACAACGGACGCACTGCGTCATGGAAGCGATACCATTGACCTAAAGCAATTTTCTTGCCACGAGTCAACTTATCTAGCCATCCCCAGTTATCTGGGTGTTCGCCGGGATTACATACTTTGATGACAGGCTTTAGTTGGTGTAGTTTCGGTGTCAGTTCGTACACTACCAATGCCTCCCCAGGAGCCACAGGGAAGTCGTCTGAACTTCCGGCAGGCGACTGTAGCTTACGCACTATACGTTTGAGCTCCTCTTCATGCTTCTCAGTCAACGGGTCAGAGGTATCCAGTAACAGCACAGTAGTGCGCAACACAGGGCGGTCACGAGGACATAGTTGTGTGTCTAATCGTGGGCGATCACATGACGTTAGAAGGAAAATTATTGCCAAAGTGTAAGTAGCCAATACCAGCGCTGATGGCAAAGATCTTACTGATTGGTAGTTCACTCAACAGTCTCCGATCCTTCGAACTGAATCAAATCCGATTCTAAGATATCTAGTGTCGGGAATTTTGTAGTTGCCTTAGTTTGAGCATCCTGTAGGCTAGCCATAGCACCATGGATAACCTTTGATATCTTCTCAAGCCTTGTCGCAGGCGGGGGGTTGAAGGACGGTGCTATCAGCAAATCTTGATTTAAGAAAACCTTCTCTTCAAAATGTGGGGGAGCAGGTTCAGTCCGCGCAATCCTATTTTCATCGCGATAGATACTCAGCAGGTAATCAAGATCGTGTTGGTACTGTGCCATGTTGATTTGATAGTTCTCAACAATCTTCTCCCCACGCGCGCAAGTTTCCTTCCAATGGCTTTTTTGAATCTGTAATTTATGGAGTATGTCCCGTAACTGTGAATTTGTATTATCCAGAGCCTTGTCGAGCACTGCTTTAGCTTGATCATATGAGGCGATATAACTTTTTGACAGTTTTCTAATTTCACGGTCACGCCGCCCGTAATCGGGATAAGGATCATCCCGCTGTAGCCACTTCCAAGAAGCAATGCCGAAAAACAGAACTCCGAGCAAGGCTAGAAGTCCGGACTGGAAGGAGGCTAGTGCCAATGGATCCGACAACAATCTCTGAATTGTGTCATTACCCATCGACAAGATATCAATCAAAGGTGCATCAGCTTTCGCTGCCATGGCATCACGGAAGTGGCCTATTGCCAAATTGAATACTCCTATAAACAGTACTACCAAAAAAATTGCGATCGAAGAAAAAAACTTTCTAACCCATTTGACGTGACGTGCCTGCCGTAATAGTGCCCCCATCGTGACGCCTGCAATTAGTACATTTACTGCACTGATTAGTCCCATTTGTATGGTCGACCCTGCTAAACCAAATACATTGACATCCATCAGCAAAGTTGCATTCAAAACAACCTCGATAGCAAAAAACACGAAAATCGTTAACAAGGCATTGCGGCGATGGGTATAGTCTGCTCTTCGAGTCAGCCCAGCTGATTTTCGAAACTTCTCAAAATTGCGGCGAACGTCAGCAACCTCGTTCCATGTAGGTATCAACTCCTGACGGCCTTTAGTGGCACTAGTTTCGATAGCATTTAGACCTTCTTGCTCGATGATAGGAATTTCACTCTCTAAAATATTTAATTCCTCTTCATTTTCATGAGAAATGATGTTTTGCGCGAGATCGGAAAGGTGATTGCTAACGTCCTGACGACAGTCATTGCCTCGGAGGTTGATCCAGTCAACGATTTGGTTCTCAGTTGCATCTAGACCTTTTGCATCGGAAGTGGGTTGATTTGAGATGCCAAGGTTTCGACCTTGCTCTTTAACTTTATTTTCGGTAAGCCACTTATCGAGATCCAATTCCAGGAACTTTTCTGTAGTTCTGTCAAAACCGGAGCGCTTTTCCCTTATTATTTCTCTTATAGCCATTTCTTAGATTCGATGTTCAGTCACTAGGCATTGTTTGGTCTAGGAGAGGCGCCCGTACCCAATCAATTTAAGCTTTTGTCCTTCTAGCGACAATGCATTCTACATAAGAATTAAGAGCCCAGCTTAAAATTTAAGCTCAGAAATTTCCCTTCCCTAGAAATTGGTGCATATGAATTGTGAGAGCTGGGTTTATTTGACGTGACGAACGCGATGAGTCGATATAGGAACATAATATTTTAGTTCTTGTATGTTTTTCGCTTCCATACCACTTCGCCTTCTGAGCCAGCAACCATAGAGGTGAAGGTTCCAGACATCAAATCAGATTTTTCTACGACTAGGTTGTAGAGGTGAGTTGACTCACGTCCGTGGCCATCTTCGGTGATATGCAAAATAACCCTATCTTTTGACAAATAACGTTTCTCGATAAATCCACTAATCTGACCGCGAGTTCTACCACTGCCCGTATAGTTCCTGATGCCGGTTGATGAGTTTTCGTATACTTTCTCAGTGGTACCGAAAACATTTGGACCTTCACGCCTAAGCATTGCAACATATCGCAACACCATGCCCTGATAGGGCTTATATTCAGTCTGAATAGTCTTTGTTTCGAAAGTCCAATTGCCCGAAATCTCTGGTAGTGGCAAAAGAATTTCTTTGCTAATAAAAAACAATAAGGCAAGTAGAATCCCACCTAACACTGTTGATGATGTATTTAAGAGTAGGGTTTTTCGGAAAGTCATAGATGGTTTATATTGTGTGGATCGTACTTCGGATTAAAGCTGCGTGAACAGCGACCAAGGCTATGTCTTCATCCCATTTTTTAGATCCTGGATTAGATCATCGCTACCATAGGTCTAAACATTAATCCAGATACACTCTTTTTCCATGCCTCCAAAATTTGGGATTGTAACTGACCTGATTGCCCCAAATTCCGAGCCTATCTTGCCTAGCATACTGTTCTTGGTCTTTGTATTTGTCGCTATATGCCACTATCGCCAAGCCGTTCCGCACCATCCATTCGCAAATATCCTTGCCGTCACAAAATACAACACCCAATGCCCGACCAAATTTATCGTAGCCTTGAACATCGACTCGCACATGTTTTCCTCCAATAGCCCGTATCAATTCTCCCTTTACCCACCTTCCCTGGTTGTACCAGCGTCCATCCTTTTGTGCGAGTTGCCTGTGTTCTGGTGCATCTATGCCATACAAACGGATTTTGATTCCCCTCACCACTATATCGTCAGCATCAACCACGTAAGCCTTACCTAAAATAATTTTCTTTTGCTTTGGCCTTGGACGGCGTATGAACCATCCAAATAGTAAGGCCAGAATTAAAATGATAATGAAAAGGAAATACTCAATTTCCATATCAGATCTCTTCTTTTTGATGGCATAGCAATAATCTTCTAAGCGTCATTTTCAATAGGCATAACAGACAGTACAAAAATATCAACTCAGTAAACATAAAACTGCTCGAGCAGTCCTGACTCAATGTTATCGATAGCGGTCATGTTTATACCTACATGGAGTGGTACACTCAGACGGCACCTGCATACACAGAATAGCAGTACTTTTTTCGTATCAGATGTGGCTCATGTTTCCTGGTTAATGCAGACTATCGAACCCTTGGGATCTAGCAAGAATGGTACGCTCGGACCGATGTTCGATACAATTCTGGTATTCAATGGAGGGACTTGGGCAATTGCCCTTGTTGCAGGAAATCCAGGGAGGCGGTTGTTTCATTGTTACACTTTGGTGCATCAAGCCCCAGACATGAAAACATGGATTAAGGTAAGGACATGAGAAGCGTAATTTATTGCAGTGGCGTTGCGGTATTGGTCGGTATCAATTTAACTTTCGGCGGCCTGCTGTTCGCACAGCAAAGCACCGTGGTGCAACCGGAAAATGTGGATATCGAGAATGGCGAGGTTCTTTATGCCAAGGCCTGTGCCTCCTGTCACGGGGTTCTGCTTGAAGGCCAAAAAGACTGGAGGCAGGAGAATGAGAGTGGGGTTTTTCCAGCACCTCCGCACGATGAAACCGGCCATACCTGGCACCATGGCGACAGGTTGCTGTTTGCGTACACAAAGTATGGAGGTGAGGCAGTATTAGCTGCCAAGGGAATTGAGGGCGTAAAAAGCAACATGCCGGGCTTCAGCGAAACCCTGAGCGACCAGGAGATCTGGGACATCTTGGCATTCATCAAGTCGACCTGGTCGGAACGTGTGCGCAAACTGCAGGCATCAAGAACCGAAGCGGAACAACAGGACAGGCGCTGAAAACAAAGAAGCGGCCCAGAGGTGGGCGTCAACCGTCCCAATTCAGGGCTGGTAATTCACCCGTGAGGGCTTGATCAGTGAACCATTTGCAGTCAGTGAATGGCGTGCACGGGTTTGAGCACCTGCAGGCCCTGGTATTCAATGAAAATACAGAAGTGGCCCAGGTAATTGTCGACCGTTCCAATCTCCACCTTGTCTTCCCGGATCGCACACAACATGGTCAGCTCGGACTCGCAAAAAGCTCGGGCCACCACCCCGATGCTTTTGAAAATACAGGCCCGTATGCGATCCAATTCAGGAGGCTGGAAATTCACCAGGGAGCGCTTGATCAGCGAATCGGTGGCGGCTTTGGGTAGGGTGTTCATCTGATTGTGACTGGCCAAAGTGTTGGTGTATGATTGATTTATGCTAATACTAATGAGAATTATTATTATTTGCAAGTGGTAATTGTGATAGGGCCAAACCAAACAGCCCGCGCGACCGGGTGTTTGAGAATCTGAATCTGAAAATGTGTGCAGTTATCACGGATTCCCGCTACTGTTTTCGTTTCCCGGGGAAATAAATAGTAGAATCAGGAGCAAAACCCGCAAGGGATAAGGCCGCACCCGTCATGCCCGAAGAAAAAATCTATCCCGTTCCTGATCCGGTTGCCGCTGCAGCCCATATCGATCAGGCGCAGTACGGGCGCCTGTACCGGCAGTCGGTGGACGATCCTGCCGGATTCTGGGCCGAGCAGGCGGATCAATTTGTCAGCTGGTTCAAAAAGTGGGATACGGTCCTGGACTGGGACTATCACCGGGGTCACATCCGGTGGTTTGAAGGGGCCACGCTCAATGCCTGCCATAACTGCGTGGACCGGCATCTTGAAGCTCATGGCTCCCGGACTGCAATTCTCTGGGAAGGCGATACCCCCGACGAGGACAAGGCCATCAGCTATGCAGAGCTGCACCGGGAAGTCTGCATATTCTCGAACATCCTGAAATCACGCGGGGTGAAAAAGGGGGATCGTGTCTGCATCTACATGCCCATGATTCCCGAGGTGGCATTCGCCATGCTGGCCTGTGCACGGATCGGTGCCGTGCATTCCGTCGTATTCGGCGGCTTCTCGCCGGATGCCCTGACGGAGCGGATCCTGGATTCCGACTGCCGCACCGTGATCACGGCCGATGAAGGGGTGCGGGGCGGGAGGAAGGTTCCCTTGAAGGCCAACACGGATGCGGCCCTGCAGAACTGTCCGAAGGTCTCCACCGTGCTGGTCGTGCGGCGAACCGGCAGTGAGGTGGACTGGCACCCGATGCGGGACTGCTGGTACCACGAACTGAAACCGGGCACCAGCGACGTCTGTGAGCCCGAGCCCATGGCCGCCGAAGACCCGCTGTTTATCCTGTACACCTCGGGCTCGACCGGCAAGCCGAAAGGCGTGCTGCATACGACCGGGGGCTACCTGCTGTACGTAGCCATCACCCACCGGTATGCGTTTGACTACCGTCAAGGCGAGGTGTACTGGTGCAGCGCGGACATCGGCTGGGTGACCGGTCATTCCTATATCGTTTACGGCCCGTTGTGCAACGCGGCGACCACGCTGATGTTCGAGGGCATTCCCACCTATCCGGATGCCAGCCGTTTCTGGCAGGTCTGCGACAAGTACGATGTCGCCAGCTTCTATACTGCACCGACGGCCCTGCGCACCCTGATCAGCATGGGCGATGCGCCGGTCAAGGCCACGTCCCGCAAAAGCCTGCGCCTGCTGGGTTCGGTCGGTGAACCGATCAACCCCGAGGTGTGGGAGTGGTACTACCACGTGGTGGGAGAGGGCCGTTGTCCGGTGATCGACACCTGGTGGCAGACCGAGACCGGGGGCTTCATGATCACCCCGCTGCCGGGCGCGACGCCACTGAAACCGGGTTCGGCAACGAAACCTTTTCTTGGAATCCAGCCGGCCATCGTCGATGAGAATGGCGAAGAGCTGGAAGGCGAGTGCCAGGGCAACCTGGTGATCAAGCACCCCTGGCCGGGGCAGATGCGCACCGTGTACGGGGACCACGAGCGGTTTATCGAAACCTACTTCTCACAGTATCCCGACAAGTATTTCAGCGGCGACGGCTGCCGGCGCGATGCGCAGGGATATTACTGGATCACGGGCCGCGTCGACGACGTTCTGAACGTGTCCGGCCACCGGCTGGGGACGGCGGAAGTGGAAAGTGCGCTGGTGCTGCATCCGAGTGTAGCGGAGGCGGCCGTGGTGGGGTACCCGCATGCGATCAAGGGACAGGGCATCTATGCCTATGTCACGCCGATGCTGAACGCCTCGACCAGTGATGCACTGAAAGACGAACTCGTGCAACTGGTCCGCAAGGAAATCGGGGCCTTTGCGAAGCCCGATATCATCCAGTGGGCGCCCGGGCTGCCCAAAACCCGTTCGGGCAAGATCATGCGGCGCATCCTTCGAAAAATTGCAGAAAACGAGGTCGGCGACCTGGGCGATACCACGACCCTGGCGGACCCCTCGGTGATCGACAACCTGATTGAAAACCGGGAAGGAACCTGAGCGGATAGCCATGAAGCCGGCCCTGCTGCTCGTGGATATCCAGAACGACTATTTCCCGGGCGGAAACATGGAACTGGTCAACATCGAGGCGGCCAGTGCGAATGCTAGGAAGCTCCTCGACCGGTTCCGCTATCAGGGCCTGCCAACGTTTCACATCCAGCACACGTTCGCGCACCGCGGGCCCGGATTTTTCCTGCCCGACACCCCAGGTGCCGAGATTCATGAAAGTGTCGGTCTGTTGCCCGGGGAAAGCGTCATTCACAAGCACTCCCCGAACAGTTTTCACAAGACGGACCTGCTCGATCAGCTGCAGCAAAAGGAAATCAAAACCCTGGTAATCTGTGGTGCCATGAGTCACATGTGTGTGGAGGCCACGACACGTGCGGCAGCCGACTACGGGTTCAAGTGCACCGTCGTGCAGGATGCCTGTGCGACGCGGGATATCGAATTTCAGGGCACGACCGTGACCGCGGAGGATGTCCATCGCACCGCCATGTCGGCACTGGACTTTGCGTATGCCAACGTCGTCGATGCAGGCGAGTTGCTGTGAAGGGACGTGGCCTGTTGCCCCGGGATTACTGGAATTGCTCGCGCTGTTGCTCCAGCAGGCGCAACCGGATTCTGAGGGCTTCGATGCGGACCTTTGAAATCGGGTCGATGCCGTCGGACTGCAGTGCCAGCTGAATTTGCTCCATGGCGAGATCGTACCGTCCATGGGATGCATAAAAATTTCCCAGCGACTCGTGGCTGCGCCAGGGCATCCCGGCCCGACTGGCTGCCCTGGCCTTGATCTTGTCGATGACCGGGTGCTTCAGGTAGCCGTGACTTAGCCGATCCAGTTTGTCCAAAGCCTGGTGGGCCAGGTCTTCCCTGATCAGGCTGGAAGCCAGATAGTAGGTGACCGGAAGGTTTCCGGGGTACACGCGGTCCAGGGCCTCGAGTGTTGCCCTGGCCGCCCCCGTTTGTCCCATGGCAAGCCGGATTTGGGCATCCGCAAGCCGGACCTTGAGCCGGTTATCCCTATCGACGGTTATTTTTTCCAGATGGTGCAGCCCCTGCTCATGTTTGCCGGCGCGGCTCAGGGCCAGGGCATAGGTGTAGCGCTCCGTGTCGCTGAGTCCCTGGGGTGTCCTGCTTTTTTTCCGGTAGTAATCGATCAGCTTCGTCGGATTTTCGCTGAGTGCCAGCGTGCGTGCCCGGATGTAGTCGAAGTCGGTACTGTTGAAGGCATAGGTGCCGTGGTATTGCCTGGCCCGCGCTTCGGATTCGCTGATGCGTTTCAGGGTCAGCGGATGGGTTCTCAGGAATTCGGGAAGTCTGCCGCGATTCAGCTGGGTGTGCTTTTGCAGGCGCTTGAAAAAAAGCGGCATCCCGTACGGGTCGATGTTGGCACTCACCATCAGCTGCATGCCGATGCGGTCGGCCTCCTGCTCAAAGCTGCGCGAATAGGCAAACTGCGCCTGCTGGAGTCCGGCCTGGGATGTCATGAGTGCCGCCTGACCCAGGTCGACGTTGTAGACCGTGGCAAGAAGCGCACCCAGAAACGTCAGGGCCGACACCACGTTGAATGACTTTGCATTTTCAAAGTTCCGCGCGATGTGACGCTGCGTGACGTGCGCGATTTCGTGGGCAAATACGCTGGCCAGCTCACTCTCTTGTGTGGCCAGGGTGAGCAGGCCGCTGTTGATGGCAATAATGCCGCCTGGCAATGCAAATCCGTTGATGCTGGGATCTTCCACCAGCAGGAATGTGAACGGGAAATTCGAGTCCACGCCGCCGGATGTGATGCGGGTGCCGAGTGCCTGGACGTACTGGATCAGCTCGGGGTCGTCGGAGACCGGCAGGCGTTTTCGAACCTCGGTCAGTAAAACTTGCCCGAGTTCGATTTCCTTGGCCGGACTCAACTCCGTGCTGGCGGGGCCACCGATGTTGGGCAGGTGAGCGTTGGCCACCAAGAGCGGCACAAGCAGCATGAACAGCAGACAGAGCCCGAGGCCTGTCCGGCCCGCAGGCCGTGTCTCAAGCGTACTCTTGCAGTGGAAGGGATACAGCATGGGGAATGACGGTACTGTACAGTATTGTGACGCTTCAGACCCCGAAAGCGCATCAAAGCGCATCAAAGTTTGTTACGAAGTTTGTTACGATCACCACTATTAAAGTATTATGATATTATAATATATCTTGCGGTTCAGGCCGGTGTTGGCCGCCAGTTGCAAGCTTTTACATGATGGATTTCTAAGGAGTTGTTGTAATGGCCGAATTTGACCAAGAATTAGATGCCTGTGGGCTGAACTGTCCACTTCCGATTTTACGTGCAAAGAAAGCATTGTCTGGTATGGATTCGGGTAAAGTGTTGCAGATCATTGCGACTGACCCAGGCTCGGTGAAGGATTTCGAGGCGTTTTCCAAGCAGACGGGCAACGCACTTCTGGATTCAAATGAAGACGGAGAAAAGTTTTATTTCCGCATCCAGAAAAAATAACTGCAGGAACAATAACGGTGGTGGCTTTTGCCTCGCCGGATAATCTTGCACAATCACATTTCGTGCCGGCAGGTGCGGGTGGTGCCTGGCAGGCGAACATTTGCTGACATCAGGCGTGCCGGTACGCGCGAACCCGGACTTTCACATCGGCGATGCGTCATATAATCTCGATATTGCTGGAAAACGAAGCAGGGGCGTTGTCCAGGGTCTCGGGACTGTTTTCAGCCCGCGGATACAACATAGAATCCCTGACCGTTGCCCCGACCAATGATGCCGCCGTTTCCCGCATCACGGTGGTCACGGGCGGGAGCGATGACGTCATCGAACAGATAGAGAAGCAGCTCAACAAGCTGGTCGACGTGGTGCAGGTCATCGACCTGACGGCCGATGCGCATATCGAAAGGGAAATGGTGCTGCTGAAATTGCGCGGCTCGGAAATCAGCCAGTCTGTCCTTGACGATCTTGTCGAGAGTTATGGCGGCAGGGTCGTGGACGAGTCCGGCGACCTGGTGGTCGTGGAAATCTCGGGGGTGGGAGAGAAACTTGACCAGGCCATCCAGTCGGTCCCGGATGAAGCCATCCACGAGCTGGTACGTTCCGGTGTCCTGGGCATCGCCAAGGGCAGGGGCAACGTGGCATTGAATTCAGAGCCTGCATGAGACAGGCTGCCGGGAGAATGGAAAATGGAGAACGGGCATGAATATTTTTTATGATAAAGACGCTGATCTTTCAGTGATCCGGGACAAGCAGGTGGCCATCGTGGGTTACGGTTCCCAGGGACACGCGCATGCGAACAATCTGCAGGATTCGGGCGTGACCGTCACGGTGGGGCTGCGCGAGGGGTCTTCGTCTTTTGCCAAGGCGGAACAGGCGGGGGTCCATGCCGTGTCCATCGAAGACGCTGTGGCGGGTGCCGATGTCGTCATGGTGCTGGCCCCCGATGAGCACCAGAGCAAGCTGTACAAGGAGAGCATCGAGCCGAACATACGCCAGGGCGCCACGCTGGCTTTCGCACACGGATTCAACATCCACTTCGAAAGAATCACCCCGCGGGAAGACCTGGACGTGATCATGATCGCTCCCAAGGGCCCGGGCCACCTGGTGCGCTCGACCTATGTCCAGGACGGTGGAGTGCCTACCTTGATCGCGGTCTTCCAGGATGCGTCGGGCAACGCCAAAAGCACGGCCCTGTCCTATGCCTCGGCCAATGGCGGCGGACGTGCCGGGATCATCGAGACCACCTTCAAGGAGGAAACCGAAACCGATCTGTTCGGTGAGCAGGCGGTCTTGTGCGGGGGCGCGACAGCGCTCGTGCAGGCGGGATTTGAAGTGCTGGTGGAGGCCGGATACGCACCCGAGATGGCGTACTTTGAATGTCTGCACGAACTGAAGCTCATCGTGGACCTGATGTATGAAGGCGGTATTGCCAACATGCGCTATTCGATATCCAACACGGCCGAGTACGGCGATCTGACACGCGGGCCCAGGGTCATCGATGACGACACCCGGGCGGAAATGAAGCGGATCCTGGCACAGGTCCAGTCCGGCGAGTTCGCACGGGAATTCATCGACGAGATTGAGTCCGGTGGAGCCAACCTGCAAAGCTTGCGCGAACAGGGGCGTCAGCATCCCATCGAGAAGGTCGGTGGCGAGTTGCGCGACATGATGCCCTGGATCAAGTCCAACAAGATTGTAGATCAAAGCAAGAACTAGGCCTGCGGTTTGCATAACATGTCCATGTTATGACCGACTCCGATGATCCCCATTGCTAGAGAAGCGCAGCTCGTGCTGCTGGCGCTGGGGATGGCCGTGGCCATGTCCCAGTACCTGTTCGGGTTTTTCGCAGTCTGGCCGTTTTGGCTGATGTTCGCGGTCCTGCTGGTCCTGTTCCGGGATTTCAGGCGCACCATTCCCGCGATTCCCCTGGCCGTGGTCAGCCCGGTAGACGGGCGAATCACGGACATCAAGGATGCGGTCCACGATCCGTACCTGAAGCGTACGGCCCAGTCGGTCAGCCTGCGACAGTCCTCGCTTGGCGAGTTCAATGTACACAGCCCGATCGAGGGCAAGGTGCAGAATCTCTGGGTACGCTCTGCTGCAAGGCATGCCGAATCCGAGCTTGCGGCATGGGTGCAAACGGATGAACTTGACGATGTCGTGATGGTGGCCGATCTGAGTTCCGCACTGCGCCATGCCATTTGCCACATCAGCGCGGGCGAGAAACTGGGGCAGGGACAGCGCTGCGGGCTCATGGCCTTTGCCTGTGAAGTCGTGATCTACCTGCCCCTGACGAGCAGCGTACAGGTCGGGGTGGATCAGTCGGTTCGCGCCGGCAGTGATAAACTGGCAGAATTCGTACATGAGGCAAAGCCGTCATCTGCTGACCCATGAACAGACCAGAAAAAAAATTGCGCAAGGGCATCTACCTGTTGCCGAACCTGTTTACCACCGGTTCGCTGTTTGCCGGCTTCTATGCAATCGTTGCGGCCACGTCGGACCTGTTTGACCAGGCGGCCATCGCCATCATTGTCGCCCTGTTTCTGGATTTCTTTGACGGAAGAATCGCACGCCTGACCCATACCACCAGCAAGTTCGGCGCACAATACGACAGCCTGTCCGACATGGTGTCCTTTGGCGTGGCGCCCGCGCTCGTCGTCTATGAGTGGGCGCTGATTCACTTCGGGGCCTTTCCCTGGATCTGGTCAAAACTGGGATGGCTTGGGGCATTTTTCTATACCGCGGCCGCGGCCTTGCGCCTGGCGCGGTTCAACGCCCGTGTGACGGTGGTCAGCAAACGCTATTTCCAGGGATTGCCAAGCCCCGCGGCGGCGGCGGCCCTGGTCGGATTTATCTGGGCCTGCCATGACATGCAGCTCTCCCGCGAGGACACGGCCATCGCCGCCCTGGTGGTGACTGTCATTCTTGGCGCCCTCATGGTCAGTAACTTCACCTATCACAGCTTCAAGGATATCAGTCTCGTGGACCGCATCCCCTACATCGTGATGCTGGCGGTGGTGCTCGGCTTTATCCTGGTATCGATCGACCCGCCGAAGCTGGTATTCATCGTATTCGCCCTGTATGCGCTGTCCGGGCCCGTCATCTATATCGTTCGCCTGAAACGAAAACGCGGCGCACGCACTGCCGTGAATGTCGAAAACCAGCCGTAATTCCTGGAATAGGGTCCACGCTTGGATTCTGGATTGCAGTTGACGGGTTGGCGTATTTTCTGGGAGAATCCGCGGAATTAGGCAGCTTACGGACATGAACGGGACATTCAAGCATACCGCAACGACTGCAGTTCCAGTCTTTGGACCTGCGGGTGCGTACTGCCTTTCACTTCTCCTGCTGCCGCAGTAGCGGCACGACCTGACCCTGGCGAGGCTAAACGCATCATCCATTCATTTATCCAGAGATTTCCATACGAGCTTCGACTCGTGAAATTTTTGTTGCAGCGGGAGACACATGGTGAGCAGGGACAAACTTAAGATTTTTGATACGACACTGCGGGACGGGGAGCAAAGCCCGGGCGCCTCGATGACGCGCGATGAGAAGATACGCATCGCCAAGTCACTGGAGCGCATGCGCGTGGATATCATCGAGGTCGGCTTTCCGACGGCGAGCGTGGGTGATTTTGAAGCCGTGCAGGCGGTGGCCAGGGTGGTCAAGGACAGTACCATCTGTGGTCTCGCGCGTGCACTCAAAGGCGACATCGAGCGTGCCAGCGAAGCCCTGAAGCCCGCGGCGTCTGCCAGGATTCATACCTTCATCGCGACTTCGCCGATTCACATGCAGCGCAAGCTGCGCATGACCGAGGACCAGGTCATCGAGCAGGCCGTTTCGGCCGTCAAATTGGCCAGGCAGTACACGGATGACGTCGAGTTTTCCCCGGAGGATGCCGGGCGTTCCGAATTCGATTTCCTGTGCCGGGTCATCGAGAAGGCGATCGAGGCCGGAGCCGGGACCATCAATATTCCGGATACGGTGGGCTACAACATCCCGCATCAGTTTGGCGACCTGGTGGGTCGCCTGATCGAGAATATTCCTGCTTCGGACCAGGTGACCTTTTCCGTTCACTGCCACAACGACCTGGGACTCGCCTCGGCCAATTCCCTGTCGGCGGTGCTCAAAGGCGCACGCCAGGTGGAGTGTACGATCAACGGTCTGGGCGAACGTGCAGGCAACGCCTCCCTGGAGGAGATCGTCATGACCGTGCATACACGCCAGGATGTGTTTCCATGCATCACGGGACTGGACACCACGCAGATCGTGCCGACCTCGCGCATGGTCTCAACGATCACGGGTTTTCCGGTGCAGCCCAACAAGGCGATCGTCGGTGCCAATGCCTTCGCGCATGAGGCAGGCATCCACCAGGATGGCGTGCTCAAGGCCCGCGAGACATATGAAATCATGCGTGCCGAGGACGTCGGCTGGGCCTCGAACAAGATCGTGCTCGGCAAGCACTCGGGCCGCAATGCATTTCGCACACGCCTGGATGAGCTGGGTATCACTTTCGACACGGAGGAAGAGCTCAACAATGCCTTTGCAAACTTCAAGGGCCTGGCGGACCGCAAGCACGAGATCTACGATGAGGACCTGCATGCCCTGGTTTCCGATACGAGTTTCGACAACGACGAGTACTGGAAGCTTGTATCGTTGACGGCCCATTCGGAGACCGGTGAAACGCCAAGCGCGCAGGTCATCCTGCAAGTGGATGGCGAGGAGAAAACGGCCCTTGCCAGCGGCGGCGGCCCGGTCGATGCGACATTTTGCGCCATCGAGGAAATCGTCGACAGCCAGGCTCAGCTGCAGCTGTATTCGGTGAACAACATCACCACGGGTACGGATGCCCAGGGCGAGGTCACGGTGCGCCTGCACAAGTCCGGGAGGATCGTCAACGGACATGGCGCGGACACCGACATTATCATGGCTTCGGCCAAAGCCTATCTGCACGCACTCAACCGGCTTGCCATCCCGGAGCAGCGCGCGCATCCACAGCATGACGTATGAATGCCGGTGCCTGCGCTGATGGAAGAACAAAGGCGGCTGTATTACCTGGAGAAAATGGGGATCCAGGCCTGGGTACCCAGGACCGCCCAACAGGTAGACACCTCGACCGGGCCCGATCCGGAGATCCCGGCTGAGCCGGCAAGGTCGCAAGAACAGCTCGATGTAGCTGCACGCGCGAGTCCGGTGGTGGCCGGTCTGGACGAACTCCAGAACGTGGTTGCGGCCTGTACCCTGTGTGCCCTGCACCGCACCCGCACGCAGACCGTGTTCGGATCGGGCAATCCCCGGGCCGACTGGCTCGTGGTCGGTGAGGCCCCGGGTTTCGAGGAGGATTGCCAGGGGCAGCCGTTTGTCGGGCGCGCGGGACAGCTTCTGACCAAAATGCTTCGTGCCATCGACCTTGAACGCGAAGAGGTGTTCATTGCCAACATCCTGAAGTGCAGGCCCCCAGACAACCGGGATCCCCAGCCCCAGGAAATCGGACACTGCCTGTCCTACCTGAGGCAGCAGATCGAACTGATCCAGCCGAAAATCATCCTGGCGATGGGCCGGATCGCGGCCCAGTCCCTGCTGGATACGAACTCAGCGATCGGGCGCCTTCGCGGCACCGAACAGTACTTTGCGGATACCGAGATCCCTGTCGTGGTCACCTATCATCCCGCGTACCTGTTGCGCAGCCCCCAGCAAAAGCGCAAGGCCTGGGAAGACCTCCAGCGAGCGGTGCGAATCCGGGAGTCACGCCAATGAGCCGAAAGACCGAACCTGTGGAGAACCCGGCAGTGTCGCAACCACCCGCGCTGCCCGCCCGGTCATGAGCGCAGCACTGAAACAGTCGGCTGGCAGCTTTCGCCGGATGACCGAGCAGGATTTGACGGCCGTCCTCGGCATCGAGCGGCGCAGTTACCAGTTTCCCTGGACCCGGAATATCTTCCTCGACTGCCTGCGTCATGGGCACTCTGCCTGGGTGCTGGAAACCGACCTTGGCATCATTGGCTACGGGGTGATGTCCGTGCTCGTGCAGGAGTGCCACCTCCTCAACCTGTGCATTGATCCTGATTGCCGGGGGCAGGGCAGGGGTCGGCAGTTGCTCGAGGAGCTGCTGATCATCGCACGTGTCAACGAGGCCGATTCCGCATTTCTCGAGGTGCGCACTTCCAACTTCCAGGCCCTGTCCCTGTACCTTTCGGAAGGTTTCAGGGAAATCGGCACGCGCAGAAACTACTATCCGGCACAGCTGGGCCGGGAAGATGCCGTCATTCTTGCAAAAAGACTTTGAAGGGCACTGTAATGCGGCGAGTCTTTGAACCACTGTACGAACTGAAAGCGCCATAACAGGACCTGTCTTCACCCCAGGAAAAGACTCCA
The DNA here is from genome assembly GCA_965220895.1 of Gammaproteobacteria bacterium. Lineage (GTDB taxonomy): Bacteria > Pseudomonadota > Gammaproteobacteria > UBA4575 > UBA4575 > WTFY01. Next base: position 1,811,160 of record OZ244850.1, read on the forward strand.
TGAAGGATGACAGTTTTCTCAGCGAGGTCGACAAGAGGCGCACCTTTGCCATCATCTCCCACCCGGATGCCGGCAAGACGACGATCACCGAAAAGCTATTACTGTTCGGCGGTGCCATCCAGCAGGCCGGGACGGTCAAGGGCCGCAAGGCCGCCCGTCACGCGGTTTCGGACTGGATGGAAATGGAAAAGCAGCGCGGTATATCGGTGACCAGTTCGGTCATGCAGTTCGCCTACAAGGACTGCGTGGTGAACCTGCTGGACACCCCGGGGCATGCCGACTTTTCGGAGGACACCTACCGCACACTGACCGCAGTCGATTCCGTGCTGATGGTGATTGACAATGCCAAGGGCGTGGAGGAGCGGACCATCAAGCTCATGGAAGTGTGCCGGTTGCGCAACACCCCGATCATGACGTTCATCAACAAGATGGACCGCAACGGGCGCGAGCCCATCGAACTGCTGGATGAGGTCGAGCAGGTACTGAAAATCAGGTGTGCACCGGTGACCTGGCCGATCGGCATGGGCAAGCTCTTCAAGGGAGTCTTCGATCTGCTCAATGACTCGGTGCATCTTTACGATGCACAGCATGGTGGCAGGGTCTTGCAGGGTGAGGTGGTCGAGGGTTTGCACAATCCGCAGCTGGATGAGCGGATTGGCGAGCAGGCACAGCCGCTGCGCGATGAGATTGAACTGGTGCAGGGGGCGAGCCACGAATTCGACCATCAGGCGTACCTCGATGGCGAGCTGACCCCGGTGTTTTTCGGATCTGCGATCAACAATTTCGGGATCGCCGAGCTGCTGGATCGATTTGTCAGGTATGCGCCGGCCCCGCAGCCAAGGACCGTCAGCCGTCCCGGCAGACCGCCCCGGGACCTGGATGCCAACGAGGAGAAATTTTCAGGCTTTGTTTTCAAGATCCAGGCCAACATGGACCCCAATCACCGCGACCGGCTGGCCTTTTTGCGGGTATGTTCGGGCAGCTTTCACAAGGGCATGAAGCTGCAGCATGTGCGCATGGACCGGGACATCAAGGTTAACGGCGCACTGGCATTCGTGGCCTCGAACCGGGAACAGGTGGAGCGGGCCTATCCCGGGGACATCATCGGCCTGCATAATCACGGCACGATCCGGATCGGGGATGCCTTCACGCAGGGCGAAAAACTGGCCTTCAGCGGGATTCCGAGTTTTGCCCCGGAACTTTTCAGGCGGGCCTTCCTGGAAGAGCCCTTAAAGATCAAGGCCTTAAATAAAGGACTTACTCAACTTTGCGAGGAAGGAGCGACCCAGCTGTTTCGACCGCAGGCCAGCAACGAGCTGATCCTCGGTGCGGTCGGTGCCCTGCAGTTCGATATGGTCCAGCATCGCCTCAGGCATGAATACGAGGTCGACTGCCGGTTTGACCAGGTCAACATTCAGACGGCACGCTGGGTAGCATGCGATGATCCCGACAGGCTGCTTGAATTCAAGCACAAGCTGGCCGTCCACTTGGCCGTGGACCATGGCAATGAACTAGTGTATATGGCACCTTCGCGTGTCAACCTGCAAATCGTCATGGAGAAGTGGCCGGATATCGAATTTCGTACAACGCGTGAGCATGCAGGAGCGATCAACTGACGCCACAATCCGCGCTTTAACCCCTGGAACCAGTACCTATGCCTTCTTCGAAAAAAGACCACATCTATCAGCAAAAACACACCGCGCCGGGTGATTTCGTTTTCGACGAGGCCGTCGCCGGGGTCTTCGAGGACATGATTGTGCGTTCCGTTCCCGGGTATGAGGTGGTCCATCGGCTGTTGCGGGTCGTGGCCAGGAAGTTCGTCACAAAGGGCAGCTCGGTCTATGATCTCGGCTGTTCGCTGGGGGCGGCATCCTTCAGTGTTTGCGAGGCGATCCCGCATGCCAGTGTGAACGTGATCGCCGTCGACAACTCCAAGGCCATGATTCATCGGCTGCAGCAAAGGCTCGACGCGCAGCACCCGGATGCACGCATCAAACCGGTGTGCGCGGATATTACCGAGGTCGAGATCCAGGACGCCTCCCTTGCCATTCTCAATTACACCTTGCAGTTCGTCGATCCGGCACGACGTGATTCTCTCATCCAGAAAATTTATTCGGGATTGCGCCAGGATGCAGCCTTGCTGCTGTCCGAAAAAATCCGGTACGCGGACCGCGACGAGGATGCCCGGATGCAAGGCCTGTACGAGAAATTCAAGCAGGGGCAGCACTACAGCGCCCTTGAAATCGCCCGCAAAAGGGAGGCGCTTGAGAACGTCCTGATCCGTGACACCCATGAGCAGCACCGGTCGCGGCTGTACCGTGCCGGCTTCTCCCGGGTCTTCGCCTTGATGCAGCACCTCAATTTCGTCACCTATCTGGCGATCAAGTGACGGGAAGATTTTCGCCGCTGGCCTCGTCGCTTGAACGTGCCGGGCTGGAAGCCGCGAACACGCAGTTGCTGGAGCTGGCACGGCACAGGTACGCACACCCCAGGCACCGCCACTTCGATGACTGGCAGCACCGCATTGATGCGCTGCCCGATATTGCCCCCTCGTTCATCGATCTGGATCGTGCGGTTCCCGAGATCGGCCGGGCAGCCGATTGTACAAGCGAGCAGCATGCCTCGCTGATGCAGAGCCTGCAGGCCCTGTGCCCCTGGCGCAAGGGGCCGTTCAACGTCTTTGGAATCGACATCGATGCCGAGTGGCGCAGTGACTGGAAATGGGCGCGCATCGCACCGCACCTCGGCAGTCTTCAAAACTGCAATGTACTGGATGTCGGTTGTGGCAACGGGTATTACGCATTGCGCATGCAGGGTCTTGGCGCGCGACTGGTGCTGGGCCTCGAACCCATGTGGGTGCACGTGTTCCAGTTCTCGGCCCTGCAGAAGTACTTGCTGCAACCGCAGCGCATCTTTGTCCTGCCTCTTAGGCTCGAGGAATTGCCCCAGGCACTGTCGGGGTTCGACCTGGCGTTTTCCATGGGCGTGCTGTACCACAGCAGGCAGCCCCGGGAACATCTGGGCCGGGTATTCAACGTATTGCGCGAGGGTGGCCGGATTGTGCTGGAGACCCTGATCATCAAGGACCGGGTTGCCGATGCACTGGTCCCGGCGGGACGTTATGCCAACATGAAGAACGTCTGGGTGATCCCGAGTTACACACTGCTGAAAGCCTGGCTGGTGGAAGCCGGCTTTGACCGGGTCCGGTTGCTGGATCAGTCCACCACCACCCCTCAGGAGCAGCGCCCGACGGGCTGGATGACCGGGCATTCACTGGCACATGCCCTGGATCCGAACGATCCCGGACAGACCATCGAAGGGTATCCTGCACCGTTGCGTGCCTGCATCGTCGCAGAAAAGCCCGCCTGATTTCGATGCCTGTGCCGGGGGCAGCTACTCCTCCAGGTACTGGCGCTTGCCTTCCACCGTCTCCCACTGACCGGCATCCTCCGGGGCGAGGATGGTAGTGGCCAGGACCGGCCACTTCCGGGACAGCTGCTCGTTGAGGGCCAGGAATTCCTGCTGGGATTCCGGCAGGTCGTCTTCGCTGACGATGGCATTGACCGGGCACTCCGTTTCGCACATGGCGCAGTCGATGCAGTCTTCGGGGTCAATGACCAGCATGTTCGGCCCTTCATGGAAGCAGTCGACCGGGCACACTTCGACGCAGTCCGTGTACTTACACTTGATGCAGGATTCGGTGACGACGAATGTCATGGGAGTGCGAACATACGAGTGCCGGGGCAGGCGTGCATGGTAGCAAAAACGGGCCGCTTCAAAAACACGCCTGGCAGGGAGCGAGATGAGGGTGAGGCCGCGCGGTCATGACCGCTCATGCCTGAGGTGCTTGAGCTTGTAGAGCACCTGCAGGGCATCCCTGGGAGTCAGCTCGTCCGGGTCGATGTTCTCCAGGTACTCGATCATCGGGTGGTTCAGGCGGTCTCCAAGCTGGAGCCCCGGCTGTACAGCGGAAGCGGGCTTCGCGGATTCCTCCGAGGCTTGCTCGAGCTGTCGCAACTTGAGTCTCGCCCCGGCGATCACCGACCTGGGTATGCCGGCCAGCTGGGCTACCTGCAGGCCGTAACTCTGGTTGGCCGGACCCTCCTTGACGGCATGCAGGAAGATGATCTGGTCTCCATGCTCCACCGCATCGATGTGTACGTTGCAGATGTTGTCAAAATGTTCCGGCAACTGCGTGAGCTCGAAATAGTGCGTGGCAAACAGGCTGTAGGAGCCGTTGACCGTGCTGAGATGCTCGGCACAGGACCAGGCCAGGGAAAGCCCGTCGTAGGTGCTCGTGCCGCGCCCGATTTCATCCATGAGCACCAGACTGGACGCGGTGGCGTTGTTGAGAATGTTGGCGGCTTCGGTCATCTCGACCATGAAGGTGGAGTAGCCGGCACTGAGATCGTCCGAGGCGCCGATGCGGGTGTAGATGGCCTCCAGCGGGCCCAGGGTGGCCGACTCGGCCGGCACGTAGCTGCCGGTATAGGCCAGCCAGCAGATCAGTGCGATCTGGCGCATGTACGTGGATTTGCCGCCCATGTTCGGACCGGTGATGATGAGCATCTTGCGCGCGGCATCCAGGCAGGCGTCGTTGGCCGTGAAGGGGCCATCCTGGACCTGCTCGATCACCGGATGCCTTCCCTGGCGGATGTCGATGCGGTCTTCATCGGTGAATTGCGGTCGCACGTAATTCAGGGTCAGGGCCCGTTCTGCCAGCGTGACCAGCGCATCCAGCTGCGAAAGCCCCAGTGCGCAGCTTCGCAAGGTGTCCAGTTCTTCGATCAACTCGTCCAGGAGTTGCTCGTACAGGAATTTCTCCCGCTTCAGGGCACGCTCCCGTGAACTCAGGACCTCGTCTTCGAATCGCTTCAGCTCGCTCGTGATGTACCTCTCGGTGTTCTTCAGGGTCTGCCTGCGCGTGTAATGCTCGGGAACCTGGTCTGCATGCATGCGCGAGACCTCGATGTAGTAGCCGTGCACACGGTTGTAGGCAACCTTCAGGGAGGCGATCTGGGTGGCGAGCTTCTCGCGTTGCTCCAGGTCCAGCAGGAACTGGCTGGCATTTGTGTGCAGGCTGCGCAACTGGTCCAGCTCCTCGTCACGACCCGCACGGATGACACCGCCATCACGGATCAGCGCAGGCGGGTCATCGGCCAGACTGCGCTCAAGAATGGAGGTCAGCGGCATCAGTCCATCGAGCCCGCGTGCACATTCCTGCAACAAGGCCTCGCTGTAATGCGCGATGGCCTCTCCAATCCCCGGGGCCGCGGCCAGGGTGGCCCGCAAGGCATCGAGGTCCCGGGGCTGTGCGGTGCGAAGGGCAATGCGGCTGCGGATACGCTCGATATCGTTGACCCCGCCGAGTCGCTCCTGCAGGGACTGGATCTCGTTGAACTCGATCAGCTGCGTGATGGCCGCGAGGCGCTTTTGCAAAACGTCGCGGTTGCGGGTCGGCTGGCACAGCCAGCCGCGCAAGTGGCGTGCACCCATGGTCGATACGCTGCGGTCCAGGATGCCGATGAGGCTGTGCGTCTTTTGTCCCCGCGTGGACTGCTCGATCTCCAGGTTGGTCCTCGATACGCTGTCGATTTGCAGGTACTCGTCATCCCTGTACAGCTGCAGCCCGTCGATGTGGGGCAGGGCGGATTTTTGCGTATCCCTGACATACTGGAGCAGCGCCCCGGCCGCAGCGATGGCAAGCGGCTGATCCTTGCATCCGTACCCACCCAGGTCATGTACCCCGAACTGCTTGCACAGGGTCGTGACCGCGCTCTCGGTCTCGAAGTGCCAGACCGGCAGGTGCCGGCATGCAATTCCGTTTTTCAGCGCAAGCTCGGCATCTTCAGGCAGCAGGACCTCGGCAGGCTGGATGCGCTCGATCTCGGCGTCGAGCTGCGCGGTGCCCGGGCAGGTCTGCACGATGAACTTGCCGGTACTGAGATCGAGGTAGGCGAGTCCCGCAGCGCCCTCGACCGGGCACACGGCCAGCAGGTAGTTTTCCCGGTTGTGTTCGAGCAACTGACTCTCGGTCACCGTGCCGGGTGTGATGATCCGGGTCACCTTGCGCTCCACCAGGCCCCTGCTGTCGGCCGGGTCGCCCACCTGGTCGCAGATCACCACCGACTCGCCCCGGCGAAGCAGCTTGACCAGGTAGTTTTCGACGGCATGCACGGGCACGCCGGCCATGGGAACCTCGTCTGCGGCATTCTTGTTTCGCGAGGTCAGGGTCAGGTCCAGCAGCTTCGCAGCATGCCGGGCGTCCTCGAAGAACAGTTCGAAGAAATCACCCATGCGGTAGAACAGCAGCATGTCCGGGTGCTCGGACTTGATGCGCAGGTACTGCTGCATCATGGGGGTGTGTTTCGCAGGGGAGCGTGCGATCATGGTAAAAGTCTAACCAAGAATAAAAAATTACACAGCATATATTGACCCCGTGATCAAAACACCCTCATCCGATGTCCGCACCCTGCTGCAGACGTTTGCAAGGCAGATGACTGAACACGGACTCCGGCTGGCCACCGCAGAGTCCTGCACCGGCGGGCTGCTGGCCCAATGGATGACCACGCTGCCCGGCAGTTCGGACTGGTTTGAGTGCGGCTACGTCACTTACAGCAACACCGCCAAGGTCAGCCTGCTCCAGGTCGCACCGCAGGCACTGGAAATTCATGGTGCGGTGAGCCCGCAGGTGGCCGAGCAGATGGCAGGCGGTGCCCTGGGTCTCAGTGATGTGGATCTCGCCGTCTCGGTGACCGGGATCGCAGGCCCTAGTGGCGGCAGTGCCGAAAAACCTGTGGGTACGGTCTACCTCGGTGTGGCCCGGCGCGATCAGCCTGTCGTCACGGTACATCGGGTGTTCGAGGGGGATCGCGATGCCATCCGCGAGCAGAGTGCGAGCCTGGCGCTTGCCCTCTTGATGGAGCACTGCACCAGCGGATGATCCGGACCGGACCGCTAAGTGTGCAGGAAGTTTCGCATGCCTTGGCATCCCGGTATGATAAGGTGCAACGCAAGGGATGCAGAGTGTAAAGAGCAGGAAACACCCCGAAATTTCGCACGGCAATTCCAGGAAACTAGGTCTACAGGTATTTATTAGAAGTCAGAGGTGAGCAGTGGACGAAAATCGTAAAAAGGCACTTGATGCGGCACTTGGTCAGATCGAGAGACAATTCGGCAAGGGCACGGTCATGCGCCTTGGAGACTCTTCTGCCACGCGTGACATCGATGTGATCTCCACCGGCTCGCTGGCCCTGGATGTGGCCCTAGGAATCGGGGGCCTGCCCAAGGGCAGGGTCACCGAGATCTACGGACCGGAGTCCTCGGGCAAGACCACCCTGACGCTGCAGGTGGTTGCCGAATGCCAGAAACAGGGCGGCATTGCCGCATTCGTCGATGCCGAGCATGCCCTGGATCCCGTGTATGCTGAAAAAATTGGCGTGAACGTGGATGACTTGCTGATCTCGCAGCCCGATACCGGTGAGCAGGCCCTGGAAATCACGGACATGCTGGTGCGCTCCGGGGCGGTCAGCATCGTCGTGGTCGATTCGGTGGCCGCGCTGACCCCGCGCGCCGAGATCGAGGGCGATATGGGCGACTCGCACATGGGGCTGCAGGCCCGGCTCATGTCACAGGCCTTGCGCAAGCTGACCGGCAACATCAAGCGCTCCAACACCATGGTCATCTTCATCAACCAGATTCGAATGAAGCTCGGCGTCATGTTCGGCAATCCCGAGACCACGACCGGCGGCAATGCGTTGAAGTTCTATGCCTCGGTGCGCCTCGACATCCGCCGCATCGGTGCGATCAAGCAGGGCGATGAGATCCTCGGCAATGATACCCGGGTCAAGGTCGTCAAGAACAAGCTCGCACCGCCATTCAAGAAGGCGGAGTTCGAGATCCTCTACGGCGAGGGCATCTCGCGCACGGGGGAGATTATCGACATGGGCGTGCAAAACGGCCTCGTCGACAAGGCGGGGGCCTGGTACAGCTACAACGGGGAGCGCATCGGCCAGGGCAAGGAAAATTCACGCGCCTGGCTGAAAGAACACCCGGAGGTGGCGGGCGAGATCGAAACCCGTCTGCGTGAAAAACTGATGCCGCATGCCGGCAAGGTGCATCCGGACTCAGAAGAAGCGGAAGAGGCGGAAGCCACTGAAGCCTGAGCGTTCCATACGCGATACGGCACTTGGACTGCTGTCAAGACGGGAACACACGCGTCTTGAGCTGGCAGGCAAACTCAAAGCGAGGGAATTCCCGGCCACCGCAATCGAAGCCTTGCTGGATGACCTGCAGCAAGAAGGCCTGCAAAGTGATGCGCGCTTTGCCGAAAGCTATGTCTATTCGCGCACGCGACGCGGCTTCGGGCCTTTGCGTATCCGCCAGGAACTGCAGGAACGTGGGGTCACGCAATCCCTGGTGAGTGCTCACATCGACTTCAATGATCCGCAGTGGCTGCAGCTGGCCTGCCAGGAATACGGGAAAAAGTTCAAGGACCCCCGGGTGACAAGTGCGAAAGAGCGGGCCCGGCGCATGCGCTACCTGCAAAACCGCGGATTCACCGGTGATATAATCCGCCAGACCTTTGTACGATTTGAGCGGGCTGAAACAGTGTCCGGCGCTGGAGCATAGGAGCGACTCCACGAGGCAGGGTGGACATGGAACACAGCGCGGAAATTCGCAACGCATTTTTACAGTTCTTCGAGCAGCACGGTCATACCGTGGTGCCCTCCGGCCCGCTGGTGCCCGCGAACGACCCCTCCCTGCTGTTCACCAATGCCGGCATGGTGCAGTTCAAGGATGTCTTTCTCGGCAAGGAGTCCCCGGGCTACACCCGTGCCGTGACCAGCCAGCGCTGTCTCAGGGCCGGGGGCAAGCACAACGATCTTGAGAATGTCGGCTATACCGCACGGCATCACACGTTTTTCGAGATGCTGGGTAACTTCAGTTTCGGGGATTACTTCAAGCGCGAGGCGATCCATTATGCCTGGGACTTCCTGACCCGGGTGGTCGAGCTCCCCGAAGCCCGTCTGTGGGTTACGGTCTACGAGGACGATGAGCAGGCGGCCGACATCTGGCTGAACGATGTCGGCGTGAATGCAGAGCGGTTCGCGCGGATCGGCGCGGCCGACAACTTCTGGGCCATGGGGGACACGGGCCCCTGCGGGCCGTGCACGGAGATCTTCTACGATTTCGGTGACAGCGTGGCCGGGGGGCCGCCCGGGACTGCAGACCAGGACGGGGACCGCTACGTGGAAGTATGGAACCTGGTGTTCATGCAGTATGAGCGCGATGCCCAGGGGAAGCTCACCGATTTGCCCAAGCCTTCCGTGGATACCGGCATGGGCCTTGAGCGCCTGAGCACCATCCTGCAGGGGGTCAAGAACAACTACGACACCGACCTGTTCACCGGCATCATTGCTACCGCGGCGGACATCGCCAAGGTGGCTGATACCGGCCAGCCCTCGCTTCGCGTGGTGGCGGATCACATCCGCGCCTGCGCCTTCATGATCGTCGACGGGGTGCTGCCCTCGAACGAGGGCCGGGGCTATGTCTTGCGACGCATCATTCGCCGAGCTGCACGCCACGGTCACAAGCTCGGCATCGAAGAACCGTTCTTCTACCGGTTGGTGTCCCCGCTCGTCGACAGCCTGGGCGAGGCCTGCCCGGAACTGGGCAGTGCACAGGCGCGCGTGCAGGACGTGCTGCACCGTGAGGAACAGCGTTTCGGTGACACCCTGGCCCAGGGCATGCGAATCCTGAACGAGGAGATCACCCGGCTCAAAGGGGATACCCTTCCCGGTGAAACGGTGTTCAAGCTGTACGACACCTACGGGTTCCCCAGTGACCTGACTGCCGATTTTGCCCGCGAGCAACACCTGAAGATCGATACCGCAGGGTTCGAAAAGCATATGCAGGCCCAGCGTGAGCGTGGCAGGCTCTCAAGCCGCTTTGACGTCGAATACGATGCCTCGCTGGCGGTGTCGACCGCCACCGAGTTCACAGGTTATGACTGCATGCACGAGCAGGCCACCGTGCAGGAGATCTTCGTGGACCACCAACCCGTCGAGGAAATCCTGCAGGGCCAGTCCGGAGGTATCATCCTTGAGAAGACCCCGTTCTACGCGGAATCCGGCGGACAGGTTGGGGACCAGGGCATCCTGGAATGTGAACAGGCGGTGTTCGAAGTCGCCGATACCCAGCAGCAAGGCGATGCCCATGTCCATTACGGCACCCTCGCATCCGGACATCTTGCGCTTGGCCACAAGGTGCATGCGAAGGTCGCAACCGAGCGCAGGCAGGCGACCGTGCTGAATCACTCGGCCACGCACCTGATGCATGCTGCCTTGCGCGAAGTGCTCGGCGATCATGTCGAGCAAAAGGGCTCTTTGGTAGCACCGGATCGCCTGCGCTTTGATTTCTCGCACGATGCTCCAGTCGATGAGACCGAGCTGCAGCGAATCGAGGATCTGGTGAATCACCAGATCCGCCTGAATGCAAAAGCGACTGCAAAAACCATGGCCAAGGACGAGGCCCTGCATGCGGGTGCCCTGGCCCTGTTCGGGGAGAAGTACGCAGACGAGGTGCGCGTCCTGACCATCGGCGATTTCTCCATGGAGTTGTGCGGCGGCACGCACGTCAGCCGGGCCGGGGACATTGGCGTGTTCAAGGTCATCTCGGAGTCCGGCATCGCATCCGGGGTGCGGCGCATCGAAGCACTCACCGGCGACGGGGCGCTGGAGTGGATTCGCGAGAACCAGAGGCAGTTGTCCGACATTGCCGGGCTGATGAAGAGTTCCAGATCGGAGACCCGGGACAAGGTCGGTCAGTTGCTGGAGCGCAACCGGGAGCTGCACAAGGAGCTGGAGCAGCTCAAGGCCCGGGTCATGTCGCAGGCCGGGAGCGATCTCGTTGATCAGGCCGTGGAAGTCGAAGGTCTCCAGGTGCTGGCCTGTGTGGTGGAAGGGGCCGACCCCAAATCCCTGCGCGAGACGGTGGACCAGCTGAAGGACAAGCTCGGCAGTGCCGCGGTCGTGCTGGGCACGGCCCGGGACTCAAGGGTCAGCCTCGTGGCCGGAGTCACCCGCGACCAGGTGCATCGAATCAAGGCAGGTGAGCTGGTCAACGCGGTCGCCCGCCAGGTTGGAGGCAAGGGCGGCGGCCGTGACGAAATGGCCCAGGCCGGTGGCAACCAACCGGATCAGCTTGTGGCGGCACTCAAGTCCGTGCCGGACTGGGTGCGGGAATCCCTGCAGCAATGACTCCGATCGCAGCGTGCCTGGATGTCCGGGGCGGACTTTGATCCTGCCCCTGTGCAGGGGATGTGCAACCGTGCGTGATAAGATTCACCAAGACACCACCACCGTGAGCGAACGGAGATCAAGCCCATGGCCTTGATAGTGCAAAAATATGGCGGCACCTCGGTCGGCTCGATCGAGCGTATCAAGGCCGTGGCCGAGAAGGTGATCGCGAGCAAGAACCAGGGGCACAAGGTGGTCGTGGTCGTCTCGGCCATGAGCGGCGAAACCAATCGCCTGATGGGATTGGCCAACGAGGTGCAGGGGCAGGTGGCCCACGGGCGCGAGCTCGACGTGCTGCTCTCCACCGGTGAGCAGGTGACCATTGCGCTGCTGGCGATGGCCCTGCAGAGGCGCAACTGTGCCGCGATCTCATCGACGGGGGCACAGCTCAACATCCGCACCGACAACATGTTCAACAAGGCCCGAATCCAGAATATCGACGCCGAGCTCCTGCATCGTTCACTGGATGCAGGGAAAGTGGTGGTGGTTGCAGGCTTTCAGGGCGTGGACGACGAGGGCAACATCACCACGCTGGGACGGGGGGGTTCGGATACGACGGCCGTGGCGGTGGCCGCGGCGATCAAGGCCGATGAATGCCAGATCTACACCGATGTGGACGGGGTCTACACGACCGACCCGCGGGTCGAGCCCAACGCGAGACGTCTGGACAGCGTGACCTTCGAAGAGATGCTGGAGATGGCCAGCCTCGGTTCCAAGGTGCTGCAAATTCGTGCAGTGGAATTTGCCGGCAAGTATGATGTCCCACTGCGTGTGCTTTCCACTTTTTCAGAGGGGCCGGGTACCCTGATAACCCTGGAGGACGACGGCATGGAAGACCCGCTTGTATCAGGCATAGCCTTCAATCGAGACGAGGCCCAGTTGACGGTCAAGGGGGTGCCGGACCGTCCGGGTGTGGCCGCCCACATTCTGGGGCCGATCGCCGACAAGAACATCGAAGTGGACATGATCGTACAAAACGTGGGTTCGGACGGGACCACGGATTTCACTTTCACCGTACATAGAAATGACTATGAAAGAGGAATGGAAGTCCTTGAAAGCATAGTAGTTGAGCTTGGGGGTGGCGAAGTCGGTGGCGATCCGCACATCGTAAAGTTGTCGCTGGTGGGCGTCGGGATGAGGTCCCATGCGGGAATTGCGAGTAGAATGTTTACAGCGTTGGCGCAGGAGAAGATCAATATCCGGATGATTTCCACTTCGGAGATCAAGATTTCCGTCGTGGTCGATGAGAAATATCTGGAGTTGGGGGTACGTGTATTGCACGAAGCATTCGAACTGGATCAGGAAAAATAGAGGAGAACATCAGTAGCGCATAATGCAAACACCATAACGGCTTTGGTAGGGAAATAACCGGAGTAGCCGCCCCGGGAGATCGCAACAAGGGAGTTGTCGTGATTCGCAGGGAGCGGACAAATAACAAAATGGACTATTAAGGAGACACGGGAATGCTGATTTTGACCAGGAGAGTCGGCGAGACGCTGATGATCGGAGATGATGTCACAGTCACTGTGTTGGGCGTGAAAGGCAACCAGGTTCGGATAGGTGTCAATGCACCCCGAGATGTCGCAGTGCACCGTGAGGAAATTTACGAGAGGATCAGGCACGAAAAAACACAGGCAGGCGATTCAGCGGACTAGCGACGGGCCCGGGACCTGATGGGGTTCCACACACCGATGGGTCTACGCACCCTCTGATTCACCGCGAACACCACGATTTTCAAGGCGCAACCGCGCCTTCAAGCTTGCGATTCGAGCACGCGCACATCCCATTTGGCCGGACGAGCCAGTGCCGGTCCGTAATTCTCATAGCCTGCCCGGCATGCTATTCTGCACCGCAAAACCCCCAATTGCAGGAGACCCGGCATGTACGCACTTTCCAAGACTGCCAAGCAGACCCCGGTCTTGTCCTGTCGGATCATTGGTAGCAGGAGCAGGGGGTATACGTGCAAACCCGTCCTTGCAGTCCTGGCCCTGTTGCTGGTCCTGTGCTCATCCAGCGCCTACGCAGCCCTTGGCGAGGAAGAGCAATTCGTACTGAACAGCTTCTCGTTTTTGATCTGGGGCGCACTGGTGATGTGGATGTGCGCGGGCTTCACGATGCTCGAGTCGGGCTCGGTGCGTACCAAGAATGCCTCGGTGATCTGCCTGAAGAACATCGGGCTTTACTCCATTGCCGGCCTGGCCTTCTTCTTCGTCGGCTACAACCTCATGTATGTCGGAGTCGAACCCGGCGGCTGGTCCGGTTCGCTCCTGTTTATGTACGGTACGACTGGGGATGAGGTTGCACTGCTGGGCGGTGATGATGCGGTGGTCCCGGCGGTCATCAGCAACGGTTACTCCACCATGTCGGACTGGTTCTTCCAGATGGTGTTCGTGGCGACCACAGCCTCGATCGTATCCGGAACACTGGCCGAGCGTGTAAAACTGTGGTCATTTTTCCTGTTCATCCTGATCCTGACCGCAGTCTTGTATCCGATCATCGGCTCCTGGACCTGGGGCGGGGGCTGGCTTTCCGAAATGGGCTTTCAGGATTTTGCAGGTTCGACGATCGTGCACTCGACCGGGGGCTGGGCGGCCCTGGCAGGTGCGCTGGTTGTGGGTGCCCGCAAGGGGAAATTTCGTGCCGATGGCAGCGTCAAGGTGACCCCTCCATCGAATGTGCCAGTGGTCACTCTCGGGGTCTTTATCCTCTGGCTCGGCTGGTTCGGTTTTAACGGCGGATCGCAGCTGGCCCTGGGCGGTGCCGTCGATGCCATAGCGCTCAGTAACATCCTGGCGAACACCAACCTTGCAGCGGCCGCGGGCGTCATGACGGCGATTGCACTGTCCCGGCCGGTGCTCGGGCGGGTGGACCTTCTCGCGGCACTCAACGGCGCCATCGGTGGTTTGGTGGCCATTACGGCCGGACCCGACATTGTCCATCACCACTGGGCCGTGATCATTGGCGCGGTGGGTGGCCTTGTGATCTTGTTTGGACTGAAGGTCATGGAAAGCCTGAAGATTGACGATGTGGTCGGTGCTGTTCCGGCGCACCTGTTTGCAGGCATCTGGGGAACGCTTGCGGTGTGTATTGCTGCAGGGGGCAACCTGCTGGTGCAAGTGACGGGCATCGTGGCTGTCGGTGCCTTCGTGTTCACAGTATCCCTGATCATCTGGTTGCTGATCGACAAGACGATCGGTGCACGCGTATCCCCCGCGGTCGAAGACCTGGGTCAGGATGTCGCTGAGCTTGGCATCGAGGCCTACCCTGAATTCGTCGTCATGCCGGAAAGAGACGAGTGACGGCACGCTGAAGCGGGGTTTACGCCCCCGGGTTGCGTTTGCAGTCCTGGTGGGTGCCCATGCTGTCAAAGATGTTTGCTGCCAGTAGCTTCTCGATTGCAAGCAAAGTTCGGCTTGCTGTGAATTTGATCGCCTGAATAGGCTTGTTGGCGGAGAGAGTGGGATTCGAACCCACGGTCCAAGGATTACTCAGACAACTCCTTAGCAGGGAGCCCCATTCGACCACTCTGGCACCTCTCCGCACAGATCAGCCAGAGTATATAGAATATCTGCAAATCGATGTAACTTGAATAAACTCATCTGCTGCATTCCCTGTTTCCGGATCCATGCTCTGGCATTTTCGTGCGAAGTAATTTGATAATGGAATAAGTTATACTGAGCTGCTATTTGATGCTGTACGCGCCCGTAGCTCAGTTGGATAGAGTACCTGGCTACGAACCAGGCGGTCGGGAGTTCGAATCTCTCCGGGCGCGCCATTTTTCAATGACTTACGGCCATCCCGAGAAGACGGTTGTCCAATAGAAGGGTCATTGTCCAATAGAACCGGAGCTGCCTGCTTTTTTCGCAGGGGCTGCACCCGAACCGGCTTGCGCCGGTACACCCGCTGGGTGATCGCGGTGTCCGCATGACCGAGGCGTTCCGAGGCCTCGACCAGGCTGTTTGATTCACTGGCGACCTTGGCCCGTAGGTCCCGTTCCTGAAAGCGATCCGTGACGGCTGTGTCTTTCATCACCTTGTCCATGAAACGCTGCCACAAACTGTCAAACGCGTTGCAGCGTCCCAGCGCATCGATGTAGGGCTTGCCCTGGCGGGTAGCGAACAGCGGTGCATCCCCGATGCCCCGGGGCGGGATTTTCAGGATCTCGTTGACCAGCGTTCGCATCTCGCCTTGTTGATCCCATTCAATGATCAGGCGCCGGCCGGTGCTCTGCTTCGTCTTGTTCAGCAGAAGGTGGATGCCGTCCTCTTTCAGGTTGGAACAGCGAAGGCGCAGGATGTCACCGCGACGAAGCCCGGTCATGAGCTTGAAGCGAATGTAGGCATTGGCCACGACCGTGCCCCGGTAGCTGGATGACAACCCCAGCACCTCTTCGATCTCCCAGTCCTCGACCAGGCGGTCCCGAGGGCGGTTGCCCTTGAGCCGTACCTGGCCCAGGATCGGGTTGCGGTTGATCACGCCCCATTCCACGGCCTTGGTGAGAAGATGACTCAGGCACTGCACGTCGTGTTTGGCGGAAGTCCTGCCATGATTTCGGGTAACGAGGTCGGCGTACTTGTAGGCGTGTACCGGCTGGACCTCGATGGGATGCATGGTCGCAAACACCGGGCGCAGCCTGCGGATGGCCAGCCGGTTGCTCTCCTGCGACTTGTAGGACTTGGTGGGGACGACTTCCAGCAGGTAGCGGTCCATCAGCTCACCGACCGTGGTGATGTCTTCGAGCTGCTCCAGGCGGTCGGCCCATACCCGGTAGGCCTCGGGCAGGGTTTTGCCGAGTGTAAACTCTTTCTTGCCGTCCCACTGGCTTTCCATGCCGACAGGCACCAGGTAGCGGTAGGCGCCGTTCTTGTAGCGCCAGCGCTTCGGGAGTTCGCGGTTCCTGCGGTTGCGGGGTTTGGGCATCAGGGCTCCAGGCTGGTGAAATCGGGTTGATTGGATCTTCGTTGGCTGATCGGGACTTCCTCCAGGGCCGAATGTAGCACTACCGGGCTGCCATCCGGGCGCACGATGTAGCGGATGCCCATCTCGGCCAGGGCGCGCACCTGTGCGCCATGGTGGGTCTTTAGCGTCAGCTCCTGGAGTTCTTTCTTGGTCAGGCAGAAAGGCAAACTTCTTGTTCTTTTCAGAAATTGGATCAGGGAAGGGAACATTAGCATCATGCAAATCACTTGTACAGCGGAATCACTCCAGCTTGGTTATACGACCTCGCCCTTGAACACCACCACGCCGCAGATCTGGGCATTGGAGTTGACCTCGATGAGACGCTCCGGCCAGTCCGGATTCAGGGCCTTGAGGAAGTTGCGCTCCCCCTCGACCACGAGTTGCTTGAAGGTCGTCTCATCGGAGCCCTCGAGCAGCACGACCACGTACTTGCCGTGATCCGCCTCGACTTCCGGGTCCACGAAGATCAGGTCGCCCTCGCTGAATTTCGGCTCCATGCTGATGCCGCGCACCTGCAGCGCGAAGGTGCTCCGGCTGCAGTACACCGGACAGGGATACAGCTCGGTATCATACTCCGGCAGGTATCCCTTGGAGGTCTCGGTCCATTCACCGGCCTGCACCCAGGAGAGCAGGGGGCACAGGGTGCGAACCGGGGCTTCGCCGTACGGGCTTTGAGGGGACTCTGGCTCGGTCTGCGGGCCGTGGGGTTCATCCATCCAGCCCTCCGGCTTGCCCGTGCCGCGCTCGAGCATCTCGGCCAGCTCATCGCCGACCCTGCGCGGCGAGCCGCTGGGCGCCCTGGTCTGGTTGCGCACCTGGCTGAGGTAGGAGCTGTTGGAGCCTGCCGCCCGGGCGAGCTCCGCCAGCGAGCCGGCCTCGCGGATGAGGTACTCGAGATTTTGCAGGCGAATCCGTTCCTGTTTGCGGCTCATGGCCAGGCAGTATAGCAGGTTACATATCCAGATGATAAGAAGATGGGTTTGCAAGGATATTAGCAGAATGATAGCCTACCGGAATGGATGCCCTCTACCGGAAGGATCCATCCCGTTTCACCCAACCCCGGGAACCCGCACTGAACCCCTGTATTGCCAGGCCCGAACTCGTGGAATGTGATACCGGCCCGATATCATCCTGGGCCGGCTGCACGCCATGAGCGAACGCGAACCCCTTCGCCCGCAGACCCTGGCACTTGACGAGCTGGTCCGCGAGACCGTGGAACACGTCAAACAATCCACAGGCACGCGCGGTGTCGACACCATGCTGTTTCTCGGCAACCGTCACCAGTCGTATCCCACGCTCGTCATCACCGACCCGGTCCTGGAGCCCGTCGACAAGCTGGTCTGGATGGTGATCATGCTGCAGGTGCAGGCACCTGCCACGCGCACCGTGTTTCCGGGCTACGGAACCATTGGCCGCATGGCGAACGTTGGCTCGCGCTCCACGATCGCCCGTGCCCTTGCCATCCTGCGCATCACGCGCTGGCTGACCCTGTGTGCCCGGGTGCGTGCCGACAGCGGGCGCTTTTGCTCGAACCTGTATGCCCTGCACGATGAGCCGTTGCCGCTCGCCGATGCGTTCCACCTGGACACCGACTACCTGGCTTTCCTCGACAGTGCCACTGTGCACGGTCATGCGCGCGTGCGCGCGGTGGCGAGGGGCATGCTGGATTCGATGGCGGCGGACATCCAGGCAGGCCACGCCGTCGGTGCACAGGAGCATCCGATCAGCCGGCGACTGGAGCACCGGTCGGCTGCGGATGCAAAAAAGCCCCAGCGGTTTTTCGGTTTCACGAAGGCGGCGGTGGCCGCACTCCAGGACGCTTCTTCCGGGGATCCGGAGACCAAATCCGACCATGACCAAAATTCGAACCTGGACCGAGTTCGAAATTCGAACACGGGTAGTAGTAGTTATATATATAAAACTACTACTACAACACCAGGGCCATCAAAATCTGACATCCTCGGGGAAGAGGGCCTCACGCTGATCTACCCGAGGCGTCTGCTCGGCGAGCAACTGGAGGTGGCCCGCCGGTATCTGCAGACCCTGGAGCCCGGGGACCGCCAGCCCGTGCTGGACGAGCTCGAGGGGCGTTTTCAGGCCGAGGGGCAGGGCATGCCCCCGCTGTACGATGAACTGCGCTTCCTGCATGCCCTGTGCCGGGCCGTAAAGCGCGGCAACTTCGAGGCGAACCTCGGCATCAAGGTGCGCAGCCAACGGCAAAAGCGCGATCAGCACGCGCGCGATGCGGCGCGCCAGGATATCGAGGCGCCGACGGAGGCCGACGAACCGGACGAGCGCAGCCGCGAGCTCGCCCGGGAGAGCATGGCGAAGATGCGCGAGGTGCTGGGCACCCAGGGCAGAGTGCCGGCACCGGAGGAGGACTAGTGTGGCGGGGAGCCCGGCCCTGCACGCGGCTGGAGGCTCCGCAGGTCATGCGCGCCGGTGACCCGTGCACTGATCGCCCCGGAAGGTCTGCCACGCAACTGCGTGCCACGAAAAGGCCATACGACGAGCCGGATATTCCCGTACCCGGCTGTGTCACTCCTTAGTGAGCGAAGCGAAACGTTGGAGTGACGCGGCCGCATTCCGGCATACGATCCAGTCATCACCGTGCTTTGAGGTTTCCGCCGCTGCGTGCCCCACGAATTACGGCGTCTATAAACCGGTCCTCCCCGTGCCGGTCGGCCACGCATCCGGTCGCATGCGCTATTTTTTTACAGCGGGCCGTCATGGTTCTGTTCGAGGCCCGGCGGTGCCGGGCCTTTTCCAGAGATCGCGTGTGCCGCTGCTGAAATTGGTGCGCACGCGCGCCGATACGCGGCAAAGTGACCCGTGGTCCGACCCGCCAGGGCGGGCCCAGGCATTGTTAAATGCTATGCCTGACATAGACAAGCGCAATGGGGTTGTAGTAGGATTTTTCGCAAATGCAGGCACACGATCAGGAAGCGTAGTTGGTGTTCAGGAAGCTGTGGTACGGTGAAATAGGGACTGGCCTGCCTGCCTGCCTGCCTGCCTGCCTGCCTGCCTGCCTGCCTGCCTGCCTGCCTTAAGGATGAGTGGGCGCTAGCGGGAGCGGAGGCTTCTTCTAGCCTCCAGGTCTTGCGGCCCGATCTGTGCTCGCCGCGTTCTTCTTTTTCCACTTCTTCCCTTTCCTCCACGCGTTCACGGCGTGGCTGGGGCACATGGCTTTCGGAGACACTTGCCGCCCTTGTCCTGCTGCTTGAGGCCGGGACGGCCCAGGCGGCGATCGCCCTGACGCTCACTCCGAGCACGGTAGACGACGACTCGACTGTTTCTATTGAAGCTGCTCTAACGGGCGGAACGGCAAATTCAAGCTACACGATTCGAAGGCATGGCAGCTGTGCCTCCAGTCTCTTTAACCCCACTGCGCAGACTGGGACCACTGACGCCAGCGGTGCCCTTACGGTAACCCTTTCGGGCTCAACGGGTTCGGTTAGCAGCGATCAGGCATGCAGCATAGTTGCGGATGGTCCTACCGATGCAGCGACCGACCTTACAATTCGGAATGCTGAGGCGATCACGTTCTCACCTACATCGGTGAATAGTGGGACGACGACGACAATTACGGTCTCGGGCGATGATTTCCCGGCCACTGCAACTGCGGCGCTGATCGCGAACCACACTACCAACTGCCCGACATCAGTGCTTACCATCCCGGCAAACACGTCGATCCCCATAACGGGATCGGGCGCGGCGCGCGGGCCGAGCGGTACGTTCTCGGTTACGGCGCAGGTGGTTTCTGCGGATACGGTATGTACGCCGGATATCCAGATCCAGGTTGGTACCAACACTTGGCCTTTCGGCTTCACGCATCCGACGATCACCGTCAAGGCTTTGCCCGTAGTGAGCATTTCGGGTGGCCCGCCGGTTACCGAAGGCGGACAGGCCACATTTACAGTGACAGCCTCGCCGACCCCGGCGTCCGCACTGACGGTCAACCTGACGGTCGCGCAGACGGGCGCCTTCGTGGCAGCAGGCCTCCTCGGCCCGACGACAGTGACCGTCCCGACTTCCGGTTCGGTGACCTACACGGTAGCGACGGAGGGCGACAGCACCAACGAGGCGAACGGCTCGGTGACGGTTACGCTGAATGCGGGCACGGGCTACAACGTGCACGGCACGCAGGGGTCTGGCAGCGTGACGGTGAACGACGACGACGCATCCCAGCCCCCGCCCCGACAGCTGCCGGCTTCTCCAGCGCAGGGCTCGCCGGACCTGGTGTCGAGCTTCGGCGGCGCGACGGTGGCGGAGCTGACGCTGGTATCGAACGAGACGATGGAGCCTGTGGTGTTGCCGGAGGCATCGGGCGGCAACGGGGCGTTGAACTATAGCCTGACCTCGGCACCGGCCGGGCTTGCGGGACTCACTTTCGATCCTGCCACCCGGCGGCTCTCGGGCACGCCGGACCGGGCGGGGAGCTGGACCTTTACCTACCGGGTTGACGACGCGGACGCCAACCGGGCGGATTCGGATGCCGCGATCCTGACCTTCATGGTGCAGGTGCAGGCCCCGGCCCTGGTTCGCGCTCCGGAAGCGGAAAAAAAGACGCTGGCCGGGGTGGCGATGCGTACGCTGACGAGCGCACTCGGCCATATCGGCGCCCGGTTCTCGGATATCGCCCCCTCGGGGGACCTGACGCTGGCGGGCCAGCAGGTGAACCTCGCGATGCTGGCTGAGGGAGGGTACGTTGGGCACGGTACCTGCCCTTCAGGCGAGTCCGGCCGGCATGGTTTCGATCGGCACGGCCTGGCAAATGCCTTTGGGCGAGGCAGCCCCGAGGCGGGTGCTGACTGCGCGGGGTGGAGCAGGACCGTCTGGACGGACGAACTGCTCAACACGAGCGCCTTCTCCCTGGCGCTGGGCGTAGCGGAAGGGTCCGGGGGCACCGATCCCTCGGTGCCACTCTGGTCGGTGTGGGGCCGGGGCGACTACGCGACCTTCGCAGGTCGCCCCGAAGAGATTCGCTACGACGGCAAGGCGCGCAGCGGCTGGCTGGGCATCGATGCGCGGGTGGGCCGCTGGGTTGCCGGGATGGCGTTGAGTCATGGGGTGAGCGAGACAGACTACCGCTACGAGGATAGCGATGCGACAGTCGAATCGGGCCGGCTGGAGACGACGCTCACTGCACTCTATCCCTACGGGCGCTGGACGATCGGTGAGGGGCTGGAACTGCGTGGGGTATTAGGTGCCGGGACCGGCGAGGTGCGCCACACGCTGGAGGACGGCGAGCGTGAGACCGGCGACCTTGAGATGAGGATGGCATCGGCCGGAGTGCGCCACACGCTTCCGCCAGTGGCGGGGATCGACCTGGCGATGCGAGCAGATGCGGGCGTGGTGCGCATGGAGATTGATGACGGTCCGGAGGTCATTGCCGGAGTGAGTGCGGACAGCTGGCGAGTGCGGCTGGGGCTGGAGGCTTCACGGCACTTCGCGCTGGACAACAAGGTAGCGCTGACGCCGTTCGTCGAGGCGGTCGGTCGGCGCGACGGCGGCGACGGGCTGGTCGGTAGCGGCCTCGAGGTGGCGGGCGGCGTGCGCTACTCAGCGCCGCGCGTCGAGGTCGAGTTGCGCGGGCGGATACTGGTAGCGCACGCGGAAGAGGGCGCGCGCGAGCAGGGCGTGAGTGTAACCGCGCGGGTCGGTCCCGGGACTCACGGGCGCGGGCTGTCGCTGTCGCTCAGTCCTCGCTGGGGCGTCACTACGGGTGGCGCGCAGGCGCTGTGGCGGGACGAGATATCGCGACCCTTCGCGACCGGGGCCGTCAACGAGGCCGCGATGGACGCGCGAATCGGTTATGGCTTCGCAATGGCGGAGCGCGGCGTGCTGACGCCGTTCGCCGAGACTAGGTTTGCGGGCGAAGAGAGCCGGCGCCTCAGGCTCGGAACCCGGTTCGACGCGTCGTACATGGACCTCGGCGTGGAGCTGTCGGGCGAGCGCCGCGAGAGCGGCGCGGTCGATCCCGAGCATGTGCTCAGATTCGACCTCATGCTGCGGTTCTGAGACGAGCTGGCGGGGTTTCGGTTCGACAACGAGTGATGGAGGCCGTATTGCCATGAAGTCCCGGACGCGGCCAATCCGAACTTGGACCCACAGCCCGGTCTGAACACGCCCTCATCCTGAGAAGCGCTCTGCGCTGGTAGGGTTTGATCCTTTAGCTCCAGGATAAGAAGATTTTCCGTGACGAATTGGTTCCGGATGGTATACTGACCCGTAACAGTTTTGTACCGGGCCGCTACGGTATATCAGCGGCAACCAAGGCCCCTCCGGATCGTGAAACAGGGGTATCAGCTATCCGGCTGCGATCCATATTTCAATACCCGCCTGTATCTCGATGCAGGCCTTCGGATTCAGGTCTCCGGGCTCGTCTCCATCTTCAACACAGGCATCCGCCTGTCTGCTCACAACTCGCTTGTGATCTTTTGCAATGCAGCTGCGTGCGCCGTGCGCAGGCCTGGACCTCAGGGTCCGGGTCATGCCGTACTGTGAATGTCGCTATTTTTAAATCCCGCGGAGCGATCCGCACCACTGAAAAGGAGGTATCACCATCTTGAACTGTCGCTCCTGTAGGAGCACTTGGCCCCTTCGGGGCCATCTTGGACTGGCACGGAGTCACTCTTCGACCGAAGAGGACCTGTGTGGCCTGACTGAGGCCCATTCGAGTCATTAGTAGGGAGTTGTGTCCCACGAGCGTATTCGTGCAAGCGAACCTGAACCGCCCCGGCGGCCAGGGCTCAGAAACACTCACCGAAGAGAAAGAACACACGGAAAGGCTTGAACCATGAGAAACCTGAACTACACCCTGAAACAGCTCTGCAGACAGTGCAGGGAAGGCAGCTATGCCACGCAAAGAAATAGAGAGCGCATGCTCACCCTGATGGCCAACGAGCTGCATGCGATGGGCTACCGGCAGATGCAGGCAAGATCATTAAAACCGAAACACATCGAGGGCCTGGTCCAAAGATGGCGAGACAACCATCTCTCCATTGGAACGATCAAAAACCGCATGGCCACCCTGCGCTGGTGGGCAGACAAGGTCGACAAGCGCAACGTCATTGCCCGATCCAATGAACATTACGGCATCCCGGACCGAAGGTTCGTCACCAACGAAAGCAAGGCCAAGGATCTCACAAGCGAACAGCTCAACAAGGTCAGGGACCAGCACGTGCGCATGAGCCTCGAACTGCAACGTGCCTTTGGCCTGAGAAGGGAAGAAGCCATGAAGTTCAACCCCAGCTACGCGGACCAGGGGAACCACATCCAGCTCAAGGCTAGTTGGACCAAGGGCGGCAAGCCACGAGTGATTCCCATACGAACGGAACACCAGCGAGACGTGCTCGACCGGGCAAGAGGGCTTGCCGGCTTCGGTTCATTGATCCCGCCGCATCGAAATTATGTCCAGCAGCTGAGGGTTTACGAGGGCCATACCACAAGAGCCGGGCTCTCCAGGATGCACGGGCTTCGCCATGCGTATGCCCAGGAGCGCTACGAGGAGCTGACGGGATGGAAGTGTCCGGCTGCAAATGGACCGGATAGCAAGTCACTTACCCCGGAACAAAGAACACTGGATCACCAGGCCCGGATGACCATCAGCCAAGAGCTGGGCCATGAGAGAGCTCAAATAGTTGCAGCGTATTGTGGGAAGTAGGAGAAGAATTGTGACATACCCTGCGACACGCGTTATTGTGGCGCACGATTCCAGACCGAATTCTAGCACAAAGGTGTTTCTATTTCGGTGAAAGTGACAGTAGGCGAGCAAAAGATGTACAACGCTGAACAAAGTCTACAATGCCCTCTCGTAAAGGGTTCCCGATATGTGTACGCAGCACTTAATGCCACTACTGCAGCGGTCAACTAGTGAGGCACTGAGATTTTCAGGAATGAAACATTGAGTAGCTGTGCTTGAATTTACGAGCTGCTTCAAGGTAACGCATGGGAGTTTGTATGCAATGAAATCAAAACCGCGACTCAAGGACAAGTTTGTTGCTTACGTCGATATTTTGGGATTCCAATCAAAAGTTGAAGCAACCCATAAGGACGATGCAGAACGACTTTGCGAATTGCTTGATCATTGCTCAAAGCTAGCACAAACAGTACATACACAATCAATTTCTTCTCATGGGCCGATGATATGCCCAGAGAGCCGATACCTAGATCAGAATCTGGATTATGAAGTTACACAAACATCAGATAGTGTTGTAGTCTCGTCTGAAATCTCCCCTGCTGGCTTAGTGAATCTATTGCACCACATTTCAAGCTGCATTTATGGTCTGTTCATGCAAGGGATTATGGTGCGTGGCTATATTACTCGCGGAAGCATATACCACAGCGGCCAACAGTACATTGGCCCTGGTTATCTGAAAGCACTGGAGGGTGAGAAAAGGGTTAGTGCGTTTTGTACATCAGAAAATGATGATGCAACTCCGTTTGTTGAAATTGATCCGGTGATTTCTCAGTACTTAAAGGATGAAAATGATTGGTGTGCTTCAACAATGTTCGATAGATGGACCACGCATGATAATCATCGGGTAACAGTGCTGTTCCCATTTTTTCATCTAGCAAGAGTTGCTGGGGCAAATGTTGGGAACCCAGAAACATGCAAGAGGAGTTTAAAAATAATCCGAGAATCAATTGAGTTATACAGAGAAAAGTTACAATTTGAGTCTCCCGAATCTGACGAAATTGCAAATCGGAAATCCAAACATTACAGAAATATCATTGGTAATCTCCTTGCAGAGTGCAAGAAAATTGAGAAATTTTTGGAACACTCGAAACGGCCCGCAATTAAGGTGAGATATGGTGAGAATTTCCAATCAGTTCAAATTGAAAAAAACGAATGATCTGTAGTAATTCAGGCGTGAGGATAGTTACTGGTTTAGAAGCTAATGACAGCTGCTAGTTTTATAGTAAGTTTCTTTTTCCAGATTTATTTACCATCCTCTGATGTTGCCATTGGAGATTTTCCATAAGGTGTTACATGATAGATGAATTGCAATGCTGAAGCTTCTAGGTATGCTTTCGCTGCGGCACAATCTTTGCGTATCACTGGAATATGGCTTCAAGAGGCAGACTACCGAGCGATCACATCTTGCGCGGCAGGTTACGCTATGTAGTCGAAAGATAAGGATTCACGCATGACGGAATTGAATTTCAAAGGTAAAGAGTTTGTCTGTAACCATCACTTATCTGTGCCGTTCCGGCCTCTTGTCATGCATCCAGAAAAGAGCGTTGGAGAGCCAAAACTTGATTGCAACCTCATCATTCACGGTGACAATCTGCATGCACTAAAAGCACTCCTGCCGCTTTACGCCGGTAAAGTGGACTGCATCTTCATTGACCCTCCCTACAACACTGGCAATGAAAACTGGTGCTATAACGATAATGTCAATGCGCCGATGATTAAAGAGTGGCTAGATAGTAATCCAATAGGAATCGAAGATGGCCTACGTCACGATAAGTGGTGTGCAATGATGTGGCCGAGATTGCGTTTGTTGTTCGATCTTCTTTCGGATGAAGGCTCAATGTTTATTTGTATAGATGACAATGAGCTATATCACTTACGCATAATGTTAGACGAAATCTCAGGGAATCCTGAGAATTGGGTTGGAACAATTGTTTGGAAAAACGTGACAGATAACAACCCAACTCGTATTGCTATAGAGCACGAGTATGTTGTTTGCTTTGCAAAGAATAAGGAGAAGTTAGATAAGACTTGGAAGTCGGTGTTTTCTGACATTAAAGAGTTGTTAGTAAAGGTTGGTGATGAGTTTTTAGAAAGGGAATTATATACTTATGTTAGCAAATGTGCTATAGTGTAGTCATTGAAATTGAGGTGACACATGAAGAAGAAAGCCAAGACAATCAGCGCATTTGAGTTCATGGAGATGTTCCCGGATGAGACTTCGGCCCGTGAATGGTTCGAGAAAAAGCGATGGGGCAAGCAGCGGGTCTGCCCGAAGTGCGGGGGAATGCACAAGATCAAGACTACAGGCCGGGCAGGCTCCTACTGGTGCGGGGATTGCCGGGATGCCTTTACAGTTCGCACAGGCACGGTCATGGAATGCTCCCGTGTTCCGATCCGCAAATGGCTGTATGCCATCTATCTGGTAGTCACTTCCCGCAAGAGCGTATCCAGCCTGCAACTGTCCAAGGAGATCAGTGTCACTCAAAAGACTGCATGGTTCATGTTGCAGCGCATCCGCGAGGCTTGTGGAAATGACTTCGACAAACTGACCGGAATTGTCGAGGTAGACGAGACTTACTTCGGCGGCAAGCGCGAGAACATGTCCAACAAGAAGAGAAAGCAGTTGGCCAAGGAGAAACCGGGACGTGGAGCGGTTGGCAAACATGCGGTATTGGGAATGCGCGAGCGTGGTGGCAAGACCAAAGCCATGCCGGTTGCCAAGACGGATGGCAAGACACTTCAAGGCACGATCAAGAAACACGTAGAGCCTGGCTCTGTCATCTGCACGGATGAGCACAGGGGCTATTCCGGCCTTGGCGGGAAAGACTACCATCACAGAACGGTCAAGCACTCTGCGAAAGAGTATGTCAACGGCATGGCGCATACCAATGGCATCGAGAGTGTATGGGCCTTACTCAAACGTGGATACACGGGCACCTTCCACCATTTCAGCCTCAAGCACCTACAGCGTTATGTCGATGAGTTCACCTTCCGGCTCAATGAGGGCGCGTGTGATGTAGACACCATCGACCGTATCAATGCTCTTGCCAAGAGCATGGAAGGCAAGCGGCTCACGTATCGGGATTTGGTTCGCTAGATGGTCAAGAACCGGACCATCTTTACCCGCGATTGTCTGGAAGTCATGCGAGGCATGAAGGATGCCTGCATTGATTTGATCTACCTTGATCCACCCTTCAAGTCAGATGCCAATTACGCTGCACCAATAGGCAGTGAAGCAGCAGGGGCCGAGTTCAAAGACACTTGGGGTCTGTCTGATGTAGACGAGGCATGGCATGGCGAGATTGCCGAAGCGCATCCCGGCCTGTATGAGCACTTGCGGGCCACGCGCCTGATACACGGCGATTCCATGATGTCCTACTTGATTTACATGTGCGCCCGCATCATGGAAATGAAGCGGATTCTCAAGCCTACAGGCAGCATCTATCTGCACTGCGATCCTACGGCCAGCCACTACCTGAAAGTCGCTATGGATGCCATATTTTGCGGGGGGGGGGGGGCAGGGCAGTTTTCGTAATGAAATCATTTGGCATTACTACAATAAATTCGGCAAGGGAACCCGTGTTTTCGGAAGGTGCTTTGACCAATTACTGTTTTACAGCATGACCAATAATCACATCTTCAATCCGCAAAGGGAGTTAAGGGACAAGCCGACAAAACAGCTAGTTCGAGAAAATGTTGATGGCGTTCTGAAAAACAAACGGGGACCTGATGGCAAGGTGATGTACAGAATTGTTACTGACAAGAAAGTCGATGCGGTCTGGAGAATCCCATGCTTGCAGCCTGCCAGTAAATCCTATCTTGGCTACCCAACTCAAAAGCCGCTGGCTTTATTGCAGCGTGTTATCAAGGCATCGAGTAACGAAGGTGATTTAGTGCTTGATCCATTTTGCGGGTGCGCTACAGCTTGTGTTGCTGCCGAGGTTGAGGGCAGGCAATGGATTGGTATTGATGTAAGCCCTAAAGCCTATGGCCTTGTGAGGTCGCGGCTTAAAAAAGAAGTGATGGTCGGGGAAACGGAACAGGAGGGTGATCACAAATCCATGTATGGCAGCGTGATCCATCGTGCTGACATCCCCAGTGATCGGGATGGCAAACTGTCCAAGGACATCAAGCACGTTCTGTACGGCAAGCAAGAGGGCCTGTGTAACGGCTGCGGAGTGCATTTCCCGTTTCGCAACATGACCAAGGATCATATTGTGCCAACAGCACGGGGCGGGCCTAACACGGATGACAATTTGCAGTTACTTTGCGGGGCCTGCAACAGCATGAAGGGAGCTGGCACACAAGA
Organism: Gammaproteobacteria bacterium; assembly: GCA_965220895.1. Classification (GTDB taxonomy): domain Bacteria; phylum Pseudomonadota; class Gammaproteobacteria; order UBA4575; family UBA4575; genus WTFY01. Next base: position 1,839,430 of record OZ244850.1, read on the forward strand.
GCAATTACTGGCGAGGTTGCAACAGCTATGAAGCGCGAACAGAAGAAGCGATTTAATGAAATGGTGGAACGGCTGGCGCACTATCGGCCTGCCAGAAAGAAGCCGACTAACCCGAAATCCAAGCCTCAGAAGGCTTGATAGCTGCTAACCTAAGTATATAATTCCCTTTAGAAAAATATTCAGATGATGAGGAGATGCAGAAAGCGTATACAAAATGGCTGAGAGAAAACAAAGTGCATTTATGGCCGCTTGACAGATATAAGTACATTGATAGGGAAGGAATATATACGGGTAGTCAGAGTGTGCATAACCCTGGTCGGGAGGGGTATCGATATGATGTCACTCATCCCCAGACAGGACGTCCGTGCAAACAACCTTTGATGGGTTATCGTTTCCCAGAGGAGACAATGCGTGACCTACTTAGTCAAGGGAAAATTCTATTCGGTGATGACCATAATAAAATCGTTGAGATAAAGTTATATGCAAGAGATTACCTTGAGAAGCTTCCAAGCGTAATTGAACTGGACGGTAGAACAGCAGCTTATGAGCTGAGGGAGATTTTCTCAAATCAAGGGAGGGCGTTTGACAATCCCAAACCAACTCAGCTAGTGGAGAAAATATTAGGTTTCGCAACTTCTACAAATTCAATAGTGTTAGATAGCTTTGCTGGGTCTGGAACTACAGCTCATGCGGTACAAATCCTAAATCATCGGGATGAAGGGAAAAGGCGCTTTATACTTGTTGAATGTGAAGACTATGCAGATCAAATCACGCGTGAAAGGGTCAGACGGGTACAGTGTGGCATTCCGGATGCGAAGAATGACTCCCTCAAACGAGGTTTAGGTGGGACTGTTACCTACTGCACCCTCGGCGAACCAGTGGAACTGGACAAACTTTTGACTGGGGAGTCATTGCCACCTTGGGGGCCGCTTGGTGCGATGCTGTTCAACATGGCGACCAACAGCTCTCTGGATTCTAGCAAGGTGCGCGAGGCCGACTCATATCTTGGAGAAGCTGATGGCCAACACGTCTGGCTGATCTACGAGCCCGATCTGAACTGGCTTAAATCGCCAGAAGCTGCATTGACGTTGGCCCGCGCCAGGGAGATTGCTGCTTCAGCCCCTGACGACCGACATTTGGTCATCGCGGCCGCCCGGTATGTAAGTCAAAAGATGCTGGATGAACAAAGCATCCCGGTTGAATTTGTCCCGCTTCCTTTCGCCTTGTATCGCATCGAACGGAACTGACACATGTTCCGACAACTTGACTATCAAGATCGTGTTCTTGGGATACTCGACTCCTATATTGACTACTTGAAAGTCAATAAGCGAGAAACTGATGAGATCATGGAACTTGCCGCGACTAAGCCGCATCTGAACGTGCCTATCCCGGACTTCGCTGCGCAAGCATGGGAGGCATTTAAGGCCGAAGGCAAGTTACCGATTTCACGCTCTGCAGTGCCATATTCACCGCGCCAGGACGGCCGTAACTATCCTGTACCAAACGTGGTCCTCAAAGTACCGACGGGAGGGGGTAAAACCTGGCTTGCTATCTCTGGAGTTTCTCGGATCATGGGTCGCTATCTGGAACGTAATACTGGTTTCATTCTATGGATTGTTCCCAATGAGGCAATATACAGCCAAACACACAAGCATTTGAAAGACCGTCGACACCCATACCGACAAGCCCTGGATAGCGCAGCTGCCGGTCGGGTGAAGATTATGGAAAAGACTGATCGACTCGATACTCGAGACATCGATGCCAACCTATGCGTCATGCTCCTTATGCTGCAATCTGCAAATCGCGAGACTCAGGACTCGCTGAAAATGTTCCAGGACAGGGGCGATATACACGGATTTTTCCCGCCTGAAGGTGAACAGCAAGCACATGATGCAATGCTGGAATGGACACCAAACCTTGATGCCTACAACGATATGTTTCCGATGGTGAAGGATTCCCTCGGGAATGCTCTGCGAGTCATTCAACCTGTCGTGGTTCTGGACGAAGGACATCGTGCAATCTCTGATCTGGCATTTAGGACACTTTACAACTTCAACCCATGCTTTGTGCTGGAATTGACCGCAACACCCAAGGATGTGCAGCCGCGAGGTGGGCGTAACCCACGCCCTGGCCGTTATGCCAATCTGCTGGTAGAAGTGGCGGGTAGAGAACTGGATCGCGAGGGCATGATCAAGATGCCCCTTAACCTTGATCCCCGACAGGGCGCTGACTGGCGAGCTACGTTAAATGCAGCGCTTATGAAACTCAATACCCTAGATAACCACGCTCGACAGTTTCAAGCCAACACCAATCGCTATATACGTCCAATCATGCTAGTTCAAGTCGAGCGCACAGGTGCGGATCAGCGAGAAAGTGGCTACATCCACGCTGAAGATGTGAAAGAGTGGCTATTGACAGCGGGTTTTGATGAGTCGGAGGTCGCCATCAAGACAGCGGAAAAAAACGACTTGGCTCAGCCCGAGAATCAGGAGTTGCTATCGCCGACGAACCGGGTACGCGTCATCATCACCAAACAGGCACTTCAGGAGGGTTGGGATTGTCCGTTCGCATACGTTCTTTGTGCCCTTGCAGCAAGCACCCACCAGCAGGCCCTGACTCAACTTGTCGGCCGTATCCTTCGCCAGCCAGGCGCAATGAAAACTGGTGACGAGGCCTTAGACGAATGTCATGTCATTACACATCACGCTGAAACTGCTTCCGTAGTTAAAGCCATCAAGGAGGGGCTTGAACGTGATGGACTCGGTGACCTCGTTATGGAGGTCGTCCAAGACGATACTGTCAGCCCAGGGATCGAAACCAACAAGGTTTCCCGGCGCCCTGCCTTTGCATCTACCAGAATCTTTCTGCCAAAGGTAATGATTGTTGAGGATGAAGCTGTGCGCGAGCTTGACTACGAAACCGATGTACTATCTAGGATCGACTGGCGTGACTTTGACCCGGAGGAAATAGCAGCCCGTATCCCTGAGAATGCACAGACAGCTGGAAGCCAGCTGCAGCGCATCAGGTTGGCTGAGGACGGTGAAGAGATTTTCGTCGGAGAGATGGTCTCCGACAGCGACGAAGTCCTCACCTTCGATCCAGCGCATGCAGTACGCATGGTCTCGGATATTGTGCCTAACCCCTTTGTCGGACGTGAGGTCGTGGGCAAACTCCTCGCCATGCTTCGACGGCGTGGTTTTGATGACAGTAAGCTGGGAAAGTTTGCAGGGCTAATAAAGGAAGAACTGCGCAAAGGGCTCGAAAATGCGCGAAACATGCGGGCCGAGAACCAGTTCAAGGACAAAGTGCACAACGGGCGCATCCAGTTCCGCCTTCGTTTAGACGGCCGCAACTGGCAAATGCCTTTCGCAACCTACACGACGGAACCAATCAACGCTCCTCAACTGGTTGGTAAAACGGGTGCTGCTTTAGAAAAGAGCCTGTTTTCTCCGGTCTACTCCAATGAACTCAACAGTGATGAGCGGGAAGTTGCTGTCTATCTAGACGGTGAAGAGGCTCTTACGTGGTGGCACCGCAACGTCGCGCGCACACAATATGGTATTCAGGGATGGAAGAGAGCGAAGATCTATCCAGATTTCATCTTTGCCATACAGCCGGATGAAGCGGCCAGCCGAATCATCGTCCTAGAAACCAAGGGCGATCAACTCGACAATCTGGATACAGCTTACAAGCGTGATGTGATGACATTTCTCTCAAGCAACTTCTCTTGGGACGATGGTACATCTGCAGGGGAGTTGGAACTTGTCAAGGGAAATGGCGAGACTGTCCAATGTGCTCTCATTCTTATGAGTGAGTGGAAAACAAAGCTGCCGACATACTTGCAGAGCAGCTAGGACAGCTAGCATAAACATAATTTCTATCTCTCAAATCAGCCTTCGAACTCAATTAGCGTGCTCGTTTTATTTTGTTGACTACAAATCTTATTGCTGATCTGTCGCTTTGGTTGTGATTCTATTTGACCAGTCACGAGGATAGCTCAACATTTTAAATACAGACAAATTTCATCAGGTCAAAGGAGGCTAAATTGGCTGACAAAAGTACAGAAGCTAAAGAAGAAATTAAATATCTAACAATGGCTGAGTTTCTTGAAGGCACACCTCCGAATCGAACCATTAATATCTCGGACCTCTGGGTGATGAGATATCCCCCGCAACGTGGAAGCTACAAGGCTCTACAGACACCTGAGATAAAACTGCACTGTAGTCATGAGAAATGCAAGGGAGAGAGGTTCTTCCGGTGCATATCAGGAAGGGATGCAGAAGTACGTGAAATTTCCACATTGCACTTCGTTACATACATTTGTTCTAACTGCCAAGAATTCAAGAAAATTTTTGCCATTGCTGTACAAGCGGATACTGACTCAGAATCTCAAGGAAAGTGTTTCAAATTTGGTGAGATTCCCACATTTGGTCCGCTCGTTCCATCAAAGTTAATAAAGCTTATTGGTCCCGATCGTGAAATTTTTTTGAAAGGAAGAAGGTGTGAAAATCAAGGGTTGGGTATTGGTGCATTCATATATTATCGTAGAGTTGTGGAAAATCAGAAGAATCGTATCCTTGACAAGGTAATAGATGTGTCTGAAAAAATTGGGGCGGACAATGACAAAATTCTACAATTGAAGTCAGCAGTGGAAGAGACACAATTTAGTAAAGCATTAGAGATGGCGAAGGATGTGATGCCCGAAAGCCTGTTGATAAATGGTCACAGTCCTATTGCTCTATTACATTCTGCCTTAAGCGAGGGCGTACATGAGCTAACTGACGAGAAGTGCCTTGTGCTAGCAGGAAGCATTAGAGTGGTATTAGGCGAACTGTCAGAAAAATTATCGCAGGCTTTAAAAGATGAGGCAGAACTGAATAGAGCTCTATCAGCGCTCATGAACAAGGAGAAGAACTAACTATCAGACCAACTAGGACCCTTTTGTATTAATGGATCATGTGCCGATCTAGTGCATCAGGAGCTTGGTCGTGCCATGGTCAAGCTTTACCGACATACCAATTTTGTTTCTGAGCATAAGCGTTGAGCACCTGTTTATGCTTTGTGAAAACATGCGTACTCTGCTGGAGGCCAAGATAAAGAAAAACAGGAAACGGCGGCAAAATAGATGAGCGACAGAAAGTCTTGCATCCAGCATATTGAGGACATCGTTAGGGAAATCGAAAATCTTCCAAGCGACCCATTCGGGGTTCGTGACATTGTACGGGAGGAGCAGTATCACTTCCCTATCTTGTTGAGTGTGGGCAATGGTCAGCAGATTCATATCACACCTGAGATTGATAGGATGCTGGCTTCTTTATCCAAAACTGTAATGGATACGTTTTTCCAACCTCATAAATCTGATTTTACTAATCCAGAATGGAATCGGATGGTGAAACGGGCGTTTGGAGAGACTCTGGTCAGTCAAACAGATGATATGAGCATTGAGACAGATGCTGAGGTCGTTCTAAATCTTGTAAAGAAAAAGCTCAATGACTGGATTGATGAAATTCAGGAGCACGAGTATGTCTTCGGTTGCCATCTCTGCAATATTTCTGATTTTGAGCCTTTGTCCATAGGTTATGTGCAGCTTGAGCCTCGGCTCGTATGGCTTGCAAGAATGTACGAGAGGGGCAATATATCTAGAGTATCGCTGTCACGTATACGAAGGTCGTGGCGGGGAGACAGACTGCGTGCAAGAAAGGCTTTTCAGGATGAAATTTATGAGAAAAAAATTCTAGATGCTATTGGAAAAAGTCATTTTGTTTGTAGCGTTACCGTTTTGAAAACTGGGTCAGACGCAGGACTTCAGAAAGCGTTGACTGCTGCCCGACTTGCCATGACAGTTATTGCTCTTGCATGGGAGAGACCATCATCAGCCCTGTCCTCTATGACACTCATTTATGATCGACAACCGCATCCACAGCATAGCTTGTTTGTTCTTCCAGACAGATCCTATGGGTGGAAGAGTTCTCGGTCATATACTCCAGGCGGAGTAAGGGGGTTGTCAGAGGAACAGTGGGCCGAGCTACGGGCAGACCTCGACGAAACATCTGCCTGTACTGGAGAGGTTATTACATGTGTTACACATGGTCGAGAGAATGTATCCCGACCCAAGCTACTAAGTGTACTTTATCAGGCACTTTTCTGGTTTCATGAGGGCTGTAGGGAGCAGGTGGACACCATGGCGATTGTCAAGTTTTGTTCAGCACTTGAAGCGTTAACTTGGGGTAGAAAAAAGAAGGGTATTTTAGGTTTGGTGAAATCTCACCTGGTGGTTAAGGATGAAGCCAAACTTCATAAGGAAATCGAGAAAATCTACGGTGAAGGACGCAGCCGAACTGTCCATGGTACAAACGATAAGTTGGGACATGATTGGAGCAACTCCAGAGCTTATATGGAGACACTTGCGCGACTGTGCTTGAAGAGTTGCCTAGAATTAGCAACCAAATATAAGGAGTTGGATGATCCTAGATGCTTTTCGAGATTACGAAAATGAATTTATATGGAAGATTTTGGAGTATTCTCTACAGCCTTAATAAATATTGAGATGGATGTAATAGACATCAGCATGATTTGGTCAAGCAAAAAAATAGCATGACAAGGCAGCAACCACCCACACGTGAAGACTTGCTCTGGCCTACCCTCAAGGCATTGGAACTGCTGGGAGGGTCTGCATCGATCTATGAACTCTCAGAGCAGATCGCCATAGACTTGGCATTGTCTGACGAGATTCTAGATATCCCACACAAGGACGGACTGCAGTCCGAAGTGGATCATCGTGCTGGATGGGCACGTACTGATCTGAAGCGTGTCGCTGCAGTTGAAAATACTGCCAAAGGTATCTGAACCTTTACACTGGTCTTAAAGGTTCAGTAAGCATATTTACTTGGTTTTGAAGTAGATTCCATCTTTTTCCGAGGTAGGACAATTGTATAATATGTCGTATGTTTGCTATGCTGTCCGTAGTCTTTATCACCTTTAAGTAGAGAGAAGCCATGTCGATCAAGGCCCGTATACAGAAACGACTGAGTCGCTCCAAGCGCTATGTTTTCGTGCGGGCTGATTTCAAGGATATTGCTGGCTATGATCAGGTGGGACGAGTGTTACGTGGCTTGGTGAAAGATGGTGAATTGCTGAAGGTCGGCTATGGCGTCTATACCAAGGCCAGAAAAAATTCGATCACTGGCAAACTCATGCCGGCATGTCCTGATGGTTCGGATGCGGTCATTCTTGAGGCACTAGAACGCCTTGATATCGGCTATTCATTGGGCGGGAGTTCAACCAAATATTTGTCGGGTGAATCCACGCAGATTCCTGCATATACACAAATCGAAACGCCTTATCGTTTTAAGCGCCGGTTGTCTGTTGGAAACAGCCGACTGAATGCCTGACTTGAAAACGGCCTTTGCTGAGGCCGCTGATGCCTTGGGTATTGGCGCAATTTCTATCGTTGAGAAGGATTACTACGTTGTAGAGCTACTGAGGGTTCTGCAACCCCTTCGATTTGATTCTCACCAACTGGTGTTTTCCGGTGGTACCGCGCTGGCAAAATCCGGAATAGACTTGAACCGAATGTCCGAAGACGTTGACATCAATCTCATACCTCGTGCTGGATTTTCCAAAAACACTCGTGGACAACGCAGGACTATTAGAAAGCAGATTGTCTCTGCTGTATGCGAATCGATTGAACAATCCGATTTGTTTCAGTTCGACGATGAGATTCCAAAAGAGACACGCGATGAGCATCGATACAACTGCTTGTCCGTGCGTTACCCTCAAGAGTTTCCACAAGCCCCCTACCTGCGCCCATTCATCAAGCTTGAGCTGGTAGAGACTGAAATGTTTCAGGCCCCGCAAACTCGTTCAATCACATCGCTGGTATTTGACGTTGCTCAACTTGGCTCGCCAGTCGAAGACTTTCCACTGGCTACGCTCGACAGTACCAGAGTGGAGAAATTGATCACTGTGATGCGGCGTACTGCTGCCAGGATAAGAAATTCTGAAAGAGATGATGATGAGTCCCTGGTGCGCCATATCTATGATCATTTCAAGATTACCGAAGTATCCGGTGTGGGCATTGGTCCGTTGATTGAATTGGCAGTTGCTATCATCGCTAAAGATGCGAATCGATACGGCAACCAGCACTTACAGATGCGTGAAGAGCCAATTGCAGAGCTCAGGCTTGGTCTTGGGGAAATTGGCAAAAATCCGATTTATAAGGAAAGGTATGAGGAGTTTGTTATCCCAATGGTATTTGGAGAAACCCAGGTGTCTTGGGAGCAAGCTTTTGAAAGATTCCATGAGTCAGCAACCGTCTTATTAGCGAATCTGGAGCAGTAATGAGGGGCAAGAATGGAAGTGTCGTCGTTAATAGAAATTACGGGAGATGACATTGCTGAATTAGGTGATTCAGACCTTCGTGAATTAATAGGTCGATTGTGTGAGGCGGATTACAGGTTGGCAAGATTGTCAACATCAGGAATCACATGGGGTGGCCATCAGGATGCAGCGGATGGTGGTTTAGACGTGGTGGTCCGTAGCAAAGTATCACCTCCTGTCACGAGTTTTGTTCCGAAAAACTTGAGCGGCTTCCAGGTAAAAAGACCTAAGATGCCAAGGGCTAAAATTCTCATGGAAATGTGCCCAGAGGGTGTCTTGCGGAAGCCTATTAAGGCATTTTTACAAGACAGAGGAGCCTACATCATTGTCAGTTCAGGTGACTCAACATCAGAAACAAGCTTCAAAAATCGAACCAAAGCCATGAAGGAGGCAGTGGCTGGTAAAATTAAGCATGATGACTTTTGTTTAGATTTTTTAGATCGTGGGCGTGTCGCCACATGGGTCCGTTCTCATCCGTCCATGGTTGCATGGGTGCGAGAAAAGATTGGAAAGCCACTAAATGGGTGGCGATCCTATGGAAATTGGGCGCGTACTCCAAGAGGAGTTGAGGAAGAATATATTCTTGATGACGGGCTTCGACTGTATGATGAAACTGATACAACAAATCAAAAACTATCTGTCATAGATGGCTTGTTGAAGCTTAGACTCGGTCTCTCGACACCCGGCACATCCATACGATTGGTCGGACTATCTGGCATTGGGAAAACACGGCTTGTCCAGGCATTGTTTGATAGCAGGGTGGGGAATAATGCTCTCAACCCGTCCCAGGCAATCTACACTGACATTGCCGATGGATCTATTCCTGATCCAGCCGCAATGGCTAGCCAGCTTATCAATGATCAAAGGAGAGCAATCCTAATTGTAGATAATTGCCCACCGGATTTACATCATCGCATGGTGCAAATCTGCTCCGGCCAGCAAGGTAGCGTCAGTTTACTTACAGTCGAATATGATGTGCGAGATGATCTACCAGAAGAAACCAGGGTATTCAGGCTTGAGCCTGCAAGCGAAGAAGTCATTGAGAAGCTGATCGGTTCACGTAAGGAGTTTGCCCATATCAGCCCAGTAGATGCTGGGGGAATTGCAAGCTTTTCTGGTGGCAATGCACGTGTGGCTATAGCACTTGCGAATACTGTTGGACCTGCAGATACCCTATCCAGCTTTCGAGATGAACAACTATTCGAGAGACTTTTCACGCAACGTCATCATCAAAGTCAAAGCTTGTTGATCTCTGCACAAGTATGTTCTCTGCTTTATTCATTTGAAGGCGCAGACTTAAGCACTGAGAGCTCAGAGATTAAGTTCCTTGCTTCCCTTGTAGATAAATCCAGTAATGACTTATATCGTGATATCGCTGAACTTAGAAGCCGCGGTCTCATTCAATCCAGGGGTGGGTGGCGGGCTGTACTTCCACATGCTATTGCCAACAGGCTTGCCAAGCGTGCACTTGAATCAATACCAAATGATTTTCTGGTCAATGCAATTACTTTGCATTCTGAGCGGGTAATTAGGTCATTTACCCGCCGTTTGAGCTATCTTCATGACTGTAATGAAGCAATTGGTATCGTCGATGACTGGCTTGCACCGAATGGCTGGGTGGGGAAGTCAATTGACAATCTAGATAGTGTAGGAATTGCTGTCCTCAAAAATATCGCACCGGTATCACCGGTAAAGATGCTCGAAGCAATAGAGCGGACCGCAAACGGGAGTAGTGGAGAAGTCTTCACTTCAAAGAAAAACCGCTATTTTAGTGAGTTTGTCAGCTTGCTCCGGCATTTGGCATACGACCCTGAACTTTTTGACAGGAGCGCAAAGCTGCTATGTCGCTTTGCTTTTTCAGAAAGCAAGGGCGGAGGTTTTAGCCAGGCTCACGAAACACTTAAGTCCTTGTTCTATATCTATCTATCTGGAACACAGGCTCGTGTCGAAGCTAGAGCAAAGGTTATCAGCAGACTGATAGACTCCGCAGATAAGCACGAGCAGGAACTTGGACTTTCCTTACTTGAAGCTTCTTTAAAAACAAGCCTTTTCAACTCATCCTATGAGTTCAGTTTTGGTGCGAGGCCTAGAGATTATGGTTACCGTCCAAAGACTAGAGAAGAAATTATCCACTGGTTTAATACAATGGTAGATCTTTGTGTGAATGCTGCACTCTCAGGCCAATCAAATTCGAAGCAGGCGAAAAAGATGCTGGAAGATAACATGCGTGGCTTATGGAGAGATGCCTGCGCATTTGATGCGATAGAGGAATCAGTTAAAAAAATTCTGAGGCAAGGGGCTTGGCACGGTGGCTGGATTGCAATATGTAGAGTCATACAATTTGACAGGGATAGCTTTGACGATGAAACAAAGGTAAGACTTTACAGCTTGGAGAAGCTTTTAAAGCCCAGCAATCTTTTGGAAAAAGCTCGTGCCTTCGCACTTTCAGATTCGTTCGGTACTTTTGATTTGGAAGGGGATTTTGATAGGGAGGAAACTGCTTCTGAAAAAATTCACCGTACAGAAGAAACAACCCGCAAGATCGGTGTTGAAGTCGCACAAAACGCTGGGGTATTAAAGGCATTACTGCCTGAGATTGTCTCTACAGACAATAGTAGGCTTTTCAACCTCGGAGTAGGCCTTGCAGAAGGGTGTGTAGATAAAGGAGAACTCTTTGACACTTTGTATACTGAGCTTGGGAAGACGCCACAAGAAGCTCGGCAGATTCAGGTCTTTTTAGGTTTTCTTTCCTTCTGTGCTGAAGCAGACCCTGATTTTTATAATTCAATACTTGATGAGTTGATCAAGGATAAATTGCTTGGGGAATGGTTTCCAATTATCCAGCTAAGCACCACAACTTTGGACCAAAATGGTATCAAGCGATTGAACAAGGCGCTTGAGTTTGGCAAATCAAATATACACCAGTATCAAAATTTAGGAGTTTATGAATCCATAAGTGATGATGATTTAGCTGGTCTCCTTAAGAAAATTTACTTAAAAAAGGACGGAGTCAGTGTAGCCCTCGAAATCCTCCAAATGCGGTTTCATATCAAAAACAAGGAAACATCGAAGTATTCCAATGATTTGATGGAAGTGAGCTGTGACGTGTTAACTACTTTTTCCTTTAAAGATGAGTGGGAAGGAGGTGACCTTGATTACAAATTGGCACAGGTTGTAGGTATCTGCCTTGATGGCTTGAAGGGAAGTGATGCTGCTACAATTTTGTATAACAACATCAAGGAAGCGATCTTGGAAGGTCGTGCATCTTGTAATGGTTATCCCCTACTGATTAATAGCCTTGCGAAGACGCAGCCTACATTATTTATGGATGTGTTTTTGGATGAAAATGTTGAAGATTTTCAAATTCGAAGAATGTTTAATAATGGTGCCAGTTGGTACGACAACCCACTTGGCCAAGTTTCAGACACCAATCTAACATCTTGGTGCGAGATGAAGCCATCTTCCCGGTATCCACTGGTGGCCTTAGCGATAGATGCGTTTGAAAAATCTGATGAAACAGGAAGATATAAATGGAATCCATTTGTTTATACAATTTTTGAAAAAGCTCCCTCTTTGAAAGATATCCTACATCATTTTGCCAAATCACTGATACCAACGAGTTGGAGTGGTTCACTAGCGGAAATTCTCCAAAGCAGAAGTGTTTTATGCCAAGACCTTTATGAACATGAGAATGAGGAGGTAGCAGCTTGGGCTAAAGATCAATACATGAAACTACAGGCGGAAATAATTTCAGAGCGGGAAAGGGAAAGCCGAGAAGCCCGAGAGCGTAACGAAAGATTCGAATGATCAAATAAAGGGGTGATTATAAACACATATAGTCAGTTGCCAATAAACATAACTTACCTCCATATTTTTTTGTCTACGAGCACGTAATCAGGGTGCTTAGGGTTTGGTTTGATTTTGCCCTTGTCGTAAGTAAACGGACCTCCAGCTAGCAAGTCGATCTTGTCCTTGTACTCGCGAAACTCATTACCCAGCCCATTGATAGTCTTTGCAATCTCAACAATGTCTACACTTTGGTAGTCTATGTGCCCTGCATGCTTTGCCCCGCTTCCATATATTGGCGGGTACCGAAGCACTGCTTCAAAAGCCTTCATTGAATAGTAACCAAACTCTGATGGATGTCTCTTTAGAAGGTCGGCAAGTATAGCTATGCCGGCAACTCTCCCGGAATACTCTTTGCTTGAGCTTAACAGCTCGGCCCCTATCCTGAATCTGTCTTGCCGATAATTTTTGTCGGCCACCTGGATTCTTATCCAGGCAAAATATAAACCTGCACCACCGCCAACCAGCAATATAAAATGATAAATATCAGTTCTGCACTCTGTAGGAAACACAAAAAAGTACAAGTACGCGAATAAAACCAGAGCAGCCAATACTGCAAACTTTAGATACTTCACCCTGTTTTCCTTAATATTATTTCCCATTTTTAAAGCTTAACTTCTGCATGCCCACGTGATGCCTGTAACTTGGTTACTATTTTAGTGTCACGCCCAAATGCAGGTGTGAGCATCAAAACAAATAAAAGTGCTCAGTCCCTACTCATTGCTGACACGTGTCTTTCTTACGACGGGTCTCGTTTACTATGCCAATCCGGTTAGTGTTTTCAGCAAGCGATTACCCTCAGAGAGCTGGTATGCGCGTGATTTTCCATGAACATGCTTTATGCTGATGTATTGGTAGATCTCCCTGGCCGGGTCTGGGGGATAGACAGCCAAGTACCATTCCAGGAACGCGACCATTTCATCAGTAAATTTGCCCGTCAGTTTCTCGTATGAACTGCAGCAATCGAGCAACAAAATGTCCGTCATTTTCTCGTCAATGACCGTTATACCTTCAGGGTCTTGATCTGCGTGTTTTAGGAAGTTCGCGGGGCGGTTCAACTCCCTGCGAACATCTCTTTGAAAATCCGACAATGACTTTCCAGTCTGTTCAACCTGCAAGTCGTTGTACGCGGCTTCTACACTTTTGTCTCCAACAAGGATGGCTCCCTCGTGCTTTGCCAAGTCCGCCAAGACTCTGTACGCGCCTGCAGCTACTGTGTAGATGGCAAGTATATCTTCGCCAGAAAACAGTATCTTGATTGCAGCGTTTACCTGCCTTCTTGCCGCAGTAATTTTATCAATGCCGTCTTCCATCAGAATCTACCTTATTGCGTTGTATTTTCCGGGTGTAGCTGCATGCAGGGTAACTCGTGCATCCTAGGAAGCGTCCATATCTTCCCATCTTGGTCTCCAGCCACCCATCACATTCAGGGCACGCTTCAATGATCTGGCTGCAGTCACGACATTTAAATCTATCCTGGTCCTTGATAAGTAACCCTTCCCCACAAGCAGGGCAGGGCCGCTGCTTGTATCCGCAGTAGGGAAAATTAGAGCAACCATAGAATACACTGCTCTTTTGCTTGTTCTCTCGTCGTATAAGCCGACCTTTGACACATAGTGGGCAAGGGACATCACGTTCTGGCAACTGCCCAAATACCGTGATGTCGTAATTACCGTCTATCAGTTCCGTTGCAAAAGACGAGGGAGGCCCACCGTTGGCGAGCAGGTAGGTATGACGCCTGGCGCGGGTGATAGCGACATAGAGCAAGCGTCTCTCTTCGGCATTCGGGTGAGCTTCGGGTACAGCAAGGACCAGATCAAGCAGTGGGTCGTCTGCGATTTCGGTGGGAAAACCGTACTTTGCTACACACACTCCCAGCACGATGACATAGTCCGCTTCCAGGCCTTTGGATCCGTGAATAGATTTATACGTGAATCGAAGACTTGGGTAATACCGCCTTAGGGTGGGTAGGCTCTGAGGTCGCAAGTGGTTGTATCGCCCCAATAGCAATACTGTCGAAGTGTCATCGTAGCGGTTGGCATCATCCGCAATTCTGTCAAGCGTCTCTTTCAGCAGAGACAGCTTCTGTTCGCCTGGAAGTCCCACGTGGACCCGCGGGCCTTCGGCCTCATGAATTGAACGGACCGTCTTGGAAATCTGAGACGGATTGCGCAAGATGAAGTCGGTGGCCACCTTTGCGATGCGGTCCACGCAGCGAAACGTCGTCTCCAGGGAAAGCCGTTCACTTTCACCGAAGTGCTGGGAGAACTCGCGCATGATGCTGATGTCCGAGCCCGCAAACCGGAAGATGGCCTGCCAGTCATCGCCTACGGCGAACAGTTGAGTGTCGGGTTTATGCTTTAGCAGCGCCTTCAGCAATCGAGCCCGGTCCGGTGAGATATCCTGGAACTCATCGACCAGGATGTAGCCAAACGGGCTTGGATAGCGGCCAGCCTCGACATGCTCGGTGGCTCTGGCAATCATGTCATGGAAGTCAATCTCCCCAGACTGTTCGAGCATCGCCTGGTAGCGCGCGAAGATCAGCTTGAACACGGCCAGGAAGGCTTCGGCGCGTGCACGATCCTTCATGGTTGCAGCCCTTTGCATGACTTGTTCAAACGACAGCTGGGCCCCTTTAAAATGCTGCAGGAAGGTTGCGATCAGGCGAATGAAGGGATCAATCCAGCCCTGGTCATCCAGGGCAGCGAAGGCCTCTGCAGTCGAGATCGGGGAGAGTACTACACCGCAGTCACGAAGTTTTTTCTCAAGGTTTCGAAGCAGGGTGCCGGCTGCACACTCGTGACTGAAGGTCTCGATCAAGATCGTGCCATGCTGCTTATGTAGCTCCCTTTTCCACGCCATTGATTCCAAATATTCTTTCTCAGGAACATAGGGGGCCGTTTCGCCTTCGGCATTGATTCCGAAATGCTCAATCCAGATGTCGGAATCCGGCAGATAGAAGTCGGGCCGGTAGGGGCCTTTCTGTGCTGTACCAGTCTCTCGCTCATAGAGACGTTCGTACTCGTAGTCGATGCCGTTGAGGTAGAGGAAGTTGGCAATCTCGCACTCCTCGAAACTCTTGACCTGCTCTCCCTTCAGGGATCGTATTTCATACTGGCGGATGTAGTCGTAATATTCACCCCAGCTCTTGAACTCGTGCGGGCTTCGATAGGGGGCGAACTGCTCCCGAAACCATGCCAGCACGGTGTCCGAGA
The DNA here is from genome assembly GCA_965220895.1 of Gammaproteobacteria bacterium. Lineage (GTDB taxonomy): Bacteria > Pseudomonadota > Gammaproteobacteria > UBA4575 > UBA4575 > WTFY01. The sequence goes on from OZ244850.1 coordinate 1,854,870, forward strand.
TCTCCTGGTCGGCGATCAGGCCTGAGACGATTTCCTTCAGCAGATTAACCAGATTCCGTTCATCTTCCGCGGCCTTGGCGATGGCCGGGCGCCGGCCTTCAACTTGGCCGATAATCGCAAGACCCAGGCTGTGGAAGGTGCTCACCGTGATGTCGTGTGCTATGTCGTCGCCAAGCCGCTTTTGGATCCGCTCCTCCATCTCCTTGCGAGCGTCCCTTGCGAAGGCCAGGAGGAGAAGTTCCGATGGACGTCGGTAGTTCCTGTGCAGAAGCCATCCGGCTTTGGCTGCGATTACTGAGGTCTTTCCACTTCCTGCGGCCGCAATGACCAGGTTTCGGTCATCGTCGACGACAACAGCCTTGCGCTGTTCTTCAGTGAGTGGTCGTTTTTCGATCCGGTCGAACAAGGCTTGGGACCGGTTCAACTCGTTCACAACAAATGTATTATTGGCCTTCTTCTGAAAACCTTCAGGGTTTGTCAGAAAGTCCTGAATCGATTTCAGCATCTGGATCTCGGGTGTATCGGACAGTGAGTCTGGCCAGCGATCCGTGAATTGTCCGGCTGCACTTTGCACCCTGTTTCTCAGTTTGGCAAAGGTGCTGCGTGTTAGATAAGCTGGTGGATCTACGAGCTGAGCAAGCTCATCATGGACAGAACGCAGGTCATCAATCTGGAATTCAAGTGTACGGCGCCACCAACGGATTCTGGCTGTCTCCAGTGTCTGGACGAAGGATTGCGAGTCGTTCAGTGACAGGCCTGATACGATCGACTCTCTACCGTCGTAGCGAAGTTGCAGTTTCGACCAGATCCAGCCGGTTTTGATTTTGGCAGATTCGATGTTGCCGAGAGGGATTTTCGAAGAAAGGGGTCCATGTTCCAGCTGTAAAGTACTCGCATCCAAAGCAATAGCTTTTGCTTGACGCTGTCTCAGGATTGCGGACAGGAATGTAGCTGATCTAGCTTGGGTAACCCTATAGACTTCTCTCATTACGAAGCAAAAAATATTAGAAAGGGATCAGGGCTTATAGAGATGTCTATAACATTGTATCTGAGTGCTTAGCGCTGAAGTCGTTCATGCTCCGCAATTAGAAATGTCAGATAGCTCCGGACAAGGTTGCAATAGAGGCGCGCCTCGGCAATCCCGAGTTCTCTTTTTTCATTGAGATCAATACCGTGGCGAACCCCTCCTCCCGTTGGCGAAGATAAGAAACCATGCAAATTCATCATCCACTTCAGGATTTGCTTTTGGTGAACTTCTCCATGCCAATGTAACTCTTTAATGATTTTGTTGAAGTACTTGCCTTGAATACTGCCGTCTAAAATTTCCTTACTTTTGAATGCAGTGGAAAAAGTCTCTAACAGCCATAAAACATCCTGTACTGCTTGGCGACCATTACCCTCGCTGAGTGCCCGTTCAGAAGCCGCTAAGGCGTCCTCGATCGCTTGTTTGGCTTCCATATCAAGTGAGGGTGCCTCATCAGGTACTGTGATCGGCACGTGTACTCTTGTGGCGATCAGTTTGGGAGGGTCAATTTGAAAGCCCGACCCGGCATCCGTCAGAATACGGTTAATCCGTCCAACCCCTGGCATTTCCATTTCGGGGCGATCTCTCTCCAGTTCCTCGCAGGCATTACAGAATGCTTCGATGAACATTGGCGCATTCTCAGATGCCGTATCCATTATCCTGTCTAGGTCTGTTGATGCCCAGCCTTCGTCGCTACTCGTATAGTGTGCAGTTCCTGCAGCAGAAGCAAAATGAGACTTGAAATGTTCGAGAATCCCTTTTCGCTGCCCTTGATTGCAAATCCTGTCAATCAATTCGCGAAACCCCCAAATCACCTCTCTTTCAATAGGGCCTGGGCTATCGAATCGCCATTTCCCTTCGAATTCTAGCATCGCCTTACTTCCTCAAGCAGCCAACTAAAAGACCTACCAACTGTCACCATCCTGGGAAGGGTGCCTACTTCTAGCTCTATGAAATCAACTTCGAGCCATGCCTAGATGGCAGTGTTAATGTGACTGTTTAGCACACTACTGCAGCCACAGAAAGCTATGATGCCTCTACACGCCTAGATTGGAGCCCCTTCGGTGCATTCGGGTTACGAAACTTTGGGAGTACACTCAATGCGCTGCTTAGTTGTTACTATTTGCGCCAGGCTCTGATGTTACGGTTTACGCACATAGTTTTGCTAGTAGTGCTGTATATTTTCTACATTAGTAACATCAGATAGCTGTAATTTTCCAGCTTTCAGGAACTCGTTAATAGACTGTTGCGATTTGGTAGATTCAGTATGCAACTTGTGTCGAGAATGCTGTTGGTACTTTTGTCGGTATATCCTAAAATAGACTAAAAAATATTATGGAAATTAATAAGTTAGAGCTTATGACCAAGTCCGGTTATGACATATAGATGATTTCTAATGTTGACCTAAGAGACAACACTCTTTATCATTTTGAGTAATTGGTCTCCGCCGGACTCGCCGAAAGGCCCCGGCGGGGTTATTTCCTCACTCAACACACCATGCCAGAAGAACCGGCCGTCAAGCGGGCCGTCTCGTTCTTTGACGGCCAGAATCTGTTCCGGCACGCCAAGGATGTATTCGGCTACTATCATCCCAACTACGACCCAGTAAAGCTGGCTACAGCGGTTTGTGCCGCCAGGGGGTGGTCGGCGAGCGAAGCCCGCTTCTATACAGGCATCCCGGAAGCCGCACATTCGACTTTCTGGCACGCTTACTGGGCACGACGTCTGACGGCAATGCGCCGTGCAGGGATCACCGTGATCAGTCGGCGACTGCGCCACCGGATTGAAAAAGTTGTACTGCCAGATGGAACTGAGCATCAAATACCGGTCTTGCGTGAGAAAGGAATCGACTTGAGGCTCGGCCTTGACGTTGTCCGGATGGCTCGCAGCGGTGCATTCGATGTAGCCGTGATCTTCAGCCAGGATCAGGACTTGGCGGAGGTGGCGCGGGAAGTGCGTGACATTGCGCAGTCACAGGGGCGCTGGCTTAAGGTCGTGTCAGCGTTTCCATACGGTCCTGGAGCAACTTCTTCGAGAGGCATCGAAGGGACGGACTGGTTTCGCATGGACCGTGCCTTCTATGATGGTTGCCTTGATCCAAGAGATTACAGACCACCTCAACCCCATCGATAGACTCGATCGACCTTGTGCTGTCCCAAATTTGAGATTATACGAGAACAGTTCGTATCACTACGATAATACAACCTGCCGACTAGCCAGTACCTACAGACATGCAAATATCGTTAGCCTCTTGGCTCCAGGCAATTTCCACCGCTGTTTTGGCGGCATTAGCTGTTTGGGTTGGTTTCTTTTCAGAGGTAGGAGATTTGGCAATACAACGTTTGCAATCAGATCTTTTGAGAACAGAGTTGCAAATGGATGCTATACGTAAAGAAAAGAAGGAACTCGAAATTCAGAAACAGCAATTATTGGATGAACGAAACAAACTTGCACAAGATCGCGAAGCACATGTGATCCGAGTAACAGATGCTCGCCTTGGGGATCTTTGGAACTATGGTGCCGGGATACTTCGAGCTTATAAAGATGTAGCTGAAACAAGCCAAGAATTGTGGTATTTGAGCAAACAAGTTGAGCCATATAGGAAGTGGTATAAAGGTAAAAAAATAAAACATGCTGGGGGACGTTGGTATCTACCTTTCCCAGACCCAAAAGAGCCCAACACTGATCAGCAAACAGAGTGGGGAGATTATGTGATAGGTGGGCCTGACATGTGGAGATGCTCAAAAGATTACTCATATATTTTTGGAGGTTTCGATATCGAATTTGATCCTCAAGACTCGAAGCCCAATACGAGACAACGAGCAGAACTTGTCGGAAAATGGCAACAAGACCAGAATACGGAAAATGAGAGGCTCACTGCTGAGTACCATGTATCATGTTTTGAAGAGTTGGAGGATACAGTTAGACAACGTATTGAATTTGAAGTCGGAGAGGTTGCTTTTGTAATTAAAGATTTCTCTAAAGAGTTATTACAGTGGGAAGGAGTGAATAACGCAGGCGGAGAAGTTCTGCAACGAATTCGAGAAAAGCTAATGGAGGAAATATCCGCTAATGATGAATTTGCAAATCTACCAATACAGTTAAAAATCACAAAAGGAGCCTCGCTACGAGAAATAGAGAAAAAGGCTGATCAGACTATAGTTAATATACAGGCTGCTCGTGATTGGCTAGATAAAGCTACAAGTGATAGATACACGTGGACAAAGGATTGAATCTATTCGTCAGGAGCTCCTCAGAGTTCAATTCAAAAATATTACTGTACTGGTTTGCTGGCTAATTCCAAAAATTCATAGGCTTCTCATCGACAAGGAATTTACAAATTGCCCTGTCAGAGTCTCATGAATCCGGCGGAGCATTATATGGCTCATATCTGAGCCTTCTAAAAAATTTCTACTTCAGCTGAACTGAAGTTGTGGTCGCAAGCTTTAATGATTTTCTGTTGTAGGAAATGGCCTTGTAAGGGATTGATAACTGTCCAATGGAGGCGCTGGATAACCTATAACTGTGCATAATTAGGTTGAGAAGGAAAATAGTCTTTTAAAAATGGTTGCTGGACTATATCAGTACAGTTCAATTGTTTAAGATTAAGCACTGACCTTGCTGATGGATTTTTGCTGTCCAATAGGTGAATTCATACGGTGCTGAGTCACCAGTAACTAGAACGAGCGAGGGATTGTGTGTTGGACATAGCAACGATACAAAACTAATGCAGAAATAAGAATTTATGGTTCTTTGGATGGAATGCTACGAACCAGGCGGTCGGGAGTTCGAATCTCTCCGGGCGCGCCATTTTATTTAATTTAATCAATGTGTTATATGATCACTTCCTCTCTTCTCTCCTCCCTTGTGAGCCAACTGTACCAAATTTGTACCAGCCAGATGGCTCCGCGAGAGGTTGTCCGCATACTCTGCCAGATGTTCAACGGACAAATGGGCATACCGCAAGACCATTGCATAGTCTGACCAGCCACCCAACTCCTGTAGCACCTGCAACGGCGTTCCCTGCTGGACGTGCCAGCTGGCCCACGTGTGCCGCAGGTCGTGCCAGCGAAAGTCCTTAATGCCGGCCCGCACCAGCGCCTTGCGCCAGGCATGGTTGTTGGCCTTGGTGACCGGTTCGCCATGATAGGTAAACACCCGGACAGGGTGTTTGCCCATCTGCTGGCTGAGCACCTGCAGGGCATCCTCGTTCAATGGCACTGGAATGGCTTTGCGGGCCTTGGCCTGATCGGCATGAATCCACGCGCATCGGCGGTTCCTGTCAATTTGTGACCATTCGAGTCGTACCACATTGGCCTCCCTCAGCCCGGTTGCAAGAGTGAACAGCATCATCGCTGCTAGGTGATCAGGAAGTTCCGACAACAGCCGGTCAGCTTCCTCTCTCGTCAGCCAGCGAATGCGGCGTTTCGGTTCCCGCAGCGTCTTGACATGGGGTGCACGTTCCAGCCAGCCCCATTCGCGCTCGGCGCGCTTGAGAATGGCCCGTACCACCTCCAGCATCCGATTGACCGTGGCATTGGAAACACCGTCTGATACCCTTGACTGGGTCAAGGCATCCAGAACGTTCCTGTCAATCTCATCCAGATATCGTCCATACAGTCCGGCATGAGCCCGGCGCAGATGGTAGATATCGTCCCTCAGGGTGACTTTCTTACCCTGTTTCTCTGTTAGCCAGCGTTCCACCGCTTCTTCCCATTTCCGGCGAGGTTTCTCTCCAAGTTTGGAGGCCCGCCAGCAATCGGCTTTCAGCCGGTCGTGGTATTCCTGCGCTAACCGTTTGTTGGCAGTTTTAGCAGATTTGCATACTCGCTGGCCCCGGGGGGTGGTGAATCGCACCCACCAGATATTGCCGCGTTTGTAAAGTGACATGGTGTCTTCTCCTGTGTCCTGTCACTTGGCGGCACTTGCCCATGGACAGGGTAAAGTGATCGCAGGTATTCGGCAAGGTCATCTTCAAGAAAAACCCAGCATTTTCCGGGTTTCGCACCCAGAATGATTCCTGCCCGCGCCTTTTGGCGCACAACGGCAGGGGACATGTGCAGGAATTCGGCTGCCTCGTTCAGGTCGAGGGTTCGGTGTCGTTGATTCATTGGGTTGCCTGAAAAATGCATCCAACCGGGTTGCTTGCCGGACAGAATGTTATTTGTGCAAAAATACATTAGCACAGTGCGAATTATCCGCACAAAAGAAAATGCTTAGCAAAAAGGTAAAAGCCGACTGGAGAGGGCAGCTTTGCGGCGTGGGAAATGACTACGGCGCCGGTTTTCCGGTCTGAAACGGCCGCGATCCGGCAGCCTGGGAAGGCATGGGTGGATGTCAGCCCAGGGGGTCTTTAGACCTCTTTTCCCTGGTAGATGATGACCCCGCAGACCGTGGCTTTCACGTTGACCTCGATAATGCGGTCCGGCCAGTCGGGGTTAAGAGCCTTCAGGTATTTTTTGCCTCCCTCGATGATCAGCTGCTTGAAGGTGGCTTCATCGGAGTCATCAAGCTGCACCACCACGTACTTGCCATGGTCCGCTGAAACGTTGGGGTCCACATAAATCAGGTCGCCTTCCTGGAATTTCGGCTCCATGCTTGTGCCGCGCACCCGCAGCACGAAGGTGTCCGGGCTGCTGAGCACCGGACAGGGATACCTGGGCGTGTCCTCGGCGAGGCCCAGGTCCCTGGGGACCTCGTGCCAGTGGCCGGCCTGCACCCAGGAGATCAGCGGGAAAAACCCCTGCACCTCGGGTCCTTTCTGCACATTGGCGTGCCCGTTCTCCACCTCGTCGGCGGCATGCGGGGTATCCATCCATCCGGAAGGCTTTCCCATGGCCTTCTCCAGTTTCTCCGCCATCCTGTTGCCGAGGCTCCGGGGTGTGCCTTTCCCGTTCGGGGTCTGGTGGCGCACCTGGCTCAGGTAGGAGCTGTTGGTGTCGCAGGCACGGGCCAGCCTGGCGGCCGAGCCTGCCTCGGCAATCAGGCGTTCAAGATTTTGCAGGCGGATCAGGTGAAGTTTTCGCATGGTCTGGGCACCGTACCATTATTTAGCGAAAAGATAAACAAATAGTTTCGCTCCATGCTTGATAGCGCATCGCATGCAGTGCTAAGGTTTTTGCGCATGGAGCTAAGGGACTTTCTCAGGGCCGCCACGAAAAAAGAACGCGCCGCCATCGCGGTCGCCTGCAACGACTCCGTGCCCTACCTGTACCAGATCGCCGGTTATCACCGCTATGCCAGTCCCGTGCTGGCCATGCGGATTGAGCACTATACCCGTGTGGTGGCCCGGCTTTCGGACGGTCGCCTGCAGCCCGTACCGCGCGAGACCCTGGTGCGTCATCCGGAGATTTTCATCGACTCCGGGACAGGACGTGTCGGCAGAAACCGCGGGGGTGCCCATGCCCGCTCATGAGGTCCATCCTGGCCCGAGTGTCATCACCCGGGTGGACATCGTCCGCATCCACCCGTACGGGCGCAACCCCAGGCGCCAGCCCAATCCCGAGTACCTGCGCATCAAGGACTCGATCCGTGCCGAAGGGCTGGATCAGCCCCTGGTTATCACACAGGCCCCTGGTCATGAGGACTACGTGCTGCACACCGGCGGCAATACACGCCTGAAGATCCTGAAGGATCTGTTCGAGGAGACCGGGGAGGAGCGGTACGCCCGGGTGGACTGCATCCTGAGGACCTGGACGAAGGAGTCCAGCGTGCTGCTCGCCCATCTTCGTGAGAACGAGCTGCGCGGCAGCCTGCCTTTCATTGACCGGGCCCTGGCGGTTTTCGAGGCCAAGTCGATGTTTGAGCATGAACGTTCAATCGAGAGTCTGTCGCTGCACCGGCTTGAGCGCATCCTCCATGAACAGGGTTTTGGCCTGAGCCGCAGCATGCTTTCCAAGATGAAATATGCCGTGGAGGTCTTGTGGCCGGTGATGCCCAGGGCCCTGGGTGGCGGCCTGGGCCGTCCGCAGGTGGAGCGGATCCGGGCCCTGGACCGCGCAGCCTGCGCGGTGTGGCTGCACCTGGAGGCGGGCGATGAGGACCAGTTCAACCAGGTCTTCGGCCAGTTATGCCAGCGTTACGATGATGCGGAGTGGGACATCCAGTTGCTTCGCACGGCCCTGGAGAACGAGCTGGCTGGTGAGTCCGACCTCAATCCGCGTGTGATCTATTTTGTGCTGGAGGCCTGTCTTGCAGGTAAGTCGATAGACAGGCTGATCGACCGCGCGCAGGCCTGCGTGGTGGAGGATGCTGAGTTTGATGCCAGGCTCGATGCCGAACGGGAGGCCGGTTCGGAAACCGGAAACGATCCGGTGCGCGGGGATGCAAGCGGCATGCAATCCCCCGGCCCATGGGCAGGGGAGTCGGCGGGCGAACCTGCCGGCCCACTTGGAAATGGCTCGGCTGCGAGCGTTGCCGGGCTGAACGGTGCGGACCACGGCAGTCATCCGGTGATCGAGGCCCCCGGAGCCGATGGCGAATCCGGACAGCTGTCTGGAAGTGGCCTTGAGTACCTTCGCGCCTGCCATTATGAGTGTGCGCAGCGCCTGGCACGGCATCATGGCCTGGAGGACCGGCTCATCGCCCTGCCGGAGCAGGGGCTGGGATTCCTGCTGACCGGTTTCCCGCGCAGGGAGTTGTCCGGGGCATCGGATGCCCGGTCCTGGCACCGGGTGTCTTCGGTGTGGTGGCACCTTGCAGCCTGCTGCGAAATCACGGCCGCCCCTGCATCCTGTGTGCTGGCGCACCTGGACGAGGGTTCGGGGTTGTACGAGGCCCTGGCCAGCCGGGATCCCGGGCTTTTCCATGCGCGGGTGTGGACCCCGGAGCCTGTTGAGCTGCTCCTTGCGGTCAGCCAGGAGATGGGCGAGCGTGACTGGCACCTGCTGGTCACGATGATCGCGACCTACCGCCTGCTCAAGGCGCATGCCCGGGAGACCGGGCAGGCGCTGTGGGGGCCGCAGGACGGGCGGGAGTAATGCCTGCGAGCAAGGAGGCAGAACTCACGACGGCCGTATTGCTGTATGTGATGCGGTGTCTGGACGAGGGGGACCAGCAGGCGCTTCGCGTCATGAATTTCGGGCCGGAGGAGATCGAGGCGCTGGGGGACATGAGCCTCGCCGACCTGCAGGGCGCCGATGCGCTTCGCATTCACTGCCTGCGGCTTCGCCTGGACCGGGCCGTGTTCTGGCCGATGCTCGATCATCTCCAAAGCCGGCAGGCCTCGAGGACCGTGATGCGCGAGCTGATCGCGGCCGATGCGCCGCTGCCGATGATGCAGCAGCTGTTCGGCATGAGTTCGCGCGAGTACACGCGCTGGCGAAGGCTGCTTTTGCTGGCCCCCTCGGCGGGGCGTCCTGCCGAACCCTCGGAGGCGGACACCCATACCCTGTGGAAGGCCTGGCAGGAGCACGGGCAGGCCGGGGAGAAGAAATCCCTGGCCGGCGCGGACTACCTGGCGCTTCACCAAAAGACGTCCATCGGTCTTCGCACGCTGTGGACCCTCGTGCGCCACTGGGAGGAGTACGGGGGAGAGGTTCCCGAACGGGCCGCCGGACATGGTGCATGAAAGCGGTGGGCTGAGCCCGCAAGCTGCGGCCCTGGTTGCCCGGATCAGGGCGGAGCTCACGGATCTCTGCAAGACGTTTGACAAGGCACTGCCCGGTGCCCTGCTGTTCATGGATGACGGCCAGCCGGCCATTCCGGGCAGGGTGATCCTGGACCCGGCGCTCGATCCGACGGACAAGCTGGTCTGGATGCTCCTGGCGATGCAGCTCCGCAACATGGGGGGCTGCAGTGTCTTCCCGGACCACGAGACCCTCGCCGGTCGCGCCAATGTGCCCTGCGCCTCCAGTGTCGCCCGGGCGGTCGACACCCTGCGCCTTTTGCGCTGGCTGACCAAATGCACTTCAGTGCAGCCGGAAAGCGGGGGGTATGCGGGCAGCCTTCACGTGCTGCACAGCAAGCCCCTGGCGCGGGCCGACACCGCTCATCTCGACCAGGCTTAATGCGAGGCGGAACGAACCCCAAGGCAAGTTCTTGGTCAGAGAACAGCAAACCAGCCAAGTTGAGTTTTCCGCGTTGGTGGTCCACCCAAAAGGAGTATGTCTTCACGGTCAGATGCCCCGCGAGGTCGTCCATAAACCTCCAGAACAGTTGTTGTTGGTTGTTGCCCACATTGTAGACGAACAGGCATGCAATCCCCGGTTGGCCGCTGCCGACGTATCGTTCAAGCGCATGTGCCAAACGATCCAAATCCGAGCGATGCAAATTCGCATCATCATCGCCGCTGACTTCCGTGTAGGTTATCGGGTCCATCGAAAACAGCCAGGGCGCATCCAGATGGTCCGGGCAGCTCAATGCACCGTCCGGACCCAGCTGCTTGCGCCATGACGAGCGAGCGACAACGATTTCCGAACCTGCCCAAGCCGCCGCAAGTTCCTTGTGCTTGGTTGGGTCCCGTTCTGCGATACCGCCGGACAACCGGTCCGTTCCAATGACCACCCGCAACAGTTCCGCAGAGTTGGGGTAGCGCTTTCCGATCTTCAACTCATCGAACAGATTTGCAATGCTGGGCCGGTACGCCTGCAACCTCCATGACGCGCGGTACGCCTTCACAATCTCCCGTTCACCATATTTGGGTTCGCTGGCAGCCTCGCACAGCGCACCGTAAAGGAGACAGGGGGCATTGCCGCTGGGTTTGCCGATCTGCTCGAACGGTTCCATGCCATGCGTCAGCACGACGTGGAGCTTGCTGTCGGGGGCGGTCTGCGCAAGACGCGCCGCCGCCTCGACTTCCACGCAATGCTGTAGGTAATTTCCGTCGTTACCTTTTGCCAAGGGAGACATCTCCGCTGGGCCTGACAGGGCCGTGCCGTTGACTGTACCTCGACTTCTGCCTGATCGTTTCCGCCACCCGCTCTGCGGCATGGCTCAGGGTCGCGTCGTCCAGCTGTTCCGCAAGCGCAGACGGCGTATCTCGCCTGGCACTATTTCTCTTGGGATTCCAATTCATCAAGCAATGCCTGTACGACACTGCGAAGTTGCTGCAGGTGACTGCTTGCATACGTCCAGACCCGTCTTGATGATACATGTTCGTACCCATGGGCCAGCAGGTTTCGGAAGTCGATGATCTCGCGCATTCTGGGAATACGTTCAGCCAGGTCCGGATCATTCTGGTGCAGACGGTTCAGCGCCTCGCCAATGATCTCAAACTTGCGTTCAACTGCACTTTGCGCCATCGAATCGGCGGCAAAGGCATCCATGTCCATGCCTTCTGTAAAGTGTTCAATATCGGCACCTGCCTGGTCGATATCCGTCAGCAATACGCGAGCGTCATGGCGCATAGACAAGTTCGCGTGACTGGTTGATGGAAGCACTCAAATATGGGTTGCGGAACTCGTGGTTTTCGACAAGGTCGACAGGGCGCCCCAAAGTTTTGCGCAACTCCCTAGCGAGACCAAAGTACTGTTCAAAAGGTGGCAGGTTGCTGTCGGGATCGAACTCGACTAGGAAGTCGGCGTCGCTCGTATCGGGATCAAAATCTGTAGCGCGCGCAGCGGAGCCAAAAATCTCAAGGCGCACGACATCGTATCGTCGGCACAGTTCGGCCAACTCCTCTTTCTTTTCAGCAATGAACGCATGCATACCCAATTCTCCTATATTGGCAGTGGGAGACACAAGATACCGCAATAGTGCCTGTGCTAAAGGGGATTATGCAGCAAAATCCACAATCCAGCATGTGAAGATCACCAGCCCTGCGGATTGTACTGAATGAAGTAAATAGAATTTTCTTGCGGCGGTGCTCTTACTTCCAATTCATGGGGTCGGATAGGGGTTTTCTTGTTGGCTCGGACAGCGCACAAAAGACGTATTGCTATGTCCACGATGAGACATTTCCACGAGAGAGTAAAATCCGCCGTCTCTATGTTGGGAGTGATGGCAAACGACATGGATTTCATGTCTTGGTTGATGATGTGCGAACCTTCTTTTCCTGCCAGAGCTTTGATAGCGTTTCGCAATTCCACCTTGTTTAACTTCTGACCCAGGTAAACACTTGTCGTGCTTAGCCATTTATGCAACGGTATCAAAGAGTCTCTTTTCGCCCCGTGGTATATCAAGTCTTGAAGACTCAGAACGTTCTTTCCATCCATCGGCAGACATGGGCAAGCGACGTTGTTTGATTTTCGAAACCCATTTAGAAACGGTCGCTTCACCCCTGTAAACCGCATAGCATATAAGCATTTGTAATTCGAGTTCTTGTCGAAGGAACGGACAGCGTTTTCGTCCGCTAGCAATTTCCTTAGTTCCGTCAGTATCGGAGAATACAAAACAATTTCGCCTGAGCAAAAGCTGGCGACCAATGCTTCTAAAGTGGACAAGGATTCGTCCACTCGGTTTTCCAAATTGCGTTTCATTGAAGGTTTCATAGGCTGCACAAGGTCCTTCGCCACAATCAAAGTCAAGGGAGTGTGCCGGGAACCCTGGCATTCTAGCCGCATTGCAGATTCTGCTACACAATTCCCAAGTAATTCATAGCTCCAAAGACTTGGTACATATGCAGAGGCTTGAAAGGATTGCACCTACTTTTATAGCTATTCTTGAAAATGCCGGATTGTAAAACCCGTATAAGTTTCCAATAAACCCTTGCCACCATAGAGGCTGTCTAGCACAGTTTGAAGCTCTATAGCAGCGGAGAAGCGACCGATACGTGGCTGACAGTGGGCCTGGTTCGGGTCGATAGTTAAGGAGTGCGACAGGCTGTGTGCTGATGCACAGGCGCAGGAAACACCCTTCTACAATGCCGTGCCGGGATACGCCTGGGTTGTAACGAATCCGCTTTCAGCATGACTGGATGGCCTCCCTGCAGACCGATCCGGGCATCACGCAAAAAATTAGATCAGACAGTCCCGATGGGAGAGGCAGTTTTTATGTAAGGGAGCTACAGTGTATTGACGGCAGGTTGCCATGCACTCGACGCAGGCGATGTAGGACAGCTAGTGGAATAGGAATAAGCTGCGAGCAACGCGCAGAGACCTAAAACTACTTCACCTGCTGAATAGATTTTCCCTCGTCAAATCCGGCTGATTCCAGCACTATGCCCCGTAATTCATTACGGGGCATAGTGCCATGAAAAAATCCCATTACTGGACCTCTGTCCCGCTGCTTGCAGGGTTATTCCTCACGCAGGCTGTGTTGGCTGATGAAGGCACCAGGCGCATTCGCTTTCGCCACGACCGTCGGGTCAGGACCCAGAGCCGACCTAGGACAGAATCCTGCTGCAGATCCTTTGTCCAGACTCATTTACGTTCCTGCAAAGCCATCGTGGCAGACAGCCTTCAATGAGTCCTGTCCAACAGGGTGCGTTCCAGGTCGGCTCCGGGGTTGCACCCGGTACGCTGCTGACCGCGATCGCCTCGATGACCCTAGTGCTCGCGTTCGTATGGGTGGTCTGGGTGACGGTTGGCACGTTCCGGGCCTGGCAGGCCGGACAGGCAACGATTCTTGACCTGACCTGGCATGCGCTGCGGGCCAGCATCGTGCTGATGGTGCTGGGTTTTTACCTGCGGTGAGTGCTTCGGGCATATCTGGCAGGAGGACGCGGAGATTCTTTTCATTTGATTCAGCAAGAGACGAGGAGACAAGACACATGTATATATCGAATACAAAACCAGGATGCCAGGTGCAGACCGCAATGCCCTGCAGGGCAGCACTGGCCGCAGCGGTGGGGCTGTTTCCGCTCCCGCTCTGGGCGGCGCTGCCGACACCGGTGGCGCCGAGCACAGCCCCGGCGGCCGGCGACTGGATCGGCCTGATCCAGGGCTACATCAAGGATGGCGGCCTAGTGCTTGGGCTTGCGATTGCCGTCATGGGGTTTCTGTGGGTCGCCTACCTGGGCTTTGCCAAGTTCAACGAGGCGCGCCAGGGCAAGGCAGAGTGGGCCGAGGTCGGCGTGCTCGGCATTGTCGGGGCGGTGGTCCTGATCTTTGCAAGCTACCTGCTCACCGAGGCCGCAGGCGTCATTTAAGCGCCTGCCTGCAGCGCATCACAGGTATCGGCCATGTCCGAGGCGCATGAAGTCCTGGCGGACCGGCTCAATGCCGAGCCCGCCATCTTCAGGGGCTGTTCCTCCTCCGAGCTGGGCACGATGACCGGGCTGGCCATCGTGGTGTGGCTGCCGCTGGGCTTTGCGCTGGCATGGTCCTTGAGTGCGGCCACCATGGGCTTCGGGATTGCGGGGGCGGGCGTGGTGGGCTCGGTGGTGGTGCTGGCCACGCTGTTCCAGCGCATCAAGCGCAATCGCCCGGAAGGCTATTACCAGCAGGGGTTTCGCATTCGCCTGCACGCGCTGGGCCTGTACCGCGCACCCTGGGTGCTGCGAGGCGGCACCTGGGATCTCGGGAGGACGGCCCATGCGCCGCTACCGGCTCGAGATCGATAACGTACGCGCCCATGTGCGTTCCCTGTGGGTAGTGATCGGTCTGCAGGGTCTCATCATCCTGGCGCTGTGGTTCGGCTGGAGCCAGGCGCCCAGCAACCTTCGCATTCACATCCCGCCGGATCTTCGTTCCGGGGCCGTGCTGGGCACGGAGGAAGTCCCTGCCGCCAATGTCTACGCCTTCGCCTTCTACATCTTCCAGCAGCTCAACCGCTGGCCGGACAACGGGGCTGCCGATTACGGCCAGGCGATCTTCCGGATCGCGGCCTACCTGACGCCGCGTTACCGCAACGACCTGGTTGCGGACATGGAACTGAAGGCCCGGCGGGGCGAACTGGCCTACCGGGTTCGGGGCGTGCAGGAAGTTCCCGGGCACGGCTATGAAGAGCGCCGTGTGGACATCCTTGCCTCCGGGGTCTGGGTCGTGTGGCTGGACCTGGACCTGCTGGAGTCGGTGAAGGGGATGACCGTCAAGCGCACCACCATCCGTTATCCGCTGCGCGTGGTCCGCCAGGCAGTCGATCCCGAGACCAATCCCTGGGGCCTGGCCCTCGACGGTTATGCGGGCGAGGGCCCGCAGCGCCTGGGCGATGCCGAGCAGACCACGCCGAATGAATCCCCGGTTCACGAGGAGAGCTCCTGATGCCTGACTTGCCTTTACCATCCCCGAAAAAAGCATGGCTGTTCGCCTTGTTGTGGTGTCTTTCAGCCACGATCCATGCAGGCGCCGACCTGTCCGTACAGGACACTCCCGAACAGATCCCCTGGCGCAAGGCTCCCATCGGGATCTTGCTGGTAGCAGGCGAGGAGCGCCTGGTGCATTTTCCGGACTCGGTGCGCCTCGGCTTGCCCCGGTCCCTGGCCTCCACCCTGCAGGTCCAGAGCATTCACGGCACGCTGTACCTGCAGGCCCGCGAGCCTTTCGAGGCGACCCGGGTCCTGGCCTACACGCAGCCCGAGGGACCGATCTACGTGCTGGACATCGAGGCGGTGGCCGCGGGCGCAAGCCTTCATGCGCTACCGGATATCGAGGTGATCCACGAGCCTGTACAGGCGAGCCTGCCTGAAGTACAGGGCGAGGCGGGCCGACCCGCCTCGCCCTGGGGCTATGTCGCCCTGACGCGCTTTGCCGCCCAGAGCCTGTATGCGCCCGAACGCCTGGTCCCGGGCCTTCCTGGCGTGGTGGCCGTCCCGGTGGATCCCGAGCCGGTCGACCTGGTGCACGCGGGTCCTCCGGTCCAGGCCATCCCGGTCGCGGCCTGGAAGGCCGGGGCGTATTACGTGACGGCCGTGCAGCTGTCCAATCTTGCACCCCGCGCCATCGTGCTGGACCCCAGGGTCCTGCAGGGGGCCTGGCGGGCCGCCACGTTCCAGCACAACCGCCTGATGCCGCAAGGCCACGAGGCCGATACCACGACCGTGTACCTGGTGTCCGAGTGGCCCTTCGAGGCCGCGCGCTGACCGGGGAGGGCATCCGTCATGGCAAGACCCACCCGCAACCGCCTGCTGCCTCTTCTGGCCGGCATCCTTATCGTGGTGGCCGTGGTTATCGGGATCCGGTCCTGCACCTCCGGTGAGGAGCCGGCCCTGCTGCTCGATGCCGTGCCCCGGGCTTCGGCACCGGATGCCGACACGCCCGCCGATACGATCAAGACCCTGACGGCCAATGTCAGCGGCATGACCTCGCAGCTCAATGCGCTGCGCCAGGACAATGCTGCGCTCAGGCAGGAAAACCGCGAGCTCATCGAGGACCGGACGCAGATCGAGGACTCCGTCGTCTCGAGACTGCAGGACATGCTGGATGCCAGGCAGGCCGATCCCGGTGATCCTGGAACGACCTCCGCACTCGCCGCCCTGGGCGAGCGTCTCGATGCCCTGGCCAGCCGGTTCGAGGCGGCAGACCCTGCTACACCGCACACCGGGTATCCCGTGGGCCAGGGCCTTGAGACACCGCATCCCCGCGAGGGCACACAGGAGCCGCCGGTCTGGATCGAACCCCTGGAACACGGGTCGGGGCCAGCTGATGTGACCGCACCTCCCGGGCGTACCTGGTCTGCTCTGGAGCGCGCCCGCCCGGCCCTGGAACCCGTGATGGAGCATGCCCGTGAGGCGGTCGAGACCGAGGTTGCGGTCTACACCGTGCCGCGCAATGCGACCCTGATCGGATCCGTGGGCATGACAGCGCTGGTTGGGCGCGTGCCCATCCAGGGGCAGGTGCAGGACCCGATGCCGTTCAAGGTCATCACCGGCCCGGAGAACCTCGCGGCCAACGGCCTTCGCATTCCGGGGGTCGAGGGCATGATCTGGAGTGGTACGGCGATCGGCGACTGGACGTTGTCGTGCGTGAGCGGGCAGCTGGAATCGGTCACCTTCGTGTTCGAGGACGGCACCATCCGCACCCTGTCCAGCGATGATCCCCGCTCGGGGGGTTCTGGCGGCAGCAATACAAAACCCCTGGGTTGGATCTCGGATGCCTACGGGGTTCCGTGCGTCAGCGGCGAGCGCAAGACCAATGCGACGGCCTTCCTGGCGCAGCGTATCGGAGTGATGGCCATGGAAGCGGTCGGACAGGCCGTGGCCCAGGCCGAGACCACCACCCTGGTCAGCGACTCCGGGGTGACCACCAGCGTGGTCTCCGGGGAGACCGGCAAGTACGTGCTCGGCAAGGCGGCCAGTCGCGGCAGCGAGGAACTCGCCCAGTGGCTGCGCGAGCGCCAGGCACAGAGCTTCGATGCCGTTTTCGTCCCGACCGGGGTGGAGCTTGCGATCCATGTCGACCAGGCCCTCACCATCGATTTTCAACCCGACGGCAGGAAACTTCATCATGAAACGAATCTTTTGCGCACGAACACTGCTTTTGCAGGGAGTGGTCTTGATTAGCCTGCTGCTGGCAGGCTGCACCACCACCAAGGAGTCGGTGTTGCCGCAGGACGGCCCCACCATGAAAGCCATCTACGACCGGCACATGAGCGGCCTGCAGCGTGCGGGCCCGCGGGCCGGCGTGCGCGGCGCGCCGCTGGCGCAGGTCGGCATTGCCCATTACCACGGCTTCGTGCGCGAGGCGGCGAACGAACTCGAGACCCGGTTTCCGCGCCTGCCCAATCCCACGCTGGTGATGTACGTCTATCCCCACCTGTCCGGGCCTCACCGCAGCCCGGTCCCCGGCTACGTCACGACGTTCCCCTTCTACGAGCGCGTGGAGTACGCCCTGCCCGGGGAAGTGCAGGCGCCTCCGCCCGATCCCGCGCAGGCCGCTTCACCCTCGGGTGAAAAACAGGAGGAGGTGCATTGAGCTTCAATCCTTTCAGGCCGGCCGCAGATTCGCCCCTGACCGAAGCTTCGGTCCGCCTGCGCTACCGCCGCCCGCCCTCGTTCACCGACCTGCTGCCCTGGATGGAATACCTGCCCGGGGCACAGGCCTTCGTGCTCGAGGACGGAGTCAGTCTCGGTGCGCTGTTCGAGATCGAGCCAGCCGGGTGCGAGGCACGCACGCCGGCGTTCATGACCGCGCTGCGCGACGCCATCCAGACGGCAATCTGCGAGGCCATCCCCGAACAGGACGAGGCCCCCTGGGTGCTCCAGGTCTACGTGCAGGACGAACCGAGCCTGGACCGGTTCAGCCGGCACCTGGCCCGCTACCCGGCACCGCCCATTCGTGCATCGGATTACTCGAGGCATTACCAGGAGGTGATGCAGGCCCACCTGAAGGCGATCTCCAGACCCGGGGGGCTGTTTGAGGATGCCACGGTCACCGGTTCGCGCTGGCGCGGGCAGGTCCGCCGGGTGCGCGCGGTGCTGTACCGCCGCCTCGGGAACCATGGCAGGCCCCCATCCCCCGCCGAGGTGGAGGAGGGCCTGGGGGATGTGGCCACCAAATGGGCCACGTCCCTGGAATCCTGCGGCATCCGGGCCGTGCGCGCCGACGGACGGGCGTTTTACGAGTGGCTGCTGAGCTGGTTCAACCCTCGCCCGGCCCTGGCCGGGAAGGGCGGGGCGGAACGGCTGCTGGAGCTCGCCCCGTACCCGGGGGATGCGGACCTGCCGTTCGGGCATGACCTTGGCGGGCAGCTTGTGCTGTCGATGCCGCGCTCGGACGCCGACGCGGCCACCTGGTATTTCGATGAACTTCCGCATACCGTCGTGAGCGTCCAGCATCTGCGCCGGGCCCCGCAGGTCGGCCACTTCACGGCCGAGCGCGAGGCCGGTGACCAGGTGTTCTCGCTGTTCGACCGCTTGCCCGAGCACGCCATCATGGCGCTCACCCTCACCCTGCGGCCCCAGGACGTCACCCGCAACCACATCGCCCGCATCAAGCGGGCCTCGGTGGGGGATTCGGCCGAGGCCTCGATTACCCGGGAAGATGCCGAGCAGGTGGAGCGGGAGATGGCTCGGGGCAACAAGCTGTATCCGGCCAGCCTGGCCTTTTACGTGCGCGGCGAGGATCAAAAGGCCCTGCGCACGCACCTGAACCAGCTCAATGCGCTGCTGTTGCCGAACGGCCTGCAGCCCATCACCCGCGAAGGGGACCTGCTGGCCCTCGACAGCTACATCCGCAACCTGCCGATGGCCTACGACGAGGCGCTGGACAAGAGCCGGCGGCGCTCGCGCCTGGTCTTCTCGCGTCACCTGGCCAACCTGGTGCCGTTCTACGGGCGCTCGCGCGGCACGGGCCACCCGGGCCTGGTGTTCTACAACCGCGGGGCCGAGCCGCTGGTATTCGATCCGCTGCACCGTGACGACCGCAAGAAGAACGCCCACATGCTGATCCTCGGGCCGACCGGGGCCGGCAAGTCGGCCCTGCTGGTGTACCTGCTTGAGCAGATGATGGCCCGCCACCGCCCGCGCATCTTCATCATCGAGGCCGGCGGCTCGTTCTCGCTGCTGGGCCAGCACCTGGCCCACCACGGCCTGTCGGTCCATGCGCTCACCCTGAAACCGGACGCCGATGTCAGCCTGCCGCCGTTCGCCGATGCCCTGCGCCTGCTCGGGCACCGTCACGGACTCCAGCCGCAGCAGGCCGGTGATCCGGTCCCGGACGAGCCCGCGCCCGAGGTGGCCGGGGAGCAGGAAGCCGCAGACGGGACCGGCGGGCGCGACGTCCTGGGCGAGATGGAGATTGCCGCGCGCGTCATGATCACGGGCGGGGATGCAGGGGAGGACGCCCTCATGAGCCGGGCCGACCGCCTGCTGATCCGCAACGCCATCTTTCATGCGGCCAAGACGGTCAGCGGTGTCGGGCGCACCCAGGTGCTCACCCGGGACGTGGTCGATGCGTTCTCTGCGATCTCGGGCAGTACGGAGCTGCCCGAGCATCGGCGCAACCGCGCCCACGAGATGGGCGACGGCATGGCGCTCTTTTGCTCGGGGCTGGCCGGGCACTTCTTCAACCGGCCCGGCACACCCTGGCCGGAAGCCGATGTCACGATCCTGGAGATGGGCATCCTGGCGCGCGAGGGCTACGAGGACCAGCTGACCGTAGCGTACCTGTCCATGATGAGCCACATCAACGACCTGGTGGAACGCCACCAGCACGACGAGCGGGCCACGCTGGTGGTCACCGACGAGGGCCACATCATCACCACCAACCCCTTGCTGGCCCGCTACGTGGTCAAGATCACCAAGATGTGGCGCAAGTTCGGCGCCTGGTTCTGGATCGCCACGCAGAACCTGGAGGACTTCCCGGATGCGAGCCGCAAGATGCTCAACATGATGGAGTGGTGGCTGTGCCTGGTCATGCCCAAGGAGGAGGTCGAGCAGATCGCCCGCTTCAAGGATCTCAGTGACGAACAGCGCAGTCTTTTGCTGTCCGCACGCAAGGAGCCGGGCAAGTACGTCGAGGGGGTGGTGCTGGCGGACAAGGTCGAGGCCCTGTTTCGAAGCGTGCCGCCGGCCCTGACCCTGGCGCTCGCCATGACCGAGAAGCATGAGAAGGCCGAGCGCGCCGCCATCATGAAAGCGCAGGGCTGCACGGAACTGGAGGCCGTCTACGAGGTGGCCAGGCGCATGCAGGCCGGATCCGAAGAATAGGCCGGGACTCCTGGCGTGAACGTCATGCAATTCGCCTCGCCCGACTGTCATAGCGTCTTCCCGCATCTCCCGGGAAACCGCCGGGTGCGCGCGGCCATGGTCGTGCTGGTGCTGTTGTCCGGTCTCACCGCCCATGCAGGGGAGCCGCAAGCCCCGCTCATCGAGGTCTTCGTGGCCGGCTCCGGGCCGCGGCCTGGCGATATACCGGGCGTGACGGTGTACGTGATCGATGCGATCGGGCAGGCGCAGGCCGGGCTCTCCGCGGACTTGCCCGGGGACCCGGAGGCGGCCCGGGAGATCGTCCTGGCCCGCCTCGGGCGAATGGAGGCAGGCCTTGCCCGACGGCTGGAGAATGCCGCGCAGGGGCTGGCGCGCGCGGTGCACTACGGCATCGACCGCTACCCTGCGGTCGTCTTCGACGGGCAGGCTGTGGTGTATGGCATTCCCGACGTCGATGCTGCCAGGCAGCGCTGGCGCCGGTGGCGAAAAACGCGGGGCGGCCAATGAAAACGCTGCACTCCCTCCTGCTGGCCGTGCTGCTGTGGCTTCCCGCCGCAGCGCCTGCGGGGACGATCACCACGGTGGAAATCGTGGGGCAAACGGCCAGTGCGGCCCTGGCCTGCATGCGCTGGATGCCGGTCGGGGTATGTTTCTGGCTGCGTTGCTCGTTGTCCGGCTGCAGGGTCAAGGCCTCGCTCAAGGTGGGCCATTACCAGCCGGATGCAGTGGTCAGCAGCTACAACGAGCTGGGCGGCAATCCGTGGGTAGAGATCCGAAGCGCGCTGGGCCCCGTGCAGGACACCGCGGCCAACGGGCTGCTTTCCAGCCTCATGAACGTGCCGGCGGGCGGCGCCGGTAACCGCACCGAGGGCGGGAAGGGCAGGCGCGATCACCGCAACCTGGTGTTCCGGGAGGTGGACGTGATCGGGCATCCCCTGCAGTCCCTGTCTGGACTTCTGGTCGACACCGGCTACCTGTGCCGGGCGCAGACCCGCTCCCACTTCCCGTACTTCCTGTCTGCACTTGATGCGCTTGCCTGGCGCACGGGGGTTCCGGAAATGTTTTATCCCGAAAGCCTGGTGCCCGGCCTTCGCGAGATCGGATCCTGGCCGGTGCAGACCTGGGGCAGCGTCTATCCCCGCACCGGCTGGACCCTCCAGGCCGAGGAGCCCAAGGCGGCGGCCGTGGCCGCGCAGCGCGCAGGCGACATCGTCACCCGCACCCATCAGCCCCACGTCTACGTGCCGATGACCGGAGGGTCCGGCTCAGGACAGAAGGTCTGGCGGCCCGGCCCGCTGCTGGAGGATGACCCCGACACCGGGGAATGGCAGATGCTCCTCCCGGAACCGGAATCCTCCTGCGGCCTCTTCGGGGCCAATGACCTGGCCGGCCTGCAGGGCTGGGGCGGCGGACGGGTCGATGCCGGCGGCGATTACGCCTGGACCCTGTGGCGGCCCTACAGCTGCTGTCGCGACCGCGGCTCCTTCCTGTTCGAGGTCAGCTGGACGCAGTATCCGCCATGAGCCAGCCGCATTCCCTCCGAATCCTTTGGCTGGCCGCCCTCCTCGCGGCCAGCCAGTGCGCCGCGGGCGCGAAGGCGCCGACCGAAGACAGCTTCTGGTACTACGAGATCGGCGGTGCGCAGCCGGTCTCGGCCCCGGCCAATCCCTCCGTGGTCTCGGTCACCCTGGGGGGCTCGGCGCAGCTCGGGCTCGGCTACAGCTGCGCCAAGTTCGATCCGGTGACTGCGGTCACGAACACACTCAACGAGATCGGCGCGGGCGCAGACCGCATGATGGGCGCGATGACCGCGGCTGCCACCAGCGCCATCGCCGCGCTGCCGGCGCTGATCCTGCAGCGGGCCAACCCGGGACTCTACGACCTGTTCCAGAACGCGCTGATCAAGGCCGAGGAGACCCTGAGCCTGGCGACCAAGTCCTGTGAGCAGATGGAGGCGGAGATCGCACGCGGCAAGAACCCCTACGCGGACCTGGTGGTCCTGTCCAAGGGTAACGACTGGAAGGTGCAGATGGGGGTCGGTGGCAACGACGCCGTCACGGCCAAGGCCTCGGTGGAAGCGGCCAACGGCGACAACGGCGTGCCCTGGGTCGGCGGTCAGGCCGGTGGCAGCGGCCAGTCGGTGTTGGCGTTTACCGGGGATCTCGTCGAGGCCGGCTACAACATCCAGATGAACCGGCCCCTCACGGACACGAGTCCCGTCCCGGCGGCATCGTCCACGCGGCTGTCCGAACTCTGGCCCTCGCCGGCGCAGGCCCGGGACTGGGCGGTGGATGTCGTCGGCGAGAACATCGTGACCACCTGCGACACCTGCCGCAAGGACAGCATTCCGGGCACGGGCCTGCTGCCCAGGCTGTTCGAAGAGTCCGCCGCCGTCAGCACGGAAGTCCAGAGTCTGGTGGGCGGCACGACCCCCCTTACCCTGGCCCGCCTCGAGCGGGTCAAGGCGCCCGGGATCGCCATGACCCGGCAGGTGATCGAGGCCATCCGCGAGATGCCGGCGTCCGAACAGGGCCTGATCATGGGCCGCCTGGTGTCCGAGATCAGCACGGGCCGCACGGTGGAAAAGGCCCTCTATGTCCGCAGGCTGCTGCTGTCCGGGCGCCAGGTGCCCGAGGTCTATGCCACGGAGGTGGCCCGCGAGCATGCGGATCAGGCCATCAAGGAACTGGACCGGGAGATCGAGAACCTGCTGTTCGAGGCCCGGGTGCGAAAGGAAGTCGTCTCCGGCACCGTCCTCATGCTGCTTGAGCGTGCCGCGGCGAAAAGGCAGAGCTCGCTCACGGCACCCGAGGTGCCAGCCCCCGATCCTCATCCGTTGCGGGGCGGGCGTGTCCGGTAGTCCCCGACCCCGGCGAAAGGGCCTCGTGCTTTCCACCGCGGCGGGCGCGTTGCTGGCCGTCCTGGCCGGCTGGCTGCTCATGCATCGCCTGCAGATCGAATCCGTGCAGTCCGTTCGCGAGGGCCTGCGGGACTGGCAGCCCGTCCTGGGTGCCGTGCGCGCGACCGTGATTCTCCTGGTGGCGCTGGGCTGGAATCGCCTGGTCGCCGGCCTGGCCCGCACGGGAATTCTTCATCCTGCAAGGGCAGGGCGACTCACCGCACTGCGCTGGCGCATCGTCGCTTGGCTGGTCGGGCTGGAACTGGTCCTGGGCCACGGCCTGCCGGTGCACGCCGTGCAGCTTGCCATCGGGATCCCGTCATGACGGTCGACAGCTACCTGGAGCTGTTCACCACGCTGTTCGGCTGGACCTTCTACAACATCCTGTGGGACGTGCTGGTCAGCACCGGCATCGTCTACCTACCGTTTCTGGGAATCCTGATCGATCACTGGCGTGAACCGGCACAGGGTGCTCAGATGGAGTCCGCCAGCGGCCTGTCGCTGCGGCGCATGGAGCTCGAGCTGTTCATCGCACTGCTGGTGGTAGTCCTTGCCGGACAGCCAGCGGCCCTGACGCCGCTGGACGCCGCCACCCTGTCCTACACGCCGCCCCCGACCCTGCAGAATCCGACCCCGGCCACGGCAACCGTGGCCTCGTCGCAAAGCACCTATGGCACCACCGGCTTTACCGGCACGGCGGCAACCGTCAACGTGCCGGTCTGGTGGTACGGAGTGATCGCACTAAGTTCCGGCCTCAATCACGCCATCGTCGAGGGCCTGCCGAGTGTCTCGGACATGCGCACCTACGAGCAGCAGGCGCGCCTAGCCACTATCGCCGATCCCCGCCTGCGCCAGGAGGTCAGCGACTTTTTCAGCCAGTGCTACATCCCGGCACGCTCCAGATACCGGGTTCAAAGGCCGGATACTACTGCCGTCCAGGGCATCCTTGCTATCTATGGGGCCGATGATCCGGACTGGATGGGGTCCCACGTGTATCGCGACATACCGAGGTATTACGATACGCTGCGACCGGTGCATCCGGTCACAGGCTGGACGTACAACGCAGCCCGGGACACGGAATACGATCCGGGCGCACCGCCTGTCTGGGGCAAGCCGTCCTGCAAGCAGTGGTGGGAGGACTCGGGCATCGGGCTTCGGGGAAAGCTGATCCGCGAGGCGGATGCCACCTCCGCCGGGTTCTCCGGCCTGGTGGTGGCCATCGCTCCGGCACTGGCCAGCGAGCAGCAAAACGATGCCGTGGCCAGGACCGTGCTCACCAATGCCCCGCCGTCCTGGTCGAGCAACGAGCTGCTCGTCCACAACGCATCCGGTCCGGGGCTGGTCAGCAATGCAGGCGCCATCGTCAAGAGCGGACTTGCGGCAGGCGGCATCGTCACGGCCTCGGCCCTGTTCTCGGTCACCATGACCGCCGTGCTGCAGGCCCTGCCCATGCTGCAGGCGATCATCCTGCTGGGCATCTACGCGCTGCTGCCGCTGCTGGTGGTGCTGTCCCGGTATTCCGTCTCCATGCTGGTCGTCGGGGCCATGGCGGTCTTCACCGTCAAGTTCTGGAGCGTATTGTGGTACCTGGCGATGTGGGTGGACCAGAACCTGATCCTTTCCATGTACCCGGACGTGAATATCTTCCTGCAGGTGTTCGCCAATCCCGGCGAACACGACTTCAAGCGCATGCTGCTGAACATGATCACCACCAGTCTCTACCTGGGACTGCCGCTGCTGTGGAGCATCATGATGGCCTGGGCGGGAATCCGGGCAGGGCAGTCACTGGATCATGCGATGCAGCCGCTCAGTGCGCCGGTGCACGATGCGGGCCGGCAGGGCGGGGCCTTCGGCAGGACAGCAGTGGCCCAGGATGCGAAGAGGTGAAGGATTTTTCGACTATCGTTGATTCCAGATTTACATCAGCCTTGATTCTGAACCTGAGTCAGAGGTATGGGAAAGGTATGGTAAAATCGGAAGTACGCAATGTGGCGAATTTTTAACTTTGGTAAGTTTAGGAACACTCGTAGACGATCAGATAAATGGTCAACGACAAAATGCTCCGAATCAAATTAACCAACGCGCTTCAGCGCCCTGAGAATTGAGCGCAGTACCTATGACTACCAGAGACGAAGAATATCTTCAGATTATCTTGGATGCCATCAGGGTCTCTGCACAATACAAACCGAAGTTCGGACAAGGGTCGAAAGGTGGCGGACTGACGCTCCAGCAGTTCCAGAAACTTTATCAGGAAGACGTATTCTACAACTGGTTCGGATTGGATACTCCTATGATGTACGCTGCCCATAAGGCATCTGGCGGCATGACAAGCGTATATAGGCAGATCGGAATTGGATGTGAGAGGCTTTTTCGGAGGATCATCAAAGACTCTTTGGAATTATCAGAGGAAGATGTGACGTGGTCCTATCAGGTGACCTTGCCGAGCGGACGGAAGCGGTCGCTACACCTAGATGGACGAGTTCCCTTAGAAAAGATCAGCGACAGCCTAAAACGAGATCGTTTCTATAGATGGATGAGAGAATCTGCAAGAATGCTAGATGTCGACGACAAGGTGTTCGAGAGCTTATCGGGCACTATCTTTGAAGTCAGACAAGGATATAAAAGCAAGGATTCAAAGCGGCAGAATGCTGATATCGCAAATGCTGCAACGGCATACACCAAAGGTTATTTTCCTTGTGCCGTCATTCTGTCAGGGCAGATAGACGGCGACATTCTTATGCGCTACCGCGCTGAAAAATGGTCGGTTGTGACCGGTATCCTCGGGACTACAAACCCGCTGATCTCTACCTATGACTTTATGCGGGAAGTTGTGGGCTATGATCTCGCTGCATTTTTTGAGCGGAACAGTTCAACCCTTCGAGGCGAGATAGATGCCATTTTGCAATCCTTGCTAACGCCGGAGTCGACATGAACGCCATTGCTAGAGAAGAATTGCGGCAAAGGGCAGACTATACACATAAGTTCAATGCGAACACGGGCCGACATGGATGGTTAAGGCTAACTCCGGCATATTCAGTGAAGATAGTCGAAGAACTAATATCCGCGCACGATAGCCCCCAGCGCGTGCTAGATCCGTTTAGCGGAACGGCAACTACCGCCTTAAGCGCCATATACCACGGCCACGAGGGCGTAACAACTGACATCAATCCTTTCCTGGTGTGGTTTGGCAGTGCGAAGACAGCACAATATTCCAGTTCCGCGTTGGTATCAGCGCGCTCCGCATGTGCACGTGTGATTGATGCGGTTAAACGGAATGCTGTAAATCCAGTCGAAACGCCGCCTATTCACAACATTGGCCGCTGGTGGTGTACAGCGGCTTTGGAATTCTTGTGCAAGTTAAGGGGCGGCATAGAAGCAGAGAGCGAGGAATACTCGCCCGAAAGAAATCTCTTGCTGGTGGCGTTTTGTAGGACACTGATCGGTTTGTCAAATGCTACGTTTAACCATCAATCTATGTCTTTCAAAGATGATCATCAATTGACAATTCCGATCGATGCAGACATGGAGCAATTGTTTAGTGAGAACTTGCAGTTCGTATTGGATGGAGCTACACATAACCCGACCGGAACAGCACAAGTAGTGTTCGGAGATGCTAAGAATTTGTCACATTCGGTCGATGGCACCTTCGATCTGATAATTACGTCACCGCCATATGCAAACCGGATGTCGTACATTCGTGAGCTTCGGCCGTACATGTACTGGCTCGGATTTCTTAACAACGGGCGCGATGCGGGAGAGCTGGACTGGTCTGCAATTGGGGGAACATGGGGTGTCGCAACAAGCAGACTTACTGATTGGGAACCACCGCAAGAGTCATTCACACATCCATTACTAGACAGGTCACTGAGCAAGATAGCACATGACGGCAACAAAAACGGAGTGTTGCTTGCAAAGTATGTTTCCAAGTATTTCAGTGATGCTTGGGAGCATTTGAATTCTTTGTCGACTGTGGTTAGGAACGGCACTGAATTGCATTATATTGTGGGCAATTCGACGTTCTACGGTGTGCTGTTGTCGGTGGAGCGGATCTACGCGGCGATGCTTGAAGAAGTGGGGTTTGAGGGCGTTCGGTGTAATGCGATTCGTAAGCGGAATTCAAAGAAGGAATTGTTTGAATTCGATGTTTCTGCCCAATGGCGTAGATAAAATTGATCAAAGCAGGTGTAGTTGCGAATTCATGTCCTGCTTAATCCAAATGGTCCTCGGTCGCTGAGAGCGGCAGTGGCGAGAGACAGCGGCCGTCTAGTCCCAGGGTACTGTAGTGTATGACCGAGATCATGGTTGGTGCTCGGTTACATGGCGTGCGCACACTTTTCCTGGGAGTGCAGCCTGAACGAACACACTAACAGCCTGGTGCGATGTCGGTACTTCCCCAATTTGCCTCGTCAAAACCAAAACCATGGTTTGAGTTTTTTATATATGATTTTTGCAGGTTGCAGGAGAACTGCTTGCAGGACGGGTCAGGTAGACGTGAGTGTATTGACAGAAGAGATGAATACCTCGCGTGAATGCCACTTGAGGAAATTTGGGGAAGGCCAGTCATCAGGTTTTGCAGGTAAAAAAATCGGTTTGGAATCGAATTGCCCGAGGGATAAATTGGATCCTTTACCCTCTGCATACTTTGAAACGATTATTTTTCTGTCAAGGGAAAGCGTAAAGGCTCCTTTGTCAAACAGTCGATGATGGAGAACACAAAGAGCAAGGCCATTGTGGACCTTATCTGGCCCCCGGGCTTCATGCCATCTTATGTGTGCTGCTTCCAAGGCAACTGGCTTTCCATTCACATGAACTGCAAAATCACACACTGCACATCGAAAACCATATGCCATTAATACTTTTGGTGGGAATGAAGGGTCGCGGCGCCTGCGGCGTGAATTTACATATTCTGGATTGATGCCTGCAGTCTGCAAGACTTCATCACGCATGCTGGGCGGGAAGTGAGCATCTACCAAGTCAGTGGCGAGTTGAAATGCCAGTTCATTGTTGTCTTGCAATGCCTTTTGGATGTCTTTTGGGAAGCCACCATGAGCATCTTCCTGAAGCAGCGAACTCTTATGGGCGTTCCCCCCAGGACCTACAGTGATCCGGTGTCGTTCTGGAATTTCCCATACTTCATCATTCTGTAGCCGCCAGAATGGTGCTTCCGTGTGAACCACTTTGCGATGAGGCCCGAACTTGCCAAGCAGTTTGGCAAGCTCCCTGTCAGCCTCTTGATAAGATACAAAGCGTTCTTCGCCCCGAAGACAACGTCCAATTGCCCACAATACAAGAAGAGGCTTGTGGGGAGCGCGTTGGCCGTTGGAAGCCCAGGTTTGGAGCCCTCTGAAGCGAGACAGTAAGTTCTCCGGCGTCATGAATGCCAACACCAAACAGTTCAAGCGACGACAGCGTAGACTATACCACGCTCAGATAAACTGGAAGATACCAAGGCATGCTTCAGTTATAGCCCATTTGGTGGGAATGAGGAGGCTTGCCATTCCGGGGCCTGCACCAAGGTAGTGAGTCTTATGAAGCTACAGGAATTGCAACCAGGTTCTCAATACTGCGAATATCTCTGTTTCCAGCGAGGTAGGAAATTCCGCGATGTAAATGAAGCCGAAACTGTTGCCCAAGTGTATCGATGTCCGTGCCTAGGCCGTCTCGTACACATCGCTCCTTTAAAAGCGCCATATAAATATCAGCGTATCGACCACCAAAGACTTTCCAGCTCATCTCAACGTTGCTATCGGCCGGAATTTTTGTAGGCGGCGGGATGCTTTGCTCTGCAAGAGATACGCATAAAGCCCATCTGCACAACACATTCCAATGCTCTATTCCTGTCACTCGCTTAAGCTTGCCGAGTTGGTCCTTGGCTTGTCGGGACAGCCTGATGTATTCAACAGCCACTACGCTGCCTCCATTTTTTCAAAGTATCCAGGGACAATTCTTGTTTTTTCCGTACCATCGTCGTAGCTCAAGTAATAACTTTTGCTGATCCAAGGCTTGAGACGATCCAAGTAGCCGCCGGTAATTTCCTCATCAGTGGAGAGGAGCAAAACCTGATGGCTGGCAAAGGGAAGATAACGTTCCACCAGATGTGCTCGGTGACCTGCATCCAGACGTCCCAGAGGGGTGTCAATAGCGGTCGGCAGTGGTCGTCCTGAAGCTTTCGCCAGCCCCCAGAGAAGAGCTATTCCAAGGAGCTGGCCTTCACCAGCTGATAAACGCTCCAGAGTCAGAACCTGACCGTCCTTGCCAAAAAGTGTGAGCGAAAACTGTTCAGGGTCAATAGAAAGGCGTGAAACAAGGGATGTCTTGCGCAGGAGTTGCTTGTAGCTTTCGAGAACAAGCTGTTCGATGCGTCGAACATGGCGCTTCACCATCGCTTTTCGATATGTCTTGAGTGTTCCATGCACTTTTTCTATATGGCGTAGGACCCGGGCGCGGTCATCATGATCGCTTATTGCCATAGATTCAGCTTCGTTCAGACGAATGAGTGCTTGTTCCTTCCGCTCGATTTCACGGTGCATGCGTTCTATCTCACTTGACAAAGCTGCATGTTGGGCAGTGAGCTGGGCAAGCTTTTCTTTCAGTTTGTCACGTTTCATTGCGACTTCACCAATCGTGTCAGCGCTGGGAATGCTTTCGACCTCTGCGCGAGTGTATGCTGCCAATTCTGCCCGCTTCTTGTGTTCCTCAAGCTTGCGGCTTGCAATTGAAGCTGCATCTTCAAGCCCGCCCCGCAGCAGGCTATGAAGGTCGCTACGCGTCTTCAATGTCAGATCCAGCACAGTCGTTTCCTTGCCTAGTGCCCTGCGCTTAGCTCGGTCTTTCCGGAAAAACTGCTTGATAGCTTCAACGGTCTCTTCTTCAACAGGGCGTGAGCGAAGCGTTTTTAATGCTGCACGGTCACGTGATTGCAGCACTTCAGATATATCACGTGCGCGCCGACACTCTTCTTCATGCTGATCCCGCATGTCGGCAGATTTGAGAAGGGGATGGACCATCAGCAGCGGCAAGATTCCAGCCGCTATTTCCCGCTGCGCCTCTTCGTTTTTCTGAACGTCCGATTCCGCATTGTTCAACCGCTGCTCCAGGGCAACGCGTTGGTCAAAGAGATTGCCTCCAAGATTTCTGTACTCCTCATTTACCTTTGAAAGTTTGCGCTGCATGCGGTCGATGTCGTGCGTTTGAATAGTGGCGCGTTCCTGATTTAGCTTGTCTGCTCGCCAAAAGAATTCAGAGAAGCCCCATTTTTTTGGTGGCATAGTGACGATCAGGCGGGAGGTTCACGGCTCAACACGTGACAACTATGAAGTCATTGATGGACAGCAGAGGCTCGCGTCCTTTGTCTTGTTAGCTGGGTGCGTCATAAAGCATATCAGAAGCACTATTGCAGATCTGGAAGCACAGGGTGATCTTGGCGATGGTGAAAAAAAAGCGAAAACTTATCTCGAAGAAACTGAGACTGTTGTAAATAAACTTTATCTTACATTCCGGGACAATAAAGGGATTGAATACTCTGATGTCCCTAAGCTGATTCTCTCCAAAGCAGACGTCGATTTTTTTCAAAAGGTTGTCGCTGGCGAAGTGCCAGGTGGGATAGAACGCGAATCCCACAAAAGGATATTGTTTGCCTGGGAGCGTCTGAGTGATTTTGTGCAGTCCAAGATAGTGAAAAAAACCATGAGTGCGCCGGAAAAGGCCATGAGTATTCAACAATTCCTCGATGATGTTCTGGGGAAAGACTGCACCGCTATTTTTATGTGCTCCGATGAACGATCCGAGGCATATCAGATATTTCAGGTCTTGAATGATCGTGGCGTCCACCTAGGCACTGGTGACTTGCTGCGTGCCCGTACACTGGAACTACTGGATGACAAGATCCACCAAAATACTCAAGATAAAGTTGCTGATAATTGGGACGATATTCTTGCCTACATGCCTCGCGCGATTGATGATTACTTGCTTTGGTATTTCTCATCAATGGAGGGCCGTAGACCAAAACCCGTAGATCTCGCTGATGAGTTCCTCAAACACCGCTTCAAGTGTGAAAATAAAGACTCAATTAGTGCGCAGAGTGCACAACAGATATTGTCCGAAACAGAAAAACTAAACAAATCGTTTTCGACTCTAGCGACGATGAATGATGGCGAGTGGCCTTGGGACGAATACAAAGGCACATCGACTTGGGATCGAGAACGATTGAGGATGCTGGTCACTCATCTCAAACATACTAATGCAATGCCTCTAATGCTTTCTTTGATGACACTGGGGCCGACAAAATTCGCTGAAGCAGTTGCGTGTATTGAGCGTTTCATTTTTCGGTACAAGACGATTGTGAACGCTCATATCACACCGATGACTAGAGTTTATTTGAAGCATGCAAAAGCGATTCGAGACCCAGGAAAATACTTTATCAAGTATCTTCGTACCGATTTGTCTGAGTTGATAGACAGATTTGCACCCGATAGCATTTTTGAAACAGCCATCCGACAGATCAAATTCTCTCCGAGACAAGGCAACACCCATATCCGTTACTTTCTCATTACCATTGAAGACTATAGTAAGTGGGTGGAGTCTGGTGCTGCTGGCGTCCCTAAATGCAAGGATAAAACGCGTGTCTTTGATTTCAACACGACAACCATTGAGCATGTTTATCCACGGCAACCTTCAGAAGATGATAAGAATGACGACTTGGAAAGTGTTAAACATGTGCTTGGTAACCTTACGATACTAAGTCCCGAGGAGAATGAGGACTTGAAGAATAAACCGCCAGAAAAGAAGCTGGAGGCATTTGCACATTCAAGTGTTAAATTGA
The DNA here is from genome assembly GCA_965220895.1 of Gammaproteobacteria bacterium. Classification (GTDB taxonomy): domain Bacteria; phylum Pseudomonadota; class Gammaproteobacteria; order UBA4575; family UBA4575; genus WTFY01. The sequence continues at coordinate 1,887,079 of OZ244850.1, forward strand.
ATCGAGAAATTGCTGAGAATGATGAGTGGACGAAGACAATAGTTGAACAGCGCACAAACCACCTTGCAGGAAAAGCGCTGAAGATATTCGTTCCTTGATATTTGTTAGTTTTGAATTTTGATTGGTTGCAGCGGTTTTCTTGAGAGGCATCAGGTAGTCCAGACTTGATCTGCAGGTCTGGACCACTACACCTGATTGCATCGTTGAGTTTAGCACCAGTTCCAAGCTAATGAAGGAGAGAGTATGAGAGTGATCTGCCACATTAGATACTGTGGAAAGTGGATACTTGGTCTGAGACTACGTAGCGTCACAGTTTTCTCGGCAGGTATTTGATTTTCTTACAAGGCTCAAGCAATATAATGCGGATAAAGCCCAATACTTGGTATTGCTCTTAGCATGAACTGCAAGATGTAGGGGCAGGCTGAAAATATTGCAGAGGGGCCGTCCACACGGTGGTGGCTGTTTCGCCAATACGCCCCGTCTGCATAGATATCGGCCATCCCGGCAGATGAGAAGTGAGAATACCAGCCAAAGGAAAACAAGCGGTGGCAGTCAACAGAGACAATCCGGATCAGTGGAAGCAGGACATTGCGCAGTCGGTGGATATGTACAACGACTGGTTCATGCGCTTTGCCCCGAAAGCCTACCGGACGACACGGGTGCAGACTACAAAGGATGTCGAGGCGACGCTTAAGGCGACGAGGAACCTGACAGATGTGGGGGTAGAGCTGCTGAGGGCGAAGCCCTCAGTGCTGCCGTCACTGCGGATGTCGACCTGCCCGCCCCTGGCCGTGGACCGGTTGGTCGGACTTGCCGGTATCTCCGGGAACTTGGTCAGGACGATGGAGAAGAATCACAAGCTCCCGCCGAGAATGCCGCGGCGGGAACTGAACAGCGACCTTGGCAAGATCACGCAGATCATTGAAAAAATGGCCGACCCGGATATTTTCGTCTGGCTTGAGCACGGCGGAGACCCGTCCGAACAGGAGGTGCACCGGGCCGCGACGATCGTGGCCGATCGCCTCTGCGGTGCCGTCGCCAATCCGATTATCCGGAATGCGCAGGAAAAGCGTCAGCTTGCTGCGATCGGGGAGTGGCTGACAGGTTCAGGCTATCGGAATCTGCCGTCAGGCGAAGGGACGACGTACGATGCCATGGAGCCAGGGACGTTCTCGTTCCGGTTGAACGTGCCAGTCAAGCAGGAGGGCACGGGCAAGAAGGTCAATATTCCGGTCGATGCCGTCGTGATGCCGAAAACGGCGAAGGCCGGTGAGCTTCCGTTGCTGATCGAGGCGAAGTCGGCTGGCGATTTCACGAACGTCAACAAGCGACGCAAGGAAGAAGCGGCAAAGATGAGCCAGCTGCTTCGTACTTACGGGCAGGACGTGCGGTTCATCCTGTTTCTGTGTGGGTATTTCGACAGCGGATATCTGGGATATGAGGCAGCAGAAGGTATCGACTGGGTGTGGGAACATCGTATCGACGATCTTGGAAAGTTTGGGCTGTAGATGATGAAGAAAGTAACTGCAGCATTAGAGGTTCGGAGGCTGATCCTGCAGGAAGAGCTGGACGCGGAGAAGGACGCGACTGCGCGGAACCGGATGGGCCAGTTCGCGACACCGACAAACTTGGCAGTCGATATACAATGCTGCGCGAAGGCACATCTTGGCAAGAGCGGGAAAGTGCGGTTCTTCGACCCGGCGATTGGGACGGGTTCTTTCTATTCAGCCTTGCTGGACGTGTTCCCGCGATCTCGTATCGGTGCTGCCATGGGATATGAAATCGATCCACATTATGGCAGCCAGGCAGTGAAACTGTGGAGTGAAACTGGACTGGATATCCGGCTGGAAGACTTCACGCAGGCCGAAGCGCCAGGGAAAAAATTCAACCTGCTGATCTGCAACCCGCCATATGTGAGGCATCACCATATCGTCAACGGCGAGAAGCAACGCCTGAAGCTGCGCACGCAGGAGGCCTGCGGCGTCGAGATCAACGGTCTGGCCGGGCTGTACTGCTATTTCCTCGGGTTAAGTCATGCTTGGATGAGCGACGGCGGACTGGCAGGCTGGCTGATCCCGAGCGAATTTATGGACGTGAATTACGGCGCGTCAGTGAAGCGCTATCTGCTCGACAAGGTGACGCTGGTGCACATTCACCGGTTTGATCCGGCCGATGTGCAATTCGGCGATGCGCTCGTGTCTTCGACCGTGGTGTGGTTCCGCAAGGAGCCGCCGCCGGAAAGACATGAAGTGCGATTCACATATGGCGGTTCGTTGCAACAGCCAAAAGTGGACCGGCTGGTGCCCGTGGGGACACTGCGCCGTGACCCGAAGTGGACACGCTACCCGATGAAAGAGACCTATGAAGAGGCCAGGGGTCCGGTACTGGGTGATTTCTTCAAGATCAAGCGTGGCATCGCGACGGGGCACAACCGCTATTTCATTCTATCGGCCGAGGAAGTCGAGCAGCGTGGTCTGCCGATGGAGGCGTTTAAGCCGATCCTGCCCAGTCCGCGCTACTTGCCGGACGACGAGGTTAAGGATGACCAGAAGGGCAACCCCGTGCTGGAAAGACGCTTGTTCCTGCTTGATCCTCCGTGGGAAGACGACGAGATCAGGACGCGCTATCCGAAGCTTTGGGCCTATCTGGAAGAAGGCAAGGCGAAGGGCATCGCTGACCGTTATCTTTGCCGGCACCGGAAGCTCTGGTACACGCAGGAGAGTCGCCCGCCCGCACCGTTCGTTTGCACCTACCTCGGTCGGCGCGACAAGAAGAGCGGGCGACCGTTCCGTTTCATATTGAACAATTCGAAAGCGACGGCCGCGAATGTGTATTTACTGCTGTACCCGAAAAGTCCGATTGATCGTATCTTGCATGACAGCCCGGAACTGAAACGCCAGGTTTGGCAGTTTCTGAACGAGATTTGTCCGAAGGCGATGCTCGGTGAAGGGCGTGTGTATGGCGGTGGGCTGCACAAGCTGGAGCCGAAGGAGCTGGGGAATGTCCCGGTAAAGGCGATCAGTGAACTTTTGCCGGAGAAAATACACCTGCGGTAGGAAAGGCAAGGTGAACTGTTCGAGGAAGCAGTTGCGCAGACCCAAGGTTGACTGTACCAGTCATGTACATCTTGCAAGTTCTTACAAGGTGCAAGTGATTGATTATTGAACTTCAGTATTGAGCGGGAAAGCGCCCCAAGTAACTGATTAATAATTTAATTTATGCTCACATACTGCCTAAACCCCAAGCATTCCAGTCAGCTTTGATGCGGTGACAGAGCCCAAACATTTTCCCTGGTACTTCAGCCACTCAACATCATCCAGGACTTGGCTGCTGATACAATCACTATCCCTCTTGCACGATACCCTTGCCAGATGACCTTAAGAAGCTGCCCTTGAACGGGTTACTGGAGCTGTATGTCTCCGTCATGCGTGAACTGCGGGGCAGGGGTATTGTGCGCAGCGAGAACAACCCGACTGGTGACCTTGCTGAGTTTCTGTTTTGCCACACCTTCGACTGGCAGCGAGCTGCGAATTCAGAGAAGGGGTTCGATGCCAAGGATCAAAATGGCAAGCGTTACCAAATAAAGGGGCGGCGCATCCATAGTCGCAATAGGTCGTCTTGTCAGCTTTCGGCCATTCGCGACCTCAATGGTTTCGATACACTTGCAGCAGTTCTGTTCGACGATAGCTATCGTGTACTTCGTGCTGCTCTGATCCCGTGTGGAATCGTCCGTGCAAAATCTAAGTACGTCAAACATACCAACAGCTACAGATTCACGCTAACCGATGAGATATGGAATGAAAATAGGGTGGTAGATGTGACTATGGAGATTCAGGCGGTTGAAGCAGAAATCTGAAAAGCCGCCGCTTTTCTAGATTCTATTCAGACCCAGATGTGTATATTAATAAAACGGACATTGTCTTAACTTCAAAATGTCCAAATATTTGGATTGCCAAACTTGCATGCTGATTCATTGAAACTCGTTGTTGTCATAAAGTTCCTCAATAAGCAGCAGTGTCTCCCCGAATACCGCGAGGGCCTCATCAGAGGTTACAGTTCTGCTTGCATGCAATACGTCACTGAGACGCCCGTAAAGATCTCGCAATCTTTTTCTAAGTGATCCAGATGAGATTCTTTTGTGTTGTGTTTCCCACTTGAATTTCTCAACAGATAGCTGGCGTGCATCCGTTTCAGAAGCTGAGTTACATCGCCTGCATATGTCGTAGACACTTGCTTCAAGCAAAGTTCGGCATAATCCATAAGCCGCATCGTACTGCTGAAAGGCATAGCAGTTTTTAACTTGATCCACTAGCCCGGATATTGCATGAGGGGGTGGGCAAGGGCTCCTGTAATTCGATATAATTCAGTTAGTTAGCCTGATACCGAAGGAGTCCTTGCCCATGACAGATTGTACCCAAGAATCCCTCGCCTTTCCACGCTGTAAAGGCCGCCGGGTCGAGGCCCGTTTTACGGGCGGGGCGATCACCTCCGACGCTGGCGCATTGCTGCTGCGCTCTGCTGACCGCCGGCTTGGCCTGAGCGCCCAGGTGGCCCGTGCCCTGCACGATCCGAGGCGCCAGGCCAGCTGTACCCATGCGGTCCGCTCCCTGGTGCGCCAGCGCCTGTATGGCCTGGCCCTGGGCTACGAGGACCTCAACGATCACGACGACCTGCGCGCCGACCCGGCGCTGCAGACGGCCGTCGACCAGGACCGGCCCCTGGCCAGCGCCTCGACCCTGTGCCGCTTCGAGCAGCGCGCCGACCGGGAGGCGGCCCTGCGCCTGCATGAAGTGCTCATCGGGCAGTTCATCGCTTCATACCAACGCCCGCCCCGGCGCCTCATCCTGGACTTCGACGCCACCGACGACGCCGTGCACGGCCAGCAGGAAGGGCGTGGCTTCCATGGCTATTACGATCACTACTGCTTCTTGCCCCTGTACGTGTTCTGCGGCCACCGCCCGCTGGTCAGTTACCTGCGCACCAGCCGCATCGATGCGGCCCGCCACGCCTGGGCGATCCTCGCCCTGCGGGTCAAGCGCCTGCGCCGGGTCTGGCCGAAGGTGAAGATCACCTTGCGCGCAGACAGCGGCTTTTGCCGCTGGCGCATGCTGCGCTGGTGCGAGGACCATGACGTGGACTACATCGTCGGCATCGCCCGCAATGCGCGCCTGCATGCGCGCGCGGCGCCCTGGCGGGATGCGGCCCGGGACGCCTTTGCGCGGTGCGGCAAAAAGCAGCGCCTGTTCGGGACCTTTACGTATGCCGCCAAGCGCTGGGACCGCTCCCGGCGCGTCATCGTCAAGGCCGAGCACAGTGCCCGGGGCGCCAACCCGCGCGATGTGCTGACCAACCTCAAGGGTGCACCGCGTACCCTGTATGATCGCCTCTACTGTGCCCGGGGCGACATGGAGAACCGCATCAAGGAACAGCAGCTCGACCTGTTCGCCGATCGCACCTCCTGTCATCGCTGGTGGCCCAACCAGTACCGGCTGCTGTTGTCCACCTTCGCCTATACGCTGCTGCACGCCATCCGCGTGCAGGCCCTGGCCGGCACCCGAGGGGCCCGCGCCTGTGCCGGCACGATCCGCCTCAGGCTGCTGAAGGTCGGGGCCGTGGTGTTGCGCAACACCCGGCGCATCCAGTTACTGCTCTCCAGTGCCTATCCCCATGCGGACCTGTTCCGGCTCGCTGTCGCACGGCTCGATCCCGGATAGGGACTGCCGGCCCGGACCATCAGGCCCCTCGGGCCCCGGCCCAGGGACCGGTGCGCCCCACACCTGCAGCAGACGGGAAAACTACCTCAAATGTCCCCGTGCATCGCCCGAACCGGGCCGCAAACCGGGGCCATGATGCTGAACGACAACGCGCAGACCCGACCCTCCCATGAAAACCGCTCCATCCCGCCTCAATCGGCAGACTCATGCAATATCCGGGCTAGTCGCCTTACACTTTCTGAAGGATCGCACTGCAGAATCATCGGCCTCATCTTCGCTAGTGCGCTGACGTACTCATAATGGCTAAACCATGAATAAAGCAAATTCGAGCCTAGTTCATCAAACTCAAATTCATCAAATACTTCTGCCGATGAATCGTTGCCATCAAGTTTTAGTACTTGTTCAACGACTATGTCTGATGGCAGACCGTCACTGCCAATAATTTTGCGGAATGCCTTGCTTGTTTTACTGTTTTCGGTTGATATGACTGGCTTCCCAAGCATTTCAAGCTTTAGGCTGTCTCGCAGCCTGACATACTTTTTTAAGAGACGGCCAAGTTCGTTTATATTGCCCGAGATTATTGTTCGACAGATCTGTTGGTCGAGTTCCGCTAACTTCAGTGCATCTTCTTGTAAAGTCATTGACCAATTAGAGCAGATTCCAGTTTGCAGGTCGATTCTTAAATGACTTATGCTTGTGGGCAGGTTCATTGGACAGTTAAGTGCAGTAACTGCCATTAGTCCTAAGCGAAGATTTCTCTGTTGGCTAATCAACTTTATCCGGATAATGTAAATTTTGAGCTAAAACACAATGGCTTATGTCACCTCCCATAGCAGTAAGCCGGACTCTTCGCTAGCTGTATCAACCAGCGATTGGGGCGATGAGGATTCTGTTTCTTTATTTCTCAATCGATGCCAAATTGACACTCCTAAACCGCTAGTCGCGTCTATGTGGGAGCATGTTGCCGGCTATAGAGATCAGATAAATACAGCGGTTGATTTTGGTGCTGGCGACGGGCGGTTTTCAGCCTCCGGCCTATACGGGAAATATATTGGTTATGAAATTGATAACAGGCGGTGTGGTTCTGTTGGTCGCAATGCCGTGATTCGTAAGGAATGTGCTTTCAGTACATCGATATCGGATGCGGATCTGTGCATTGGAAATCCTCCATTCGTCCGCAATCAAGATATACCGGATGGGTGGCGAAATAAGGTAGCGAAAGTCCTCGAAAAGAGGGCTGGAGTAAAACTTTCTGGGCTGGCTAACGCATGGCAGTATTTCTTTTTGCTTGGCTTGGTAAGCATTAAATCGGATGGGTTATGTGTCCTTATTATTCCATTCGAATGGGTGTCACGCCCTTCAGCAGGCAACATTCGAAATTACATTAAATCGAATCAGTGGAACGTCGACGTTTACCGGCTTTCTGATAAAACATTCAGCAGTGTTTTAACCACAGCGTCAATTACAGTTGTCGATAAATTACAGCGTCATGGACGCTGGCGATATTTTGAAGAAACAGATGTTGGTAAATTTCGCCCTGTACCTAGCCCCTGCGGTTCTAATGAAGGTGTACTTCCGTATGCATCGAAAAGCGCTTGCACGCTTGAGACACCCAGGGCAACTCGTGGTCTTAGTCCAGGCTCTCAGAAAGTGTTTGTACTTACAGAAGGTGAACGTATTTTTAATGGGTTGCACTTGAGGTCGGATGTTATTGCATGTGTGACGTCGCTTCGTCCTTTGCCCAATGATGTAACAGTTTTAGATCAGACTGTTTTTGACAAATTCTATAGAAAGGCTGGCCAAAAATGCTGGTTAATCAGAACAGATAAGTGCATGTCTAAGCGTTTGATTGCATATGTTGAATCATTACCTGAGGAGCTCTATCAGACCAAGACCTGTCGCGAACGTGACATTTGGTGGAATTTTAGAATGCCGAACACACCTGATGTGCTCATGGCTCAAACGTTTAAACAGGGTTTCCCCAAAGCAGTTAAAAATGTTGTTGGGGCAAAAGCAGTTGGTGGGGTTTGCGGAATCTATAATCTAACATCGGCCCAGATTAACGAGTTAGTCTCAGGCTTGGACGGGATGGATTTTAGTGACAGGATTGTCAGTTACGCAAACGGGTTGCATAAAATTGAAATCAATCAGCTGAACTATGTCCTTACGAGTTATTTCGGTGCAGAATCCTAAACCCATGTCAAGGAGAGCCACAAACAGGAAAACTGCCCGAACTGGGAATGTTCGATTCTCAATTGAAAGTCGGGTTCTTCGTGAATTAGGCGAACGGCTTGTAAAGAAGCCTGAAGTTGCACTCCTTGAGTTAATTAAAAACGCTTACGATGCCGATGCAACCGAATGTGTAGTTGATGCGACCGAGCCTGGCTTGTTAACTATTGTTGATGATGGACACGGAATGACAATGTCTCAGTTCAGAAAAAGCTGGATGCGTGTTGGGACAAGTTCAAAATCCAATAAACTGAAGACCCCAAAGTACGGCCGAGTAATCACAGGCGAAAAAGGCATTGGTCGATTTGCTGTCCGCTTTCTAGGCCAAAAATTACAGCTGATTTCGGTGGCTGATGATGCAAAATCGGCAAAACGCACAAAACTCACAGTCGACTTTAATTGGCCAGGCGTTGATCGGACTATGGATCTTGAGAAAGTGTCAGTGCCTTACAAGCTTGAAACTACCGATTCTTCGGAAGCGCTTGGGACGCGCTTAGTAATTTCAGCGTTACGAATTGCGAATCTGGGTCGAATCAATTGGCAACAGGTTCGCACAGGAGCGGCTGGCGTGGTTTCGCCTCTGCAGTCTCTGTTAAAAAGTACGGAGGCGACATCTGTCTCTGACAAGAGAAGCGCTGGTGTGAGTGATCTGGGGTTCAAACTTACAATTTTAGATGGAAGTGAGGAAGACACTGAAAGTGACCTTGCGAAGCAGATTCTTGATAGCTTTGTTTTGCGTAGCACAATCGAAGCTTCCGCAGGAAAATTTAGGATTCGAATTTATGAGAATGATTCAAGTAAGCCATTGTTAAAAATTAATGACAAGTACTCCAGTTCGCTGGGTTCTGTCTATGCAGATTTGCGATTTTTCCCGCATCGTTCCGGCACATTTAAAAACTCTCCTATCGACGGCCGGCGTGCATATGCTTGGATCAGGGAAAATTCTGGTGTGGCCGTATTTGACAGGGGATTTAGGGTTCTACCTTATGGAAGCAAGAATGACGACTGGCTCAGGCTTGCTGCAGATACGGCGCGAAATGTCCGAGTCCCACGATCCTGGATAGCAAACAAATGGTTTCCTATGACGGAACCTGAACAAAGGGCAACTTCTGAAAACTGGATGCTCCGCCTGCCACAATCTGCACAGATGGTTGGCTTAGTGCGTGTTGAAGGTCAGCGTAATAGCAAACAGACAGATAGTGATGGACTGATTGCAGCTGCTGACCGTGAAGGGTTCTTGGAAAATGAAACATTTGATCAATTTTGGCACCTCGTGCGTGGGGCAATCGAGTTGGTAGCTGTCGCTGACAGACAAGTTCAGCGAAGAAATGAAAAGCTCCAGCAAGAAGATGCGCTTGAAAAAAGCCGTGAAGAGACTCTGGCAGCTATAAGGGAAATTGAAGAGATGCCCAGTCTAAGTGCAGCCCAAAAGAAGCGCATAGCGTCCATGCTTGTGGACAGTCAAGAACGAGTAGAAAGTCAAGAGGTGCGATCTTCGCAACGCGAAGCGCAATTACAAGTCATGAGCTTACTTGGTGTTATTGCAGGATATATGACGCACGAGTTTGGTGTAGCACTGACAGACTTGGAAACTGCACAAACAAAACTGAAATCACTTGCGAGAAAGCATAGTGCATTAATGGACCCTGCATTGGCGTTGGATGCTCGCATCGCACGCCTGAAGGACTTTTCTACCTATGTGCACGCCTATGTGGAAGGTGTGCGCAAGCTACCAAATACCAAATTTGCTATACGACCACGTATAAAGCAGGTAACGAGATTACTCGGAGATTATGCAAAGGAACGAGGAATTAAAGTTGAAATCAGCGTTGAACGTGATCTTGCCAGTCCTGCCGTTCCAGTCACACTTTATAATGGAATCCTGCAGAACCTTTTTACCAATGCCCTGAAGGCTGTCTCAGCTCATCGGGGTGTCGATGACATGACAATTGCGTTCAGGGCTTGGAACGATAAGAAATGGCATCACTTGCAAGTTTCAGATACCGGAATTGGTATTCCTCCAGCACTGGAAAAGTTTGTTTTTGACCCATTGTTTAGCACAACAGATATAAACAAGGACCCTGTAGGATCAGGCATGGGACTGGGCTTGTCGCTGGTGCGACGTTGCGTTGAGGCGTTTTCTGGAAAGGTAGATCTTATTTCCGCTCCACCAGGGTTCGTGACATGTGTTGATGTGTCTCTCCCGCTTTTTTCAGATTCAGGCAAGACATGATGTCCCCACAGCCTCAACAAATTCTACTAATTGACGATGAGCTCAGAGAAATTGAAGGGCTGGAAAAGGAGCTTCATGAAGTTCTGGAAGGTGACCAGGTTGATATAGCAACCTGGATTCCGAGAGCCGGTGACAATCCTGATGAAGTTCTTTTATCCAAGATCAGCCCTGAAACGATCTTGGTGATTACTGATTATGACTTGACAAAAGAAGGGTTGCTAGGTTTCCAGGGAACTAACGTTCGTAGCTTATGTCAGCAAAAACTCATTCCAGTCGGAGATTTTTCCCGTGGCAAACCTGAGTCTCTACCAAACGAGCCAGACTTATTCAGTATGAGGGTACCAGTCTCCTCGCCGGAACATGCTGCACAGTATATTGCTGGTGTTTATCAGGGTTTTTCTGAGATTCGTTGCAAAGCTAATGACCTCCCCCCAGGAACATCAAGCATCTCAGCTGCGGCAGCGTGGATACTAGGGCGCCCAGAACTGGAGCCCGGTTTGTCGTTGTACTTTTCCCGGCTTGCCACCTCAAACCCATGGCTTCGTGAACGGTTGCAGTCTTCGGCAACATCTCAAGAAGAAAACCGTCAGCAGACTATGATTAAACTTTTGTCTTATATGGTTGGCCATGTAATTCAAAATCTTGTGCTTGCATTTCCGGGTCCTTTGATAAATGTGTCGGTACTGGCTGCGTATTTGGCAGTTTCTGAAACGGATGCGAGGGAATTTGCGGGAGAAGCTGAGCTTGCTGCATATACAGGCCCATTCTGCGCTTTAGGGCCCTATTATTGGCGAAGCGATGTTGATGCCATCGTCGATAGGGCTATCGAGTTGATGAATGGAGATTTACCCGACGAAGAAAGCGAGCTGAATCGATTCGTGGTGGAAAGAGTAATCAATCATCCACTTGGTGCTCACAACTGTGATAGGGATGGCTGCAATGGTATGCGGGGTGGATTCTGGTGTCCGTTTTCGAAGCGGCCAGTTTGTTCGCTAAATGAGTGTTCCGAAGCATCTACAGCTTGGATTCCTGATGGTGCTGACCTTTGCAGAGTCGAGAAAGATTTTTTTGATGAATTTGCACCACTGTTAGGTCTTTGAGTGGCGATCTGCACCATGGCTAAAAGATCGATAGCTCAAGTGGCAAAACAACAGCTGGTTGACCTATGGAAGGATTTTCGAGTCAATTTGCGACAAATCAATCGAGAAGTAAGACTGCCCGATTCAAACGTGATTGCCATCCTGGATAAGGCAGATGATTATGCAACTTTTGATTTAGGCCCCATAGTTCTTTATTTACCTGAAAAGGCTTCTTCAAGGAAAAACTCAAAGGTTTACGCTGTGATTGGTGGTCAGCTAAAGCTCGGACGTGACGCAGGCTGCAATGACAGCCTGCGAACACAAAGCTATGCTACAAAAATTGGATATTTTCGAGAACGGGAAGGCTGCCTCAAACATATTTTTGGGGCACACTACGATCATGATTTGACTATTGCCCATCCAGTGTTTCATGCTCAAATTTCAACGCAAGCTGAATTGGCAGAAGTAGTCTTCAATAAGTTCAGTTTTATTAATAGTCTATGCGAGGATGGGGATAAAGTAGTAGGAATGCTTGGCAATGTACGCGTACCAACATCTCAGATGGATTTCTTTGCTGTTCTGCTTCAAGTTTTTTCTGATCATCTAGTTAACGAAAGTTCTCCAGCACTCGCAAAGGAGTTTTATAAGAAGCTATATGAAAATTGTCGTTCCTTTTCTTCTTACTGTGATCATGCTGGTTTAACGGAATCCATAGAAAATAATTGTTTTCGGGCACCCTACTGGTATGAACATTAACTCTCGTGTTTTAAGATACAGCTAATTAAATTTCATTTAATTTTAATGAGTGAACAAAAATCTCTTCTTCTACACGTCTGAACGGAGACTACTTTTGGCACGCAAGCCTTATTGAAGGGGACAAGCAATTGATCCCTAGGGGAGAAGAAATTTTAGGGAATTAAATACAAGACAGATTTTAATTTATCTCTGTTGCTCTAACTCAGAACATCGTCTTTAACAGGGAGATTTGGTTTTTAGTTGCCTGCTGTGCCGCCCGCTTATTTTTGGCACAGACAGGTCGAATCGGTGTACCCAAGCAATGAATCTCGAACACACACTGAAAATAGTGATCAGCCGTCTTATTTCCAATGACTTGGAAAATGAAGCACAAGTTAAGCAGTCTGTTATTCTGCCGGTCCTGCGCGAATTGGGGTGGGACGATACAGACCCCAAGATGTTTAAGCCGGAGTATTCAGTAGATCGTGGCCTGGTGGATTACGCGTTATTGAGTCATGGCAAGCCACAGGTCTTTATTGAAGCTAAGCGAATTGGCGCCCTGGATTCTGGCGGCGAGGAGCAATTGTTTGGATATGCATCTAACAGGGGTGTTCCATTGCTTGTCCTGACGGACGGTGACCGTTGGGATTTTTATCTCAGCATGGCACCTGGAGTCCTGTCAGAGCAGCGGTTCTACCGGTTGGAGCTGCAGCTGGAACACAAAGTTCGAGAGTATGCAGAATTCCTGGCCGAGCATCTTCAGAAGGATCATGTTGTTTCTGGAGAAGCAAGACGCAATGCGGAGAAGCGTCTTGCCAGCAACCTAGAGCGAACCAGAGCTCGCGAAGCTATCCCGGAAGCCTGGCGGTCTTTGTTAAAGGAACCCGATGAGATACTTCGGGACTTGCTTGCTGAAAAGGTGGAGCGAGAATGCGGCACCAAGCCAGAGCTCGATGATGTTGAATTATTTTTACGGAAACTCTTAATTTCGCCATCACAATCAAAGCCCACTACCCAAAAACCACCACGCTCTCCCAGGCTGAATCCATCACGCCCAAAATCATCGCAGTCTAAAGGGAATAAGCTTGTTGGGTTTCTGTTTAAAGGAGAGAAAGTTGAGCCCGGAACTGCCAGAGGAACTTTGGTAGAGATATTAGAAATTTTTGGACACCAAGATCCGGAGTTTATGCGGCGTTTTGCTGCACAAACGGCCAGCAAAAATCGGAATTTGGTGGCGAAGAATCGCTCGGACTTGTATAAAAAATCCCACTTAATTGACAAACATTCCAAAAAATTGAGAAACGGCTGGTGGTTGGGGACTAACCTCAGCACAACACAAATCCAAAAGCATATCCAAACTGCATGTGGTATAGCGAGGGTAAGGGTTTCTTCCCAATTAAAACTGATCTGGCGCTAACCTTCAGGATCGGTAGAGATGCCTATTCAAAAATCTTCAATATGAAGCATGTAGAGTGTTTGTTCAGGTCATGACCTGGTTCAGCCATTTCACCAGATCTTCTGCACGTAGGTGCGTATAGAGCAAAATAAATTTTTGAGGATGCTGTAGATTTGGTCCAAGGTTGACTGTACCAGTTTTGTACACCTTCCAAATTCTTACAAGGTGTAAGTGATTGATTATTCAACTTCAGTATTGGGCGGGCAAGTGCCTCAAGCAACTGATTAATAAAGATAATTTATGGTTACATACTGCCTACGAACCAGGCGGTCGGGAGTTCGAATCTCTCCGGGCGCGCCACTGATTCCTTTTTGCATCAAGCGGTTACTGCACTATGCGGTCGCCGCTTGCTGTCTCAGTAACACCAGTGCGGGACTTTTGCGGGAGTTTTCTCCGCACACCCGGTTGGTGGCCTCGATCAGGTTCTCCAACTCGGCCCCCGAGTACGCTTTATATGGAGCTCCACATTGGATATAAATCCCTTTCGTTACGTGAGCCTTGAAAAGCTGTCATTTGGCTATGCAGCACTCACATGCAAATGAACACCTTCATGTTCCCGCACAGCTGCCAGCACTTGCGAAATATTATCCAAGCTAGGGTTGCCTTTGTCGCTGAGCATTCGCATCAGGCTAGTGGGTTTTTTGTCCACAATTTCAGCCAAGCCCTGAAAGCCGATAGTTGCATTCACATAATCGCGCAGCATCGTTTTGGCCACATCAGGTTCGTTATTCAGCAAACACTCAGCAGCTTCAGTAAGCAGGCCCACACGGAATTCAGGATCAGCCTGCGCCCGCTCCAAAATGGTGGTTCTAAAATCGCGTGTTAATACCATATTACTACCTTTGTTTTTTGCGCCGCTTGTAGCCTTTCCACAAGGCTTGCGCGAATTCAATATCGCGGTTTTGCCGCTTTTTGGTACCGCCGCCCAGCAAGATCACCAGTTCCTCACCATCGTGTCCGAAGTAAATCCGGTAGCCTGGGCCGAAATCCAGTTTATATTCGCTGACACCTTGCCCAACCCCTCTGACGTTGGAGAAATTGCCTGACTCCATGCGCGCAATGGCTGTGCGTACCTTCAATGCCGCTTGAACATTAAGCGAAGCAAACCATTTTGAGTAAGGATAGTTACCAGTTTCATCCTCATATTCAACAATGTTAATCATAATCCTTTACTAACATTTATGCTATCATTGAAATCTGGAAAAATCCACCTTGAGAGCACCTTGGAATCAATCATTTCACCGCCGGCTCCTGATGCTAAGCGGCAAGCTCAGCAGGTAGCCGATGAATGAAGATAATCGATTTTTGCATCAGGTGCAGGTGGTCGTTGATCCAAGGTTGACTGTACCAGTTTTGTACACCTCGCAAATTCTTACAAGGTGTAAGTGATTGATTATCGAACTTCAGTATTGAGCGGGAAAGTGCTTCAAGTAACTGATTAATAATGATAATTTATGGTTGCATACTGCCTACGAACCAGGCGGTCGGGAGTTCGAATCTCTCCGGGCCGCCATTTTTTTTGACCTGTCATCACAGCGAGTGGGTGACTATCCTGCAGTAGGCGGATTGTCCAATTGATTCCAGCTTTCCTTTTGTTGCGATGAGCCATTGCCTGCGGGGTGATTCGCGATGGTTGGTGGGATTATTGCTGCTGGCGGTTTTCCCAGCGACTCTATCTGCCACCAATCCCATTGGGGAGATCGTCGTCACCGGGACCATCGGCGAGCGCCTCGGTAGCGCAGGCAGTGCCAGCCGCATCGATGGGGATGTGCTGGCAGAGATCCGGTACAACCACATTCACGAAGCCCTGAGCCGGGTCCCCAGCGTCTGGGTCACCCGGGGGTCTGGCCAGGAGCACCTGACTGCCATCCGCTCGGCGGTCTTTACTGGACCCGGCGCCTGCGGGAAATTTCTCTATCTTGAGGATGGCTTGCCCATTCGCCCCGCGGGGTTTTGCAACATCAACAACCTCTTCGAGGTCAATGGCGAGCAGGCAGGGGGCATCGAGGTCTGGCGTGGACCGTCAAGTGCCGTGCTGGGCGGCAATGCAATGCACGGGGTGATCAACGTGCTCACGGCCAATCCCGAAGATGCCAGCCTGAGCTTGGAGAGCGGCTCCTACGGTTACAACCAGGCTCGTGCCACATGGGGCGGGCACACTGGCGGGCACTACGTTGGCCTGAGTGCCCACGGGAGCCAGACCGACGGCTATCGGGACGCCACAGGGTATGACCAGCAGAAGTTCTCCCTGGTCCATGCCACTGATCTTGGCACCTGGCGGGTGCGCAATACCCTGAGCGCCACCCACCTCAACCAGGAAACCGGCAGCTACGTGCAGGGCTTTGAAGCCTACAAGGACCGTGAACTGCGCCGCTCCAACCCCAACCCCGAGGCCTATCGGGACGCCTGGTCCTTGCGCGCCGCGAGTCACTGGCAGCGCGGGCCAACCCAAATTTCCGCTTACCTGCGCCGCTCGCACATGGAGTTCCTGCAGCACTTCCTGCCCGGACAGCCGACCGAGACCAACGAGCAGACCAGTGCAGGCATGCTGGTCCGCCAAGGGTTTGAAGCCGGGGCCTGGGCCGGGCAGTTCGGCACGCAAGTCGAGGCCATGCAGGGCAGCCTGCTCGAGATTCAGGATGTACCGGCGACCGGGTCGGCCTTCCTGGTGGCCACTCGCCCCACAGGGCGACACTACGACTACGACGTCGATTCGTTCATGGCTGCGGGCTTCTACGATCTGAGCCGACCCTTGGGTGGGAAGCTGCGCCTGTTGCACAGCCTGCGCCTCGAGCACCTGCGCTACGATTATGAAAACCGGCACCTGACGGGCAACAGCCGCGACGACGGCACAGCCTGCGGCTTCGACGGCTGCTTGTACACCCGGCCCGCCTCCAGGGAAGACCGGTTCACCGAAGTAGCCGGGCGCTTAGGGGTCGAGCGCGATTTTGGTGCCCGCCGTTCCGGCTATGTGATGCTCAGCAGCGGATTTCGACCGCCGCAAGCTACCGAACTCTACCGCCTGCAGCAGGGGCAAACCGTGGCAGACCTGGACAGCGAACGCCTGCTGTCGGTGGAGACCGGCTTTCGCAGCGGGGCTTGGTCGGTGTCGGCCTTCGGCCAGTGGAGCCGCGACTTCATTTTCCGTGATGCCAGTGGCTTCAACGTCAGCGACGGCAAAACCCGGTCCGCCGGGCTCGAGTTTTCAGGCGACTGGCATCTGGGTGACCATGCCTTGAGCCTCGCCATCGGCTATGCCGTGCACAAGTACGATTTTACCCGTGATGTCGGACGAGGCGAACGGATCGAAGAAGGCAACCTGATGGATTCGGCACCGCGCTGGCTCACCCATGCCCGCTGGCGCTACCAGCCGGATGAGCGCTGGTATTCCGAGTTTGAACTGAACCAGGTGGGCGAGCACTACATTAACGCCGCCAACACTGCCAAGTATGAAGGCCACGTCGTGCTCAACTGGCGTGGTGGTTACAGGCTGAGCGAGCATATCGACCTGTTTGCCCGGGTCATCAATCTGTTCGATGAGCACTATGCCGACCGCGCCGACCATGCCTTCGGTACCTACCGCTACTTCCCGGCCATGCCGTTGCAGGGCTATGTGGGGATCAATCTGGCACTGTAATTTGTTATAGGTTATCGTTTCCATTCGATTCCGGCTCTACCTGGACGCCTCACCTTCTGGTGTAGCGTCCCCGCTGCCGTTGGGGTCTGAAAATTGGCGGTTATCAAGTCTCCAGGCTGTCCGCTGGCAGGAACAAGGACAGCATGGGCGTCTGATCATTGAGGCTGGATTACAGGAGATCGGTAAACTAGAAAATCTGGAGGAAGAACAATGCGAAAAATTTTGACGGCAATCAGCCTTGGTACTTGCCTCATGTTTGCTGGAGCGGCTTTGGCCGGGAATACACTGTCCGCAGAAGAGGCTACCTCGAAACACATGGTGGCCGAAGCCAGGCTGGCAGCCCACTTCATCGATGCTGCCATCAGGGCGGGAATGAGCGCGGAGGCCATCAATTCCGTACTGGCCGATGTGGCACAGCATTCGGTGATTACTGAATTCTGGATCAGTGACGAGCACGGCCAGATCGCATTCACCAACATTCCCGGCACATCCTTCAGTTTTCCGACCGACCCGAACAGTGGCACGCAGGCGGCTCCCTTTGCCGCACTTTTGCACGGCAGTGAATCCGTGGTTGTCCAGGCCCTGGAAAAACGTGAGCTCGATGGCGCACCGTTCAAGTATGTCGGCGTGGCAGGTGTGGACAAGGCGCGAATCGTGCAGGTCGGGATTTCTGCTGCTGAACTGCACGGACACTGAATGCGTTGGGTGCGCCTGGGAGCCAGGCCAATGGCTATCCCAGGCATTCCCTGAACGATAGCCGTACATCGCCATCATCCTGGACGGGCCGGTCTGGTGGCATCGTCTTAGCCAGGAGGCAGGGGGCTCAGAGGGGCTTGCTTTTGTCGGCCTCGTTTTCGGCCTGGAGGTTCACCGACCGGATCGCCTTGATGATTTCCTCGTGCTTGCTGTCCACATACTTTTTCTGTGTGCGCACGGACTTGTTGTAGGACATCACGATCAGCGGTGCAAACAGGGCACAGAGTATCCAGATGATGATCGGAACGAAGATGGTCCAGAGGGTGGCCACGGCGAGGATGATCGCAAGCAGCCCACCGATCAGGTTCGTGTAGGTGAACCCCAGTGGTCCAAGCAAGGTGGCCAGCAAAAATGCGATTAACGGCGATCTTTGTTGCTGCATCACCATCCCGAATAGTTGAGCATGTCCAATCATAGCATTATTTGAACTGAACTCTGGAAGCCGCTCCGCTGTCTGATAGAGCATGAAGTACCCGGGATCCGGTGCACAGGCTTTACACCGTGAAACCTGCCTGCTTGCAATCGACTGGCATCCGCTGTAGAAGCAATGGTTGCGTGAACGGTATCCCTCGTACCCCGTTGACCGGAAACCCTGAAAGGATCTGTTGACCATGTTGCTGAAAACCACCCGGGCTTGCGATATCCGCGAATCCCAGGTCACCGATGAATCGCTTTACATCGAGCGGCGAAAGTTCATGCAGGGTACCGCCGCCCTGGCAGGGGCATCCCTGCTCCCGGCATCCTCCCTGTGGCCACAACCCGCACATGCTGCCATTAGCATCGGGGCTGTCGAAAAAAGCGTATTCTCGACCGCCGAGGAACTCAACTCGTTCGAGGATATTACGAGCTACAACAACTTCTACGAGCTCGGTCTGAAAAAAGGCGATCCGAAGCGAAACGCGGACCGCCTCATTACCGAACCGTGGAGCATCCGGGTGGAAGGCGAATGCGACAAGCCGGGCGACTATGACCTGGAAGACTTCATTCCTGCCCCACGGCTTGAGGAACGGATCTATCGCCTGCGCTGTGTGGAGGCCTGGTCGATGGTCATCCCCTGGGTAGGCGTTGAACTGGGACCCGTGCTGAAGCGTTTCGAGCCCACGTCCAAGGCCAAGTACGTACAGTTCTTCACCCTGTACGATCCGAAGAACCTGCCGGGCCAAAGGCGTTCGGTGCTGGACTGGCCGTACCGCGAGGGCCTGAGAATGGATGAGGCCATGCATCCCCTGACCATACTGGCCGTGGGGCTGTACGGGAAAGTATTGCCGAACCAGAACGGTGCGCCGCTGCGCCTGGTCGTGCCATGGAAATACGGTTTCAAGAGTATCAAGTCGATCGTTCGCATACGCTTTTCCCAGTCCGAGCCTGCGACCAGCTGGAATCAGTCAGCGCCCCGTGAGTACGGCTTTTACTCGAACGTCAACCCGGCGGTGAACCACCCGCGCTGGAGCCAGAAAAGGGAGCGCAGGATCGGGGAGATCCTGAAGCGAAAGACCCTGCCGTTCAACGGCTATGCGGAGCAGGTGGCCGACCTGTATGCAGGCATGGACCTCAAAAAGCATTTCTGAGCAGGGCCTTCACATGCGCCTTGGCAAGCCCCTGGTCTTTATTGCTTGCCTGGTCCCGCTGGCCTGCTACGGCTACTGGTTCTTTACAGATTCACTGGGGGCGAACCCCATCGAGGCCATCACCCGAAGGGCCGGTGACTGGGCACTGCGGTTTTTACTGATCACTTTGGCCATCTCGCCGCTGAGAAAACTGACGGGCTGGCACGCGCTTGTGCGCTACAGAAGGATGCTCGGCCTGTTCACCTTCTTTTACGTGTGCGTGCACCTGTTGCTGTATGTCACCCTGGACAAGTTTTTTGATCTCGCCGAGATCATCGAGGATGTCATCGACCGACCCTTTATCACCGTGGGATTCACCGCCTTTGTGCTGCTGCTGCCGCTGGCAGCGACTTCGACCGACAGGATGGTCGAGGTGCTGCAGCACCGATGGACGCAGCTGCACCGCCTGGTCTACGTGGTGGCCATGCTGGCCGTTCTGCATTTCTGGTGGATGGTCAAGATCGACACCAGAGAGCCTGCCATCTATGCGGCCATTCTCGCCGTCCTTCTCGGCTTCAGGCTGACGTTCTACCTGAAGAGGAAATTGCGGCCCGCAGCCTAGAGGTGCACGGACACCAGGTACCGGGAATAGCTTTCGCGCATGGATGTGCGTTCGTCCACGGAGGTTTTCAGGATGTTCTCGAGCACCACCTCGAACTCGCGCTGGATGATCTTGAAAAAGATCTCGGTGAGCGGGCGTTTTCCCGTCGGCAGGGCAATGACCTTTTGCTGGAATCGCAATGGAAAGATGGTATCCCCGCGAAACAGGATCTTGACGGCAAATACCCAGCGCCAGTCCCAGGAATATATGGTCAGTGCAGCGTTTCCTGCGTAGATTTCAAAGGACTCGCCGTCCTTCATGACGCCTTCGCTGAACACGACCGCCTGATAGGCGCTGGTGTTGTTGGAGCTGATGAGGTTGGCCCCGACGATGTCAGCCTTCTCCGAGTAAGGGCGGAGCCGTTCATACAGGGCAGGGTAGAATAGCTGCAGGAAGGCCAGCAGCATCGGGTAGTGGTCATGCGTGGCAACCATCGTTGAATAGTGTTCTAATTCGAATCCTCGTTCAATCCCCAATCGATTGATCATGCGCCCGTAGCTCAGCTGGATAGAGTACCTGGCTTCGAACCAGGTGGTCGGGAGTTCGAATCTCTCCGGGCGCGCCATTTTGATTTCGGTCCGTACCGGGGACATGGTATACGTTTTATACCGGAGACATGGTTAACACTTTTTCGGTATAAACGGGTTCTCTGCGGGTTCGACCCGTCCGGCTTCTTCGTCGAAGAAGCCTAAATCATATTGCATGAAGCTGACAAGCCAGATGCGGTCTTCGACCTCCCGTATGCCCACGACCTGGCCGGCGAAGACGGTGCTGAGGTTGATCTTTCGTCGTCCGATACAGATGCGCCCGCACTGGGTGACCTTGAGGGTGCGGTCGTGGAAGGGGTATTGCGGGGGTTGCGGCGGGGCATAGGGGCGTGTGGAGGGTGTATAGACATCTGCGGGATACAGGCCGCCGAGGGCCTGGTGCGGTCGTTCATGGTTGTATACCCGGATAAAGTCGTCGAAGCGGCTTTGCTGTTGCAGGGAGTTGAAGGAAGCGGGTCGGGTGGCTTCTTTCTTGAGGGTCAGGTGCATGCGTTCATGGCGCCCGTTCTGCTGGGGCTGTCCGGGCTGGATGCGTTCGATGCGGATGCCCAGGCGCAGCCACCAGACCGACAGGGAACTGAGGCCGAACAGGGCATTGGGCGAGGCGAAGGGGACGCCGTGATCGGTGCGGATGGCCTGGGGCAGCCCATAGGCGTTGAAGGCCTGCTCGAAGACCGTGCGTGCGAAGGGGGATTTTGTCGAGTCCAGGGCCTCACAGGCAAGCAGGTAGCGGGAGTGATAGTCGGTGAGAGTAAGGGGATAGCAGTAGGCCTGGTTGCCGAGGCGGAACTGGCCCTTGTAGTCGGCACACCACAGGGCGTTGGGGGCTTGTGCATCGCTTAAAGCGGTGCCTTGGGCACGCCGGCGCCGGCGTTTGCGCCGTTTCACCAGGCCGTGACGGTCCAGCACCGCGTGGATCGTGCTCTTGGCCGGAGGATGGACCAGGGCATAGGCCCGCATCAGCTTCTCGCGGATCTTCGGCGCCCCCCAGCTCGGATGGTCACGCTTGATGCGCAGGATCGTTCGCTCCACCGGGTACGGCAGGCGGTTGGCATGACGATAGGGCCTGCGGCTGCGATCGTCCAGCCCCTGCAGACCGCAGTCGCGATAGCGATTGAAGATCTTGTATCCGGTCACCCGGGAGATGCCGAACTCCCGGCACACCACCGCCATCTTCTCGCCCTCCAGCAACCGGGCTATAAATCGTATACGTTCATCCATCGGCTTACACTCTCTCCAAGGCATTCCAAGGTCTCCCTCAAATGCTCTATTGTGTAAACCATGTCTCCGGTATTTGCTGTAAGCTATGTCTCGGGTACTACATTCGGTTGTCATCTTTTGCAGGGCAGCAGAATACGCTTGTCTTGTATGAAGTCTGGAACCCCCACTTCAGGGCTGCATGTCGCAGCCCTTGTTATTGTTTAGACCATATCTTTAGAAGTTACTGATCCCAAGGGGCGCATTTGCCTTTGAATTAATATTCATATTAATAATAATTACTATTAACACTATGATTCGTTTTCATAAAAATGTAATATGCGCACCAGAATGTGACAGTTTCTTGGAGATACCGATGATTTTATATGTGTCAAAGTTGAGATTTTGGCTCGGCCTGTTGGTGATGGCCTTGGCCCTGCCTGGCCATGCCGAAATGATTATGGTGGACAAAGCCGAATACGAGAGCCTGAAAAAGGCGGTTGAATTCTTGATGTCCGAACAGAAAAAGGCCATGGATGCGGCAGCCCGTGCTGAAGAAAAGGCGGATGAAGCTACAGAGATCGCCGTGGCGACTGCCGAAGTTGTTGAAGAAGGCCCGATGGCCGTGTTTGAAGGGATCTCGCTGGGTGGCTACGGCGAAGTGCACTACAACAACTATGATGCAAAAGACAGTTCGAGGGACGAGGATGATGCCGATCTCCACCGTTTCGTCATCTTTTTGAACAAGGATTTCAGCGACAATCTGCGCATGGTATCCGAGTTCGAGATCGAGCATGGTGGGGTAGAGCCGGATGGTGATCCACTGGGCGGTGAGGTCGAGATGGAGCAGGCGTACCTCGAGTACGATATGAGCGATCACACCCAGGTGCGTGCCGGTGTATTCCTGGTACCGGCCGGTATCCTCAATGAAACCCATGAGCCGCCGACATTCTATGGTGTCGAGCGAAACGTTGTGGAAAATATCCTTATCCCGTCTACCTGGTGGGAAATCGGTGCCGGCATGACCCATCGTTGGGACAACGGATTCAGTGCAGATGTGGCGTTTCACAGCGGACTGGAGATTCCCGATAGTGGCCGTATCCGAAGCGGGCGGCAAAAAGCTTCCAATGTCGAAGCGGAAGATCTGGCCACCACGGTGCGCCTGCGCTATACGGGTATGCCGGGGCTGGAGCTGGCTGGCTCTGTACAGTTCCAGAAAGATGCCAACCAGGAAGGTGGTGACATGATCGAGGATGCGCAGCTTTACACTGCCCATGCGGTCCTCAGCAAAGGTCCGTTCGGGCTGACGGCGCTGTATGCAAAGTGGGAACTCGATGGTGATATTGAGGATGATCCCAGCGGTGCAGATGACCAGGATGGCTGGTACATTACGCCGAGTTTCAAGCCGGTCGACTGGCTCGGTCTGTATGCGAGTTACCAAGAGGTGGAAGGCGCCCGTTCGCAAGACCAGTTCGAGCAGTGGGAATTGGGTTTCAACTGGTGGTTGCACCCCAACGCTGTAGTCAAGGCCAACTACAAGGATCGCGAGCATGACAACAGTGACGACAGAGGAAGGGATTTCGACGGCTTTGATCTGGGCGTCGGCTGGATGTTCTGATCGCAGGCGATTCCTATCAAGTGAGCAGGGCGACAGTGCCGGGAGCATCCCTTAATTTTCATGGACTAAGGCATCAGCTTGGAAAGATTTCTCCTCGTCGCCCTACTCATAGGGTTGTCTGGTACGCTGCAGGCCAAGGGGGTGTACCAGACTCCTGAAAAGTTCCTGTCACTTACGTTCAGTGAGGTTCCTGAGGCCCAGCGCATTCTCCTGACCGGCGACCTGTCCAAGCGCGTCAAGACCATTCTCGCGCATCGCTACAAGAAAATTCGGGTTCCTTACTGGCAAACAGGGTGTCGCAGCGCCTGGATTCTGGAAGAAATCGGCAAGGAGCGTTTCATTACCACAGGATTCGTGGTCAACTCCGGAGGCCTCGAAAAGGTCAAGGTCCTGATTTTCCGGGAAAGCCGGGGCTGGGAGGTGAAACATGACTACTTTGGCGAACAGTTCATCGATGCTAGGCTATCCGACAACCGCCTCACCAAAAGGATCGATAACATTTCCGGAGCGACACTGTCGGTTCGGGCCGTGACCAAACTTTCCAAAATGGCCTTGATGCTTCACGCCCACGTGACCGAGGGCACCTGCTGAGCTAGCCCGCATCCATGCAGAGTGACCTGTTTGTATGGCACCGCAGTATCGGGCTGGTGGCTGCGCTGTTTATCTTTTTCCTGGTGGTGACCGGCATCGTGATCCAGCACAGCGATGGCCTGAATCTGCCGAGCAAGTACCTGTCGAATACCTGGCTGCTTCGGTATTACGGCATCAAACCGAACCCCATCACCAGCTTCAACGTCGGCGAGCAGGTGATCTCGCATGCCGGCGAGACCCTTTACCTGTCTGGAAAGCCGATACCCGTCAAGGCCGGGGAGATGCATGGCGCGGTCACTCTCCACGATGTCATTGTCATTGCCACCTCCGACACGGTTCTTGTCTGTGATTCCACCGGTCAGGTGATCGATGAAATCACGGTACAGGATGGTTTGTATGAGTTTCCGCTGGGGATTGCCTTGACTGCACATGACACAGTGGTGATTCGCGGCACGAATGCTCATTGGGAAGCCGGCAACGGCTTTACAGTTTGGCAGGAAGTTCGCCGGGACGATCCAGCATGGGTGACCCCGTCTGTGACACCCCCCGATCTCAAAGACTTGATCGAAGCCCAGGACATGAGTTCACAAATCAGCTGGGAGCGTTTCCTGCTGGACCTGCACAGCGGGCGGGTTTTCGGCAAGTACGGGGTGTACGTAATTGATGCGGCAGGTATCTTGATACTGGTGCTTTCGATTACGGGAATCGTTCTATGGGTCACCCGGCGCTGAGCTGACCGATTTGATAGTGGCAGGGCAGCAGTCCCGGGATTTCAGCCGGCACGATTGCGTTCAGGGCCCGGCCTCGAAGCGCTCCGAATAGTGGAGCTTTCCCTCGCGGTCGATGATGACCGCCTCTGCTGCATCCAGGCCATTGATCAGCATCAGGCCCTTTTCGACACCCAGTACAAACACGCTGGTGGAAAGCGCATCGGTCATGATCGCATCAGGGCCAAGGACCGAGACGCTGGTCACCTCCCGGGCCGAGGCACCGGTGAGTGGATCGAGAATGTGATGGTACAGCGTGCCGTCTTTTGAAAAGGATCGCTCATAGTCCCCGGAAGTGGACAGGGCCTGGTCCTGGAGGGACAAGGTCATGGCAATGTACCCCGGTTCTCGAGGGTCGCGGATTCCGATCCTCCATGGACGGTCCAAACGGTTGCCCAGCATTCGCATGTCCCCGCCTGCAGTGACCTGGGCATGCCGGATCCCAAGCTCCGTCAGGTCCTGAACGGCCCGGTCCACGGCGTGCCCCTTGGCAATTCCGCCGAGGTCGATTTTCATGCCGGGTTTCAAAAAGGAGACGGTCTGCATTTCTGGATCCAGAACAATGTTTCTGTAATCGATGAGCGCCTTGGCCTGGCGGATTTTGTCGTCGTCGGGTTTGACCTGCTTTTGATAGTTGTACAAGTGTCCGACGCTTGCATAGGTGATGTCGAAAGCGCCTTTCGTCAATACGGACACATCCACTGATTTTCGGATCACTTCAAACAGTTCAGGACTGACGGAGACGGGTTTCTCGTGTGCAAATTGGTTGATTTCTGACAACTGGCTTTCTTCGATATAGGGGCTCATCAGGCGGTTCACCCGCTCCATGGTCTGCATCGCCTGGTCAATTCCCTGTCGGCGTATTCGAGCCTCCGGATGCCAAACCTCGACGCGGACAGTGGTTCCCATGGTGGTCGTTTCTTCGACCTCCCATTCCCCGAGTACCAGGCCGGTTGCACAGGACAGGCATATGAGAGTCAGCCACTTCATCCGATTACGAAATCCCTTGAAAAAATGATGAAAGGCCCCATCTTATAATTGAGTGCTGCGGGTTGCCGGGCCTTGAAAATCTGGCAGGTGTGCAGCATTCCATGTATTGATGGATTTTGAATGCATGCACCATTTTACAAACTGGACATGTTTACAGGGAGGGTAGCGAAATGGAAATCAAGAAAGTCATCATACTACTGGTATTTTTGCTAATCCCGGCCTTGTCCCAGGCCACCAATGGCTATTTCTCGCATGGCTCAGGACTCAAGAACCGTGCCCTGGCAGGGGCCGGTGTCGCCTTTCCGCAAGATGCGATGGCGGGTGCCACCAACCCGGCCGGCATGGCCTTTGTCGGTAATCGCTACGATATAGGCGCGGTGCTGTTCAAGCCCGATCGCGGGTACTCACCCAGCGCCAGCCTGGCCAATGGCAGCGGTGGTGCATTCACCATGGGAGCAGGATCCGAGACGAGCCGCAACCGCGGTTTCATCATCCCGAGTTTCGGGCTCAACTACATGCTGAGTGAACAGGATGCCGTGGGATTTTCCGTGTACGGCAACGGCGGCATGAACACCTCCTACAAATCGGGCAGTGCCTCATTTGATCCGTTCGGGATGCGGGGTCAAGGCGTTTCCTTTCCTGGTGCACTGGGCGCAGGGACTGCGGGTGTGGATCTGATGCAGGTGTTCTTCAATCTTTCGTACGCGCGTCAATTCTCGGACCGATTCTCGGTCGGGGTCAGCCCGTTGCTGACGATGCAGACGTTTCGAAGTAACGGCCTGGATGCATTTGCGCCCTTTACGAAAACCTTCGTGTCAAGCCAGGGGACCCGGATGCCGAATCACCTGACCCAAAATGGTACCGACCGTGCCTACGGCTGGGGCCTGCAGGTGGGCATGCTGGCCAGGGATATCGCCGATGCAGCGGACCTGGGCATCTCGTATCGCACGAAGATCGACATGGAACGATGGGAGGACTACGCGGACCTGTTTGCAGAAGACGGCACCTTTGACATTCCCTCCACCCTGTGGGCGGGCGTGGCCATCGAGGTCGCTGAAAACATGACGCTTGTGGCGGATTATCAGCGTATCTGGTACGGGGACAGCGATGCGATCAGCAATGGGGTGCAGAACCTGTTTGACTGCCCGGCTCTGGGCGGACAGGATCTTGAAAGCTGTCTCGGCGGTGATCGCGGGGCCGGGTTCGGATGGGATGATATGGATATCTTCAAGGTCGGGCTGCAGTGGCAGGCCAGACCCCGCATCATCGGGCGGATCGGTTACAGTCATGCCAGCCAGCCCATCGGCCGCGACCAGGTACTGTTCAACCTCCTGGCCCCGGCCGTGGTTGAAGACCACATCACCCTGGGTGCAACAGTCACTACCCGGGTCGGTGATATCACGCTTGAGGCCATGCATACCTTTGGCAATTCCGTGAAGGGGCCCAATCCTTTTGACCCCACGCAGACGGTACGGCTCAGCATGGAGCAGTTTGAAATCGGAGCCGGCTGGTCCGTGAAATTCTGATATGGGCTTTCGCTTGTGCGATAGCCAAGCCTGACAACACCGTATCCTGAATCCGGACCCATGATTGAATCGGGTGTGTGCTGCGCAGTCCCGTGCTCTGAAGGGCGCTTTGCACGTATAATGCACTGTAAAGAAGATGACTTTTGGGAATCACTTCAGTGCACCTGTTCTTTTCGGAGAGGTTCGATGAAGGACGTCAAGCGACAGGTGTCTGCAAGTTTTTTTGGGGGCAGACGAAATTTGGGAGGCACACAGTGATCCGTCCCGCATCACAACAGGGGCGATCCTGATGGTTCAGGCACAGGGCAGGCATTACCCAACGCGAGTCAGATCCAGGCAAACCTTGCCGGCACTTCATCTACTGCGGATGCTGAGCTGGACGACACCCTGTTTGGGTACCAGCTGTTGTTCGGGGTCGATTACGCACTGACCGACGCCATGGCGCTTGGAGTCAAGGGACGCTGGGTGGACTTCGAATCCCTCAAGGACAGTGGTATGGGATCCGTTGCGTGGCCATCCGCCGTATCTGCGTACCCCGGCACAGGCCGGACAGGGGGGAGGTCGCGACCCGACAATACTACGCTACTGCTCGAGGCTGGCCTGGGGCGGATGGGATGCCGTCAGGACCTGTGACAGGTTCGCAGGCTCGGCATGGGGTCTGGTTTCGGATACGGGTTCATCCGCGTTCGTTACGGTGACACACACTTCAAGCCTAGAGTGCCCGCCACTGAAATAGGTCCCTTGCGTCGGGGCAGCATCGGCGTAGTCGCGGCCGATGGCTATGCGGATGTGGCGGTGATCTGCCGGCGTGTTGTTGGTGGGGTCTATGCCTACCCAGCCGGGGCCTGGAATCCAGAACTCCGCCCAGGCGTGGCTCGCACCGGACGGCGTCTGTTCATTACCGGTCCCCTCCAGGTGCAGGTAGCCGGACACGTACCGGCTTGGAATTCCCCAGGAGCGCCCGATGGCAATCAGTACATGCGTGTAGTCCTGGCAGACGCCATGGCGGGTTTCCAGGATGTGTTCGATGGTGGAATCCACGTGGGTGCTCCCGGGCGTGTAACTGAAGGCCCCGTACAGTTTCGATGCGGCTTGCAGCAGGGATGAGAGCGGAGTACCGCCTGGCTCGATTCCCTGCGCTTCGATAAATGCCTCGAGAGGCTTGCAAGTGTAGACAAAGCGGCTCGAATTCAGAAACGCCCAGTAGCGCACGCGATCCGTGCTCTCTGCCAAGGCCTCCCAGCCCCACGTGCCGGAGTCGTCGGGCAACTGCGGGTCCGGGGCGGGGGCGACACGGGCCCGGGCGTGCAACACGGTCTGCCGGTGCATGCGGTGGATGTTGATCAGGTGGCAGCGGTTGCCGAAGGCATCTGTACAGGGGACAGGTATGGTCAGCGGATCGACATGCAGGCCAAACTCCAGCACCTGCTGGCCCGCATCCTCCCTCGGATGCAGCCTCAAGAGCATGACACTACCGTGGGCCACAGTTTCGTAATGGAAATGGCAACGGTGCTCGATCCGGTACTGGCAGGGTTCGGGTGATTTCATGCGCCGGGTGTATCCTCGATCTCGTACTTGAAATAGGTGGTCTCGATATTCTCGTGCACCTTGCGGCTGGTACCGCGCAGTTCTTGCAACACCGTTCGGGTCGCATCGGTATCGTTGAGATTGTGCCTCGGCCAGTCGAAGTCGATGTACGCGGCCATGTGTCCTGCCAGGCGGCGTGCTTCCCGGGCCGGGCGCTTTTCCGAGACGCGTTCCAGGGCCACGACGATGCGTGCCAGCGCGTACCGGATCGAGCGGGAAAGGCGCAGGTCGCTGACCAGGAAGTTGATCACATTGACCGGTTGGTACTCCAGCGAATAGCGGCGGCTGAACGTGCTCCGGGCTTCGCAGACCTGCAGCAGCGAGAGCCATTCGGATTCGATGTGGGCCTCGTCCAGGGGAAACACGGTGATCTGGGCCTCGATCAGTGCAGCCAGAAGCTGCACCCGCTCGACAAAGCGCCCGAGCTGAATGAAGTGCCAGCCATCATCGCGGTACACCGTGCTGTCGACGATCCCCGAGAATGTCCGGATCGTGTCCTCGGCATGCAGGTAGAAGTCGCCCGGGCGATCATCCCAGATGTTGGCGATGCCGACCTTGGACAGCTTCAGGTAGGCCACATTCAGGCAGTACCACATGTCCTTGCTGATCACGTTCCTGACCTGGCGGGCATTTTCGCGCGCCGTGGCGATGCAGTTGAGGATGGAGTCCGGGTTGCTGAACTCGAAGGTCAGGTCGTCGGCCAGCGTGTAGGAGTCGGCCAGCATGAAATTCTCATCATCGAGGTTCGACTCCAGGCTGCCGCCCACCGGTTCGCAGTCGAGACTGGCGTACAGGCGTCGCCAGGTCTGGTCGATTTCCTCCACCGGACGGTCTTCCAGGGTCTGCAGTTGATCGGCCAGCAGGCGACAGCCGTGCTGTGCCCTTTCGAGGTAACGGCTGATCCAGTACAGCCCCTGTGCATTGCGTGACAGCATGGCGTTACGGGGGCAATACCCAGAGGTCCTTGCCGCCTCCTCCCTGGCTCGAGTTGACGATCAAGGAGCCGGGGCGCAGCGCCACCCTGCAAAACGCACCCGGAACCAGCCGTGTTTCCTGGCCGCACAGTACGAACGGGCGAAGGTCCACGTGGCGGGGGGCGGCGCCTTCATCGGTCAGGCAGGGTGCACAGGAAAGGTTGAGGGCAGGCTGCGAGACATAGTTGGCCGGGTTTTTGCGAATCTCGGCGGCGTAGGCCGCCCGCTCGTTTGCACTTGCCTGCGGCCCCACCAGCATGCCGTAGCCACCGGAGCCGCCGACCACCTTGACAATCAGTTGCTCCAGGTTGTCGAGCGTATACTCCAGGCCTTCGGGCTCGCGGCAAAGATGGGTCTCCACGTTGGCCAGCAGGGGTTCTTCATTGAGATAGTACCGGATAATGTCCGGGACATATGCATACAGGCTTTTGTCATCGGCCACCCCGGTCCCCGGGGCATTGGCAATGGCGACGTTTCCCATGCGATAGGCATAGAACAGGCCCGGCGTGCCAAGCCGGGAGTCCTGCCTGAAGGCCAGCGGGTCGATATAGTCATCGTCGATCCTGCGGTAGATGACGTCTACACGCCGTAACCCTTCGGTCGTTCGCATGTAGACAAACCCGTTGTGGACCAGCAGGTCCTTGCCCTGTACCAGCTCCACCCCCATCTCGCGTGCCAGGAACATGTGTTCGTAGTAGGCGGAGTTGTAGACGCCCGGTGTGAGGAGGACGATGCAGGGATCGGCGACCCCGGCGGGAGCAAACTCGGCCAGGGTTTTTCGCAGCAGCTTGCCGTACTGCTCGATGCCACAGACCCTGTGCCGTCGAAACAGGTTGCGCATGCTGGTCTTCAGGGCACGACGGTTGGCCAGCATGTACGAGACCCCGGAAGGCACGCGCAGGTTGTCTTCCAGGACCATGAAACCGTCATGGGTGCGAACGAGATCGGTGCCGCAAAGAAAGACGTGGATGCCCAGGGGTACCTGCACCCCGCGCATCTGGGTACGGTACTGCGGGCAGCCGTAGACGAGGTCCGCGGGCACGATGCCATCGCCAAGGACTTGTGCAGGCTCCTGCGCATAGATGTCCGCAAGAAACAGGTTCAGTGCACGCAGTCTTTGGTGCAGTCCATGCTCGATCAGTTGCCACTCGCCGGCATCCAGCACCCTGGGAAGCAGGTCGATCGGGATGATGCGTTCTTGCGCACTTTCGTCCCCGTATACGGAAAAGGTAATGCCCTCGTGCAGAAACGACTGTTCCGTTCTTTCCTGCAGGGCCGCGATGTCGGCACCGGACATGGCGCCAAGATGCTCCCAGAGTGCCTTGCAATGTTCGCGCGGCACGCCAGGGGCTGAAAACATCTCGTCATAAAAGGCGGGATTGACCTCATAGCCGGAAAAAAGTGAGGCGGATTTCACCGGGTTATACACCTGGGAGGTTTTTCTCTGTCAGGCTATTATAATTTATCGTGAAAACAGGGGTCGAAAAACATGCCCTTTTGCCCCGCACCCGAACCCACCTTGAAGCCCTGCCACAGCGGAATCAGTCATGATGCGGCCAAGCGGGTATACTTGCACCTGTATGGGTATTCCGTAACGGCCTGGTAGATACACACATTACAGTTCATTTGGCCCGTCATACACAGCTGGATACAAATTGATGCTCCAACCCCTCGAGCTTTTTATAGGTTCACGCTACTTGCGTGCAAAAAGGCGAAATCACTTCATTTCATTCATCTCGCTGATTTCCGTGCTCGGGATCGCGCTCAGCATCATCGTGCTGATCACCGTGCTGTCGGTCATGAACGGCTTCCAGCATGAGGTCAAGCACCGGATTCTGGGAATGACCTCGCATGCGACCGCCATGGAGATGACCGGGGTCTTGCGGGACTGGCAGGGGTTGCAGGACAAACTCAGGGACAATGACGAGATCAAGGGTACCGCGCCCTATGTCCAGGCGCAGGGCATGATCGTCAGCGGCAGGCGCCTGACCGGGGCCATGCTCAACGGGGTGGACCCTGCACTTGAAGGGAACGTCTCCCGGATTGGAGACCTGGTGCTCGACGGTGACCTCGGTGTCCTGCATGCCGGTGAATACGGCATCTTGCTGGGCAAGGACCTGGCCGGCTATTTGCGCGTGGCAACGGGCGACAAGGTCTCCGTGCTGACTCCGGAGGCGAATGTCACCCCGGCAGGCATCGTGCCGCGGCTCAGGCGTTTTACCGTGGTGGGCATCTATTCCGTGGGGGTGCCGCAGTACGATCGCAACACGGCGGTCATGCACATCGAGGATGCCAGGCGCCTGTTTCGCCTGGGCGATGCCGTATCCGGACTGCGTCTCAGGTTCGAGGACCTGTTCAATGCGCCCCCGATCACCCAGGGGCTGCGTACCCAGCTGGGCGAGGACTACTGGGTCACCGACTGGACCCAGCATAACAGCCAGTTTTTCCGTGCCCTCAGGATCGAGAAGATCATGATGGCCATCATCCTGTCCCTGCTGGTGCTGATCGCCGCATTCAATATCGTCTCTGCGCTGGTCATGGTGGTCACCGAGAAGCAAAGCGATATCGCCATCCTGCGCACCCTAGGCGTCACGCCGAAAGGAATCATGAGCATATTCGTCATCCAGGGAACGGTGATCGGCCTCGTCGGGACTGTCTTAGGGGCCATCTTCGGCCTCTTGCTAGCCGCCAACCTGGAAACCATTATCGGCAGGATCGAAGCCTATTTCGGGATGAGGTTTTTGTCCGACAACATTTACCCGATCAATGACCTGCCTTCGAAAATCGACACGGTAGACGTGGCCCTCGTGTGCACGCTGGCCTTCGTGCTCACCGTGCTGGCAACCCTGTACCCGGCATGGAAGGCTTCTCGCACCCAGCCCGCCGAGGCGTTGCGCTACGAGTAGGCACCATGGCTGAGGTTCTGCAATGCAATTCACTGGTGCGCACGTTCGCGAGCGGCCCGCTGCATGTACAGGTGCTCAAGGGGGTGGACCTCAGCGTGGAGGCGGGCAGCCGGCAGGCGATCATCGGGGTGTCCGGCAGCGGCAAGAGCACACTGATGCATCTGCTGGGAGGTCTGGATACCCCGGATTCCGGCACGGTACAGGTGTGCGGGCGGGACATGTCCAGCCTCTCGGATGCGGAGCGCGGGCAGTTGCGAAACCGTGCACTGGGCTTCATTTACCAGTTCCATCATCTGTTGCCGGAGTTCACCGCCCTGGAGAACGTCGCCATCCCGTTGCTGTGGCGACGCTGGCCGGTCTCCAGGGCGCTTGGCCAGGCGCAGGAATTCCTTGCCAAGGTGGGCATGTCCGGGCACATGAAGCACAAACCGGCGGAGCTCTCCGGTGGAGAGAGGCAGCGCGTTGCGATTGCCCGTGCCCTGGTGACCGAACCGCAGGTGGTGCTTGCCGATGAACCGACGGGAAATCTCGACCAGAAAAATGTCGAACAGGTGCAGGCCCTGATGTTCGAGATGTGCAGGGAACTGGGCATGGCGCTGGTTGTGGTGACGCATGATCCGGGCGTAGCACAGTCCATGGACGTGACCTACCAACTGACCGACGGGCGGCTGTCCGTGGCCGAAGCCGTCCATCATTCTTGAATACCCCGAAGGCCATGTCCACGAGCGCTACTCGCACGACCAGCTGGCAGACCTATTCCCGCTTGCTGGGCTACACCTTTTCCAAGTGGCAGTACCTGCTGCTGGGTTCGGTGTCCCTGCTGGTGTTCTCGGGGCTGGATGCCTTGACCGTGTACCTGCTCGGGCCCTTCATCGACGGCGCTTTCGTGGACAAGAATTACGATGAGATCAAGTGGATTCCGATGGTGCTGTTGCTGGTCATCGTGCTGCGCGGAGTCGCGAATTTTGCAGGCACCTACTACATCGGCTATGTGGGCGCGTACGTGATCAAGGCCTTGCGCCAGCAGATGTTTGACCGGCTGCAGTTCCTGCCGGCCCACTACTTCGACTTCCAGGCGACAGGCAACCTGCTGTCGAAATTTTCCTACGACGTTGAGCATGTGATCGGGGCAGCGGCGAAAAGTCTTCGCAGCCTGGTGGAAGATACGTCCAAGATCATCTTCCTGCTGGGCGTGATGATGTACAACAACTGGAAGCTGACCCTGATTTTTCTGGTGGTGGCCCCGGCCATTGCCGCGGTGGTCGGCTATACCAGCCGCCTGTTCAGAAAGTACAGCACACGCATCCAGCAGTCCGTAGGCAAGATCACCCATATCGTCGAGGAAAGCATTACCGGACACCGCATCGTCAAGCTGTTCGGCGGGCAGGACTATGAAATCCGCAAGTTCGGGATGGCCAACGAAGGCTATCGCCGCTCCTACCTGAGGAAGGTCATGACCAAGGCGGCCAGTACTCCGGTGATCCAGATGCTGGTCGGTTTCGTGCTGGTCGTGGTGCTGGCCGTGGCCGCCCGCCCGGTCATGGCATCCGGCGAAAGTGCAGGGGAGTTCGTGGCCTTCATCGTGGCGATGGTCTGGATCCTGACCCCGGCCAGAAAGCTCACCCTGGTGAACGAGATCCTGCAGACCGGCATTGCCGCAGGCGAAAGCGTGTTTGAGTTGATCGATACGGAAAAGGAACCCGAAACCATCGGCAAAACGCTCAAGACCTGCCGGGGGGAGATCGAGTACCGCGGGGTAGGCTTCAAGTACACCTCCCGGGAAGAGCAGGCGCTGTCTGACATCAACCTGAGCATCGAGCCGGGGGAAACCGTGGCATTCGTGGGTCGCTCCGGCAGCGGCAAGAGCACGATCGTGAACCTGCTGCCGCGCTTTTACGATGCCGACCAGGGCAGCATCCTGGTCGACGGCACCGACATCCGGGAATTCAGCCTGGCCTCCCTGCGGGCACAGATGGCCTTCGTCCACCAGGAAGTCGTTCTGTTCAACGATACGATTGCGAACAATATTGCCTATGCAAAAAATGTGAAGTCCGACGACGAGCAGGTGCTGCAGGCCGCCCGGGCCGCCCATGTGCTGGAGTTCACGGACAAGCTGGCGGACGGGCTGGACACCGAGGTCGGCGAGAATGGCGTGCTGCTGTCGGGAGGCCAGCGCCAGCGAGTCGCACTTGCCAGGGCGCTGCTCAGGGATGCCCCGGTGCTGATCCTAGATGAGGCAACCTCCTCGCTGGATTCCGAGTCAGAGAAATACATCCAGGCAGCCATTGAGGCCTTGCAGAAGGACAGGACGACACTGATCATTGCGCATCGCCTGTCGACTACGGAAAAAGCGGACCGGGTCGTGGTGATGGACAAGGGCCGTATCGTAGAGATTGGCCGGCCCCAGGAGTTGCTGGAGCGCGACGGCGTGTACGCCGGATTGTACAGGCTGCAGGCGCGCGACGTTGCCGTGGACCTGTAGAGGCATCGGGACCTGTTTTGTGGCACTGAACATCGATCCAGAAAAGGTCTGGTAT
This sequence comes from Gammaproteobacteria bacterium, assembly GCA_965220895.1. Lineage (GTDB taxonomy): Bacteria > Pseudomonadota > Gammaproteobacteria > UBA4575 > UBA4575 > WTFY01. Next base: position 1,922,367 of record OZ244850.1, read on the forward strand.
TCAAACAGCACGCTTTCCGTCTTGCTGTTGCCCCTGTCCTGGCTGTTCCGGCTGATCGTTGCCCTCCGGCGGGCTTATTACCAGTTCGCTGGCCGCTCGCACAGCCCATCCCCGGCCTACGTGATCGTGGTGGGCAACATCGCGGTAGGTGGTACCGGGAAAACCCCTTTTTTGATCTGGCTGGCCAGGCAGTGCTGCAAGCGGGGACTGAAGACCGGCATCATCACCCGTGGCTACAAGGGCACCCGCACAGACCGGGTGGTTGAGGTTGGCACGGACAGCCGGGTCGAGGAGGTCGGCGACGAGGCTCTGCTGCTGGCAAGAAAGACTGCCTGTCCGGTGGTGGCGGCGACCGACCGCAGCCAGGCACTGGCGCGGCTCGTACAATCCGCACAGCCCGATGTGGTGTTATCGGATGACGGGCTGCAGCATTACGCGATGGGCCGTGATTTCGAGATCGCGGTCATTGATGGCGTGCGGGAGTTCGGTAACGGCCGATGCCTGCCGGCGGGGCCCCTGCGCGAGCCGCCGTCGCGCCTTCGAAGCTGCGACCTCGTGGTGCGAAACGGACCGGCCAATCCACAGGGCCTGTATTTTGAAGTGCAGCCGGAAGAACTTCATGCATTGAACCTGCGCGAGGTGCGAAAGTCGCTGCAGGAGTTTCGCGGGCGCACGGTGCATGCCGTAGCAGGAATAGGAAATCCCGGACGCTTTTTCAGGCTGCTCAAGCAGGCGGGTCTTGACATCATCGAGCATGCCTTTGCAGACCACCATGCCTACGTGAAAGCGGACCTCGAGTTCGGTGATGATGCGCCGATCCTGATGACTGAAAAAGATGTCGTAAAGTGCGAGACTTTCCTTGACAGCGACATCTGGTATCTACCCATAATAGTGCAGCCCAATGCGGCCCTGGAACAACGTATCTCGACCCTGATCGAAGGAATCCCGATTGCAAAAACAACTGCTTGATATTCTGGTCTGCCCGGTCACCAAGGGGCCGTTGAAGTATGACCAGGAAAAGCAGGAGTTGATCTCCACTTCTGCAAAGCTTGCCTACCCGATTCGTGACGGCATCCCGGTCATGCTCGAAGATGAGGCCAGGTCACTCAGCGAAGAGGAATACGAGAAGTACAAGAGCCAGTAGCGCCTGACGCGGTTCAAGCTGTATCTGTCCGACGCCTGCTTATGGATTTCAAGGTAGTCATCCCTGCACACTATGCATCGACCCGGCTGCCGGGCAAGGTGTTGCTGGAAGTGCGTGGCAAACCCATCATCGAGTACGTCTACAGGAATGCATGTGCAAGCGGCGCAAAACACGTCTTGGTCGCCACCGACGACTCGAGAATCGTAGAGGCGGTACAGGCTTTTGGCGCCGAGGCCTGCCTCACTTCGACAGAGCATACATCCGGTTCAGACCGGATTGCGGAGGCCATACAACGCAATGCCTGGCCTGAGGGCACCATCATCGTGAACCTGCAAGCGGATGAGCCGATGATGCCGGCAGAGAACATCGCGCAGGTCGCAACCAACCTCGGCCGCCACCCGGCGGTCGACATTGCAACCCTGTGTACCGGACTGGAGGTCGGGCATGAGGCGGGTGACCCGAACGTCGTCAAGGTCGTCCATGATCGTGACAACATTGCCACCGGCTTCAGCCGGAGCATGGAAGCCCTTGGAGCATCCGGGGGTCAAACCGTCTATCGTCACTTGGGGATCTATGCCTACCGTGCAGGTTTTCTGTGCAGGTTCACCCGGTGGCCGAGGTCGCGGCTGGAGAAAGAGGAGTCGCTGGAGCAGATGCGAGCCTTCGAACACGGCAGCCTGATTCATGTGCAGATGTGTCGCTCGGCACCGGGCATCGGAGTGGACACACAGGAAGACTATGAGGCCTTGCTGCAGGCACTGTAAAGCCTTCTGGCGGACCATTTCGGGTCCCTGAAAATCGAACAAGCCGGGGTAAAATTCGTCGCCGAATTGATGCAGCAGTCAAAAGGCTTCAGAGATGAAATATCAATATAAGCAAATGGCTACGAAAGGTTAATAATAATCTAGATCGGGATATTGAAAGTCTGGGAGCGGCGTTGAAATTTCTCAATATTGGGCTCGTGGTTCAAAAAACCGGCTCGAGTGACAGAAGCAATCGTTCGCCCGCGCCATGGGGAGATCGGTGAACGACACCGGCAAAGCGGTTGTTCCATGCGCCACCCTTCAGCAACGACCAGTGGCCTGTGGTCAATTGCTGAATCTGCCGGTTGGCCTGGACGGGAGGTTCCATGGTCTCAAGGTCGGCGAAAACCGCCCAATCGACATCGCTGTTGGGAATCCAATCGGTGCCCACTCCGCTGAGCGTGATCAGCATACGGCAAGGCACATGATCCACATGAAAGCGCGGGCACATGGGTGCGCTCAGTGATTCGAGTCGAACACCGACCTGTTCACAGTCCATAAGCTCGCCTAGCATTTCGCTGGCCTCAGCGATTTGATCGAGCAGCGCAGGATGTACATCGGCATCGAGTGTCGCTGGCAGCTTACTCACCGGGGCTTCAGAATCATCTGCAGGCTGGACCCAGCGTAACTGCGAAACCTGACGTGAACGAATCAATCGCTTTGACAGGGCTTCACAAGTGCGCGCCTGCGGGCGTGTCACGCTGACGATTTCCACATCTTCATCATAGATCGCTGCAAAGTCGCCCAACTGATCACTGATTACCTGTCGCATCAGACGTCTGCCTCCTCGACTTCCTGGGTCCATTGCGGGAAAGGGTCCGGGAGCTGTTTCCAGCTATCCGGACCGCCAGCAAGTTCTTTCTCGGTCAGAAGGCATGCATCCAATGCTCGACTGGCTTGTTCTTCGTCGAGTGCCTGCCCAATGAAGACGATCTCCTGACGCCGGTCGCCGTAAGGCGGTTCGCACTTGCTCTCGATCGCCGCCCTGTGTTCCCTGTGGTCCGGCCACTGATCCTTGGGCATGGCGGACCAGAACAGGCCTGCAAATCCGTGATTCATGATGCCGCCTGCCTGAGACCATGAACCCGCCAGGTCAAAACGCGTAGCCAGCCAGAAGTACCCTTTTGATCGAACCAGGTTGCCGTGGCGCCAACCCTGTACGAGAAAGTCGTAGAGTCGCTGGGGGTGAAACGGCTTGCGCGCCCGATAGACGAAGCTGCCGATACCGTATTCCTCGGTCTCCGGCACGTGTTCGCCACGAAGTTCCGCCAGCCACCCAGGGGCGTTTGCGGCCTCGGCCATGTCAAACTTGCTCGTACCCAGAATGGTTGCAGGCTCGATCTTTCCGTGGTCCGCAATGAGCACCTCGGCTCCGGGATTGAGGCGGCGGAGTGTGGCGAGCAACTCGTCAGTTTGAGGGCGATCGAGCAAATCGGTTTTTGTCACCACGATGACATTGCTGAACTCGACCTGGTCAATAAGGAGATCGGCAATATTGCGTTCGTCGTCCTCGCCGATCTCCATGTTCTTGTCTTTGAGGCTTTCAGCCTCGACCATCAGCCGTGGAAAATTGTAAGCGTCGACGACGGTAACCATGGTGTCGAGCCGGGCTACCGAGGACAGCGAGCGGCCCGTTTCATCCTCGAACGTGAATGTTTCCGCGACGGGCAGCGGCTCGGAGACACCGGTCGATTCGATGAGGAGGTAATCGAAACGTTGCTCGTCTGCAAGGCGCGCGACCTCGACAAGCAGGTCCTCCCTGAGCGTGCAGCAGATGCAGCCGTTGGTCATCTCAACGAGCCGCTCATCGACTTGCTGGAGGGACACGTCTTCACGGAGGAGATCCGCATCGATGTTGACCTCTCCCATGTCGTTCACAATGGCCGCAACCCGCAGGCCCTCGCGGTTGTTGAGAACATGATTCATGAGCGTCGTTTTGCCAGCGCCAAGAAACCCTGACAACACGGTTACGGGTAGAGATGATTCCATGTCTGCCTCCAAATGGAAGTTACAATATAACATATCAATATTTCTGGACTGGCACCGGGACGTGCGGGCCGGCTGGAGTGAAACGGGCGCTGTCTCGACCGCGGCGAAGGGTTCTGGTGGGCGGCTGGGAAAAGCCGCAGGGTCGTTCAGGCGTTCTTGGCCAACTCGGAGGCGAGCCCGGTATAATTCGCGGGTGTGAGGGCCAGCAGCTTGTCCTTTTCATCGGCCGGGAGCTCCAGCGAACGGATGAAATCTTCGATCTGGCGGGGTTCCAGGGACTGGCCACGTGACAGCTCCTTGAGCTTCTCGTAGGCGCCATCGATCCTGTATTTTCGCATGACCGTCTGGATGGCTTCTGCCAGCACCTGCAGGTTATGGTCGAGATCCTCCAGTACCCGGCGCTCATCCACCTCGAGTTTTCCCAGCCCCCTTGACAGCGATCGATAGCCGATCTCGCAGTGTGCCGCCGCCACGCCCAGGTTGCGCAGCACCGTCGAGTCACTGAGGTCACGCTGCCAGCGCGAGATCGGGAGTTTTGAAGAAAAGTGATCCAGCAGGGCATTGGCCACTCCGAAATTGCCCTCTGCGTTTTCAAAATCGATCGGATTGATCTTGTGCGGCATGGTGGATGAACCTACCTCGCTCTCGATCATTTTCTGGGTGAAGTAGCCAATGGAAATGTAAGCCCATGTATCCCTGCACAGATCGATCAGGATGGTGTTGATCCGTCGCAGTGCATCGCAGTACTCGGCGATGCAGTCGTGCGGTTCCACCTGGGTGGTGAAGCGGTTCAGGTTAAGGCCCAGGTTCTCGGCGAAACCGGCCGTAAGGGCTTCCCAGTCGATCTCCGGGTAAGCCGCCCGGTGTGCGTTGTAGTTGCCCGAAGCGCCGTTCATCTTCGCCAGCAGCCGCACGGTGTTGAAACGCTCCAGCTGCCCCTGCAGGCGGGCATGTACATTGGCAAATTCTTTGCCCAGGGTCGTCGGTGACGCGGGTTGACCGTGGGTGCGCGAGAGCATCGGCAGGTCGGCGCGTTCATGGGCGAGGGCTTTCAGTGTCGAGGCGATTTCCCGGATGGAGGGTGTCAGGACTTCGACTCGAATCTCGTCCAGCATCAACGAGTAGGCTGTGCTGTTGATATCCTCGGACGTGCAGGCAAAGTGGATAAACTCGACCCGGTCGCGCAGTTCCTCGTTCGATTCCAGCTTGTCCCTCAGGTAATACTCGACGGCCTTGATGTCGTGGTTGGTCTGGGCCTCGATATCCTTGATCGTTTGCGCCTCGTCAATGTCGAAATCCTGGACGATGCTGTCGAGGAACGCGCGTGCAGATGAGGACAGCGGCCCCGCTTCCGGGATTTCGGCACGATCCGACAAGTGCTTGAGCCAGCCCACTTCCACTCTCAGCCGCTGCCTGAGCAGTCCGTACTCGCTGGCAATTTCACTCAGGCGTTCCGTCTTGTTTGCGTAGCGACCGTCAACGGGGGAAATCGCTGTGAGTCGACCGGCGGGGTTCATTTTGGAATTCGCAAATCCATGCATCGGCAGTACAATCATTCAAGTATACTACAATCCCCATGCCGGACCGTCGGAAAACCAACCAGCCCAAGCCTCCCAGCCGCTACGTATTCAACACCCATCTGACCGGAGATCTTCAATGACTGACTCAAAGTTTCGCACCGAGAAAGACAGCATGGGTGAGCTCAATGTGCCGGCGGATGCCCTGTACGGCGCACAGACGCAAAGAGCCGTAGAAAATTTTCCGATCAGCGGGCTGACACTTCCAAATTCGTTCATCCACGCGCTTGGCCTGATCAAGGCCGCCTGTGCCCGTGCCAACGCCGAGCTGGGTCTCCTGGACAAGGGCACGGAATCGGTCATACGCAAGGCGAGCCTGTCGGTGGCAAACGGAGAGTACGATGCGCATTTCCCGGTGGACGTGTTCCAGACCGGTTCGGGCACCAGTACCAACATGAACGTCAACGAAGTGATCTCCCGGCTGGCCAGCTCCCTCGCCGACCAATCCGTGCATCCGAATGACCATGTCAACATGAGCCAGAGTTCCAATGACGTCATTCCTACCGCCATTCATGTCAGCGCATGCCTGCAGACCGAGCAGGTCCTCAAGCCGGCGCTGGTGCATCTCGCCAAGGTGATGCGTGAGAAAGCCTCACAGAATCATGCGCAGGTCAAGACCGGTCGCACCCACCTGATGGATGCCATGCCGGTCACCCTGGGGCAGGAGATCGAGGCCTGGGCCCAACAGGTCGAGTACGGCATAGAACGTATCGAGCACACCCTGGGGCGGCTTCGCCAGCTTGTGCAAGGCGGTACCGCGGTGGGCAGCGGCATCAATGCGGCCCCCGAGTTTGCAGCCGGGGTCGTGCAACAGCTGGTCGAGCTGACCGGGTATCCCTTTGAGTCCAAGCCCAACAAGTTCGAAGGGCTGGCCTGTCAGGACGGTGCGGTTGAATTGAGCGGACAGCTGAAAACGCTGGCCGTCAGCCTGATGAAAATATCCAATGACCTGCGCTGGATGAACTCCGGGCCGCTGGCGGGTCTCGGAGAAATTTCCCTACCCTCCCTGCAGCCTGGCAGCAGCATCATGCCGGGCAAGGTGAACCCGGTCATTCCCGAGGCGATGAGCATGGTCTGCGCCCAGGTGATCGGCAACGATGCGACCATCACGGTCGCGGGGCAGTCCGGCAATTTCCAGTTGAACGTGATGCTCCCGGTGATCGCCCATAATCTCCTGCAGAGCATCGAGCTGCTTACCAGTGCTTCCCGGGTTCTGGCTGACAAGGCCATCGAGGGATTCAAGGTGAACGAAGCTGCACTGCAGGACGCCCTGTCCAGGAATCCGATCCTCGTGACGGCACTGAACCGTATCGTCGGCTATGAAAAAGGGGCCGCGATTGCCAAGGCAGCCTACGCCTCGGGCAAGCCGGTACTTGAAGTCGCCAAGGAAATGACAGACCTGGATGAGGCGCAGCTCAAGCGACTGCTTGACCCGGCGCAACTGACCCGGGGCGGGATCCAGGAATAAGCCAGGCTGGGTGCGGTGTCGAAGCGGGCAGCCTAGGCGGCCAGCTGGCGCAGTACGTAGTGCAGGATGCCGCCATTCTGGTAGTACTCCACCTCCTGCGGCGTATCAATGCGCACCACGGCCTGAAAGGACTTCTCGCTGCCTTCCTCATCAAGCGCAGTCACCATCACGGACTTGGCCTGGCCGTTCTGCAGGCCGGTGATGCTGTAGGTTTCCCTGCCGGTCAGCCCCAGGCTTTCAGCGGTATCTCCCGGGGCATACTGCAAGGGCAGGATGCCCATGCCGACCAGGTTGGAGCGGTGGATGCGCTCATAGCTCTCGGCGATCACCGCGCTCACACCAAGCAGGTACGGGCCCTTGGCGGCCCAGTCCCTGGATGAACCGGAGCCGTATTCCTGGCCCGCCAGTATGATCACCGGGATGCCGTCCTTCTTGTAACGCATGGCCGCATCGTAGATCGAAGTCTGCTCGCCGGACGGGAAATGGATGGTGATGCCTCCCTCGGAGCCGGGCGCGAGCTTGTTGCGCAGGCGAATGTTGGCAAAGGTTCCGCGCATCATGACGTTGTGATTTCCACGGCGCGAGCCGTAGGAGTTGAAGTCAGCCGGGATGACTCCCTGGCCCTGCAGGTATTCCCCGGCAGGACTTTCGGCAGCGATGGCGCCTGCCGGTGAAATATGGTCCGTCGTGACCGAATCCCCCAGGCAGGCCAGTACGTGGGCGCCCTGGATGTCGCTGACATCCTCGACCGCGCGCGTCATGCCCTGGAAATAGGGCGGGTTTGCAATATAGGTGGAATCTTCCCAGGGGAAGAACTGGCTTTGGTCCGCCTCGAGGTGGTTCCAGTTGTCCTCGCCGCTGTACACGTCGTCATAACATTGCATGTACTGTTCGGCAGACAGGAAATTCGACACGGTATCGGCGACTTCCTGCTGACTGGGCCAGATATCCCTCAGGAAGACCGGGTTGCCGTTCGGGTCCTGTGTGAGGGGCTCCTGATACAGGTCAATATCCATGCGACCGGCGATGGCATAGGCCACCACCAGGGGCGGGGAGGCCAGATAGTTCATGCGCACCTGGGCATGTACACGGCCCTCGAAGTTGCGGTTGCCCGAGAGCACGGATGCCGTGATCAGGTCGTGCTCTTCGATCGCCGCGGCAATCGGCTTCGGCAGAGGACCCGAGTTTCCAATGCAGGTGGTACAGCCGTAGCCGACGTTATGGAAGCCGAGTTGCTCCAGATCTTTCATGACCCCGGCATTTTCCAGGTACTCGGTGACCACGCGCGAGCCGGGGGCCAGTGAGGTCTTCACCCAGGGTTTGACCTGCAGCCCCAGTTGCGCGGCTTTCCTGGCGACCAGTCCGGCACCCAGCATGGCGCCTGGATTGGAGGTGTTGGTGCAGGAGGTGATGGCCGCGATGACGACCGCACCGTCACTGAGGGTCACGGATTCCCCATTTGCCTGGATTTCCGCACTGCCCTTGCTCTGGATGTTGCGTTCTTCCTGCAGTGCCTGCTTGTCGCGCAGGAACATTGACTTGGACTCTTTCAATGCAATCCGGTCCTGCGGGCGCCGGGGGCCGGCCAGGCTGGGCACCACGGCACCGAGGTCCAGTTCGATGTGCTCGCTGTATTGGGCATCCGCACCCGTGCCGTCACGCCACATGCCGGTCTTCTTGGCGTAGGCCTCGACCAGTGCGATCTGCTGCGCGCTGCGCCCGGTGAGTTCCAGGTAGCGGATGGTCTCCTGGTCGATGGGGAAAATTCCGCAGGTCGCGCCGTACTCGGGTGCCATGTTGGCGATCGTGGCGCGGTCGGCCAGAGGCAGGTCATCCAGACCCTGCCCGTAGAATTCGACAAACTTCCCGACCACACCATGCTTGCGCAGCATTTCCACCACGACGAGAACCAGATCGGTGGCCGTTGAGCCTTCCGGCAACTGGCCATCCATCCGGAACCCGACCACCCGGGGGATCAGCATGGAGATCGGCTGGTCCAGCATGGAGGCCTCGGCCTCGATCCCGCCGACTCCCCAGCCCAGGACACCGACCCCGTTGATCATGGTGGTGTGGGAGTCTGTACCAACCACCGTGTCCGGGTAGGCCTGCAGCACCCCCGCATTTTCCCGGGAGAAAATGACGCGCGCCAGGTATTCGAGATTGACCTGGTGCACGATCCCGCGGTCCGGCGGGACGACCTTGAAATTGGAAAATGCGTTTTGTCCCCACTTCAGAAAATTGTAACGCTCGCGATTGCGGTTGAATTCAAGGGCGGCATTCAGGTCGAACGCCTGCTCAGAACCGAAGTGATCGACCTGCACGGAGTGATCGATGACCAGTTCTGCAGGCTGTAGAGGATTGATTTTTTCCGGATCTCCACCCAGCGACTTCATGGCATCACGCATGGCCGCCAGGTCGACCACGGCGGGGACCCCCGTGAAGTCCTGCATCAGCACGCGTGCCGGTCGAAACGCAATCTCGTTTACAGGGTTTGCATCCGCGTCCCAGTGCAGTATCGCCTCGATGTCTTCCCGGGTCACGGTGCGGCCATCTTCACAACGAAGCAGGTTTTCCAGAAGGATCTTGAGAGAATAGGGCAGGCGGGCAGCCTCGGACAGTTTGCCCACGTTAAAGATCTCGTAACTGTCCCCGTCCACCGTAAGGCTGGACCGGGTCCCAAAACTATTGTTCATGCAAACTCCTCAATATCCGTCGGCAGGATGAATCCCTGGGGAAAAAGACCGCAATTATCTGGTATTTCTGTACCTCGGGTAAACTCAAAACAGGCACAAAATTCAGTGCAGGCTCTCTTTTCTCAGGGTCTTGATGTGCTTGAGCATCGAAGCCCTCCCCAGCAGGAGGGACCAGCGTTTTCCCTGGGCGTGGCGCCACAGGGCAATGGCCCGTATCGCAGCAAGCAAAAGTGCGCGAATCATGCTCGCATATTCATCGGTACTCAAGAAGCTCGGGTTTCCCTTGACGATCACCTTGGGCCCCAGCGGGCTGATGTGCGCCTGGTACATGCGGCCAAGATCCTGGGCCAGTTCCTGGATGGGGGTGTTTTGTGGATCGTACAACGCGGCGATGCAGCGGATCTCGTCGCCAAGTGCACGTGTGGCTTTTGTATCCGTGTGCAACTGGCTTTCCAGGTGCATCAGGCTGACGGCATGGCGGGTCCGTTCTATGGTGTTTGCGTCATTGCGGTTTATCGCGGTTTCAGACAGCATGCGCAACCCGAGCCTCAGGTTTTGTGCCATGCCGTAGACCTCCAGGTAATCCTGCGTATCGGTCTTGAGGACGCTTTCCAGGGTTGCAGGCAGGCAGTAGTCGGACACGTCCCCGTCCCGTGCCACCGACTGGGTCAGGGCCAGCGCCTGGTAAAGACCGGCAAGAGCAATGGTCTGGTCTCGGGTTACTGTAAACATGGGGGCGTCCTGTACGCTACGGGCACTAGGCTTCGCGCCCGGTGATGATGCCTCCTCCGAGGCACTGGTCCTGCTGGTAGAACACGATGCTCTGTCCCGGGGCGACCGCCCACTGGGGCTCGGCAAAGGAGGCTTCGTAACTGCCGTCATCACGCTCGCTGATCGAGCAGCCTTGGTCGGCCTGGCGGTATCGTATTTTTGCGGTGAGGTCCTTCGTGTCCGCGGGAGGCTCCCCCGCAATCCAGTGGATTGTCTGCGCAAGGACGCGCGAGTGCAGCAGGGCAGGGTGTTGTTTGCCCTGGACCACGTACAGGGTGTTGGCGGGGATGTCCTTGTCGGAGACGTACCAGGCCCCTTCAGGCAAATGTGCCTGTCCTCCGATGCCGAGGCCCTGGCGCTGGCCGATCGTGTAGAACATGGCACCCTCGTGTGTACCCAAAGGTTCTCCATCCATTGAGACAATCGGTCCCGGTTTGCCCGGCAGGTACCGCTTCAGGAAATCCCTGAATTTTCGCTCGCCGATGAAGCAGATCCCGGTGCTGTCTTTCTTGTCGTGCACCTTGAAATCCTGGGCCCTGGCGATCTCGCGCACCTTCGATTTGCCGATGTCGCCCAGGGGGAAAAGTGATTTCCGCAGCTGGTCTTGCTCCAGGGTATGCAGAAAGTAGCTCTGGTCCTTTTGCCTGTCGCGGGCCTTTCTCAGGCAGGGCTCGGAGGGACCCGTCTCGCAGCGTGCGTAGTGCCCGGTGGCAATGTAGTCGGTATCGAGTTCCAGGGCGTGGTCCAGGAAGGCGCGGAACTTGATTTCCCGGTTGCAGACGATATCCGGGTTGGGCGTTCTGCCGGCCCGGTACTCTTCCAGAAAGTACTGGAATACCCGATCCCAGTATTCACTTGAAAAATTGACCGTGTGCAGGTGGATGCCGATCCTCTTACATACCTGCCGGGCATCCTCGAGGTCGATTGCGGCGGCACAGTATTCCTCCTGGTCATCCTCTTCCCAGTTTTTCATGAACAGGCCTTCAACCTCGAGGCCCTGTTTGCATAAAAGCCAGGCGGCTACGGAGGAATCGACCCCGCCCGACATGCCCACCATCACCTTGCTCATGTCACGGCCCGCCAGGCAGGACTGCTGTGGCTACCAGCTCTGCTGAATCGTGTGGATAAGGCCCAGGTCATAACGGTTGCCACTCAGATAATCGCGCAGGCTGTGGGTGACCATGGTGCTTCGCAGCCTTTGCTCCGGTAAAGCCAGGATGGCCTCGGCACTGTACCAGCCGGCGTGCAAAATGCCTTCGTCGAGGTCTTCATGGACACGTTCGCTGCTGCATTCACCGCACAGGGTAAAGCGCAAAAAGGTTTCATCCAGATGCGGATGTTTCCAGCAATATATACCGACCAGTGCGGTTGGATAAAATTCCCACCCGGTCTCTTCCAGGGTTTCGCGCTGGGCGGCCTCGATCAGGGTTTCACCCAGTTCCCAGTGGCCGGCCGGCTGGTTGAAAACCCGGCATTCCTCGACCTGCTCCTCGACCAGAAGGTATTGCTGCTCGCGCTCAATCACGGCTGCGACCGTCACGTGTGGATGCCAGCTCATTGGGGTTCCATTTGAAATAGATTAAAAAGACTAGGATATAAATCCTTGATAAATATTCATTAATTTAAAGAACTTTGAATTGCATCTTGGTGCACAGTATAGCAGTGAATTATACTTGGACTGTACTTCGGGGCAGGCAAACCTGTACAGCCCGGGTGAACCGGAGTATGGCTTGCAGTGTCTCAAATTCAGGTGCAAGGTGATTCAGGCAATGCCTTGGGGACGCGCTTAAGTGCGGTGCGGCGACTCGATATACTATTCATACTTGGGAGCATTGAAGATCGAGCATGGCTGAACAAGACCAAATTCTACGTGAAGACAAGGCGGCCGTAAAAGAAGCGAAAACCCGCAAGCCGCCCATGTACAAGGTGGTATTATTGAACGACGATTACACGCCCATGGAATTTGTCGTGCACATCCTCGAGAACTTCTTCAAGATGAACCGGGAAAAGGCCACGCGCATCATGCTCCACGTGCATACCAGGGGAAAAGGCGTTTGCGGTGTCTATACCCGTGATGTGGCAGAGACCAAGGTGGCGCAGGTGAACGAGTATTCGCGCATGAATAACCATCCACTGCTGTGTGCGATGGAAGAGACGTAGCTCAAGACCATGCTGAACAAAGAGCTTGAATTCACACTGAACCTTGCCTTCAAGGAGGCCCGGGAAAAGCGCCATGAATTCATGACGGTTGAGCACCTGCTGCTTGCGCTGACTCAAAATCCCACGGCGGCCAAGGTGCTGCGAGCATGCGGGATCGACTTGCCGAAGCTTTCCGAGGAATTGTCCGAGTTCATCCAGAACAACACCCCGCTGCTTCCTGATGAAGACGACCGGGATACACAGCCGACGCTGGGATTCCAGCGCGTGCTGCAGCGTGCCGTCTTCCATGTCCAGTCCTCCGGGAGGAAAGAGGCCGAGGTGACCGGGGCCAATGTGCTGGTGGCGATCTTCAGCGAACAGGAGTCCCATGCGGTTTACCTGCTGGGACAGCACGATGTCGCGCGCCTGGATGTCGTGAATTACATTGCGCACGGCATATCGAAAGTTCCCACGGATTCCGATAACGAGGTTGCCGTCGACCCCGAAGTGGATGTGCGCAGTGACTCACAAAGTCCGAAGCCACTGGATTGCTATGCCGTCAACCTGAACAAGCTGGCAACCGAGGGAAAGATTGACCCGTTGATCGGGCGCGACAATGAAATCGAGCGCACGATACAGATCCTGTGTCGGCGCAGGAAAAACAATCCACTCATGATCGGTGAAGCCGGTGTAGGTAAAACGGCGATCGCCGAGGGGCTGGCCAAGAAGATCGTTGATCAGGAGGTACCGGACATCCTCAAGGGGTACACGATCTATGCACTGGACCTGGGAGGACTGGTGGCAGGCACGAAGTACCGCGGGGATTTTGAGAAACGGCTGAAAGGCGTGCTGCGGCAGCTAAAAGAGGAACAGAACACGATTTTGTTCATCGACGAGATCCACACGGTTATCGGGGCAGGCTCGGCATCCGGGGGCGTGATGGATGCCTCCAACCTGATCAAGCCGATGCTGGGCTCGGGAGAGCTGAAGTGCATCGGTTCCACCACCTACCAGGAATTTCGCGGTGTATTCGAGAAAGACCGTGCCCTGGCCAGGCGGTTCCAGACCATCGACATCGAAGAGCCGAGTGTGGAGGAAACCTACCGGATCCTGAAAGGCCTGCGCAGCCGTTTTGAAAAGCACCACGGCGTACGGTATGCGGAAAAGGCACTGCGGGCTGCCGCCGAGCTGGCGGCGAAATACATCAATGACCGGCACTTGCCGGACAAGGCCATCGACGTCATCGATGAGGCCGGTGCCAACATGAACCTGAGGCCAAGATCCTTGCGCAAGAAGATGATCACCACCAAGCAGATCGAAAGTATCGTGTCCAAGATCGCACGCATTCCTTCCAAGCACGTGAACTCCAGTGATACGGAAGTGCTCAGGAATCTGGAACGCAACCTGAAGCTGGTGGTGTTCGGGCAGGATACCGCAATCGGCACCTTGTCCACGGCGATCAAGATGTCACGTTCGGGCATCGGCAATGAAAACAGGCCCATCGGCTGTTTTCTGTTTGCAGGCCCCACAGGCGTGGGCAAGACGGAAGTCACTCGCCAGCTGTCCATCATCCTCGGCATCGAACTGCTGCGTTTCGACATGTCCGAATACATGGAGCGGCATACGGTTTCTCGCCTGATCGGGGCACCGCCGGGCTACGTGGGGTTCGACCAGGGCGGCCTGCTGACGGATGCCGTACTGAAGGCTCCACATAGCGTACTGCTACTGGATGAGGTCGAGAAGGCCCACGCCGATGTATTCAACCTTTTGCTGCAGGTCATGGATCATGGTGTATTGACCGATACGAACGGTCGAAAAGTGGATTTTCGCAACGTCATCCTGGTGATGACGACCAATGCCGGTGCACAGGAGATGAGCCGCGCCAGTGTGGGCTTCACTACACAGGACCATCAGGCGGATGGCATGGAGATCATCAAGCGGCTGTTTACCCCCGAGTTCCGAAATCGCCTGGACGCCATCATCCAGTTCGAGTCGCTGGACAGGGATACCGTGCTGCATGTCGTCGACAAGTTCATCGCACAGCTTGAAGCCCAGCTCGAGACCAAGAAGGTCGAGATCCAGGTTGAGCCCGAGGCCAAGGAATGGATTGCCAAACGCGGCTACGATGTGAAAATGGGTGCACGCCCCATGGAACGCGTGATCCAGGAACATGTCAAAAAGCCCCTAGCCGAGGAAATCCTGTTTGGCCGCCTGGAACATGGCGGGAAAGTGATCATTCGGGCCTGTGAGAGTGGGCTTGAGATTGACTACCCGGAAGAGGCATTAACCTGAGATTTCCCCGTAGCTGTCCCACGTGTCAAAGACGATTCTTGGGAGTGACTGACCGGGCAGGCCATCGGGCGTAACATACCTGTAAAGGCGGCAAGTAGACATCGCTGCCAATCTCCTACCTCCCCATTTCACCGGCTGTGTGATCCACGGCAACTGCAATCGCGAGAGAGAATCCTGTTCAAGTAGAAATGAAAACCAAACAGATCCAGCTTGTCCTCTTTGACCTGGACGGAACCCTCATTGATACGGCCCCTGACCTGGCCCACAGCATGGATCTGGTCATGCGCGAGCTGCACCTGCCTGCACAGGGACTCAAAAAAGTTCGCAGGTTCATCGGTCATGGTGTGCGCAGGCTGGTCGAAGACATCCTTTCCACAGAACTGGAGGGCCGGCCGGCCCAGGCGACCCTGGAAAAGGCCCTGGGTGCATTCAACGAACACTACCGTGAGCAGCTGGTGCAAAAAAGCTCCCTCTATCCCGGCGTGCTTGAATGTCTGCGAACGCTTCGATCCCGTGGTGTCAGGCTCGCCTGTGTCACGAACAAGCCAAAAGCCTTTACCGAACCCTTGCTGGGGCATTTCCAGATCGACAGGTATTTCGACCTGGTACTTTCCGGGGATTCACTGGCCAAGAAAAAACCGGACCCGTTTCCGCTCGTGCATGCCTGTCAGCAACTTGCCGTCAAAACAGTGGACAGCATCATGGTGGGGGACTCCAGCAGCGACATACTGGCGGCGCGAAATGCAGGAATCCGGTGCATGTGCGCAAGCTATGGGTATTCAGAGGCGGAAACGGTAAAGGCTCTCGAGCCCGATGGGGTTCTCCATTCCTTTGCTGAATTGATGGATCACCTGTGACGCGGTGAGCGTGGTGTAGAGAGCCTAGGCGGTTTGCGGATCGGGGAACATTGTTGATGCAAATGCGGTCATTATAGATAGGGAGTGTCTCGGGAAAGTCAGAAGTTAATGATGCTGGGTTTACCATTGTTTTTGAAACGGCTGTCAAGGCACGGATCCCATCCGGAACCTGCAAGGCAGACTTCCCGACGGGAACATGAACCCTGCGGATCGGAAGAGCCTCTTGAGCTGGACAGCAATGACGCGGTCGCGGTGATGGCCTACAGCGAGGCCATCGAAACCATGGCGATCAAGAATGAACTGATCGATTCACTGCTGGTGGAAGAAATGTCGCACGAAATTGACAGGTACCGGGGAACAGGTGAATCGATCAACTCCACAAGGGTGTCCCAGGCGCTGCTTCCCAAGGCCAAGGAGGTCATTCACGATTACTATATCTCGATGGCGAAGGACGGCGTCAGTCACGAGGATACCTATCGTGAAACCCACGAGACGTTTGATGTGGATCTGCTGCAGTCGCTGACACACATCTATGCGAGAACCTTCATCAGGCAATACTACTGCCCCAGGCATTGAGGGACGGGATGTCGAAACTTTTGTGCCGCCGCCTGCAGACGTTTGCCCGGCGTGCAGTGCCGAAAATCATTTGCCGCGGTAGGTAATCCTTCCCTTGCTCAGGTCGTAGGGGGTCATTTCCACAGTGACTTTGTCGCCGGTGAGAATCTTGATGTAATGTTTTCGCATGCGACCGGAGATGTGTGCCGTCACGACATGGCCGTTTTCGAGTTCAACACGAAACATCGTATTCGGTAAGGTTTCAACAACCGTACCTTCCATCTCGATGTGGTCTTCTTTAGGCATTCTGCTCCCAGAGAGTCATAGCGGTGACGCCATTATTATGCAAAAAAAAAATAAAACAAGGTTTGGAGATTATTTAGTACAATCCGGGCACAGGATCTTTCCTGCACGATACTATGGACTTCGCGTACATCTTCCCTGGTCAGGGATCACAGTCGATCGGCATGATGAAGGATTTGAGTACGCAGTACCCCGAAATCAAACAGATCTTCGAACAGGGTTCGGATGTCCTGCAACTGGACCTGTGGAAGCTGGCAACGCTTGGACCGGAGGAAGAACTCAATCGAACCGAGAACACGCAGCCGGTGATGCTGTGCGCCTGCATGGCGGTACACGCAATCTTCCACGAATGCTTTTCCGCCACGCCACGCATGCTGGCCGGACACAGTTTCGGGGAGTACACGGCTCTGGTCTGTGCCAAGGTTTTTGATTTTGAGACTGCACTTCCTCTTGCAAAATATCGGGGCCAGGTGATGCAGCAGGCGGTTCCCGAGGGACAGGGTGCGATGGCGGCCGTGCTGGGTCTTGACAACCAGACCCTGAATGAAATCTGTGCGCAGTCCGGCTCAGGTGAAGAGATCGTCGAGGCCGTCAATTTCAACGCACCGGGACAAACCGTTATTGCCGGCAGCCAGAAAGCCGTCTCCGAAGCATCGCAGGCGGCCAAGCAAGCGGGTGCCAAGCGTTGCGTCCTGCTGCCCCTGAGTGTGCCCTCACACAGTACTTTGATGAAACCCGCAGCCGAGCAATTGCGTGATTACCTGCAGGACGTCGAAATGCATGCCCCACAGCATGAAGTCATCCAGAATGTCGATGTCTGTTCATACTCGGATGAAGCGCTGATCAGGGACGCCCTGTATCGGCAGCTGTTCAGCCCGGTACGCTGGGTGGAAACGATCCAGCACATGATCTCCAGCGGCGTGAGGGTGCTGGTCGAACTGGGTCCTGGCAGGGTGCTGACGGGGTTCAGCAAGCGGATCGATCGCGATGCATCCGGCCATGCTGTCCATGATCTCAAGAGCCTCGACCAGGCGCTTGAACGGCTGGAAGCATTGGCTTCTGCGGGGCAGGCATGAATGACCAGGTAGCCCTGGTGACCGGCGCAAGCCGGGGCATCGGCAAGGCGATCCTGCATGCACTGGCGGCACAGGGGCTTGAGGTCGTGGGCACGGCGACGACACCCGTCGGCGCACAGGGCATCGAGGCCGGGCTCAAGCAGGCGAACCTGAACGGAACCGGGCTGCAACTGGATGTCTCGCAGGCAGATTCCGTGAGCGCCTTGCTGGAAGAGGTCAAGGCCCGCCACTCGCCCCCCAGTATTCTGGTCAACAACGCCGGGATCACCCGGGACAACCTGCTTGTGCGCATGAAGGACGAGGAGTGGGATGCGGTCATCAATACGAACCTTTCCTCGATCTACCGACTGACCCGTGCCTGTCTCAGGGACATGATGAAAATGCGCCACGGACGCATCATCAACATCGCCTCGGTTGCCGCAATGTCCGGTAACGCCGGGCAGTCCAACTATACGGCTTCCAAGGCCGGGATGATCGGGTTCACCAAGTCCCTCGCGCGCGAGGTGGCATCCCGTGGGATCACGGTGAATGTCGTCGCCCCGGGATTCATCGAGACGGACATGACCGCGGAGCTCAATGAGTCGCAGCGCACGCATGCCATTGCGCAGATACCGGCAGGGCACATGGGCGCACCGGAAGATATTGCCCATGCCGTGTGTTTTCTGGTTTCATCCGACGCCGCCTATATCACGGGCGAGACGATCCATGTCAATGGCGGGTTGTACATGGGCTGACCCGCATCGCAGATGCCGCTATTTTAATTTAATAACTGTGTCTAAAGTATTGTTATTACTTGACTACAAGTATCTAATTCGATGTGCATCTCCGGCTGGCACGATCGGCCATGCGCTAAAGATGGCACAGGGATATTCTTTTCAATACAATAATTGCCCGGTCCGGACCTGGGCTGAACAACTTTTGCAAAGGGGAAGCAACCGCTATGAGCAACATTGAAGAACGAGTTAGGAAAATTATCGTAGAACAGCTGGGAGTGGGCGAAGACGAAGTCTCGGAAGACGCATCATTTGTGGATGACTTGGGTGCAGACTCTTTGGATACAGTCGAACTCGTGATGGCCTTGGAGGAGGAGTTTGAATGTGAAATCCCCGATGAAGAGGCAGAAAAGATCACGACCGTGAAACAGGCCATCGATTACGTCAGCTCCCACCAGTAATCGCCTGCATGCAATTGTGCAAGGCAAACCTTCCTTTCTTTACCTGACCGGATGAGATAAACCATGGTGTCTCGGCGACGTGTTGCAGTGACCGGGTTGGGTATCGTATCCCCCGTCGGTTCAGCGACCCAGAAGGCATGGGAAAATATCGTTGCCGGCAACAGCGGGATTTCCAGAATCGACGCTTTCGATGCCAGTGAGTTTTCCGTTCAGATTGCCGGCCAGACCCGGGATTTCAATGCCGACGACTACCTGTCAAAGAAAGACCAGCGCAAGATGGACCCCTTTATCCATTTTGGAATCGGGGCCGGTGTCCAGGCCGCCGAGGATTCGGGTTTCGAGGTGACCGAAGAAAATGCCGATCGCATCGGAGTCGCCATCGGAAGCGGCATCGGCGGGTTGCCGGGCATTGAAAAAAGCAACGAAGCCTACCTGGAGTCCGGGCCCAGAAAAATCTCGCCGTTTTTCGTGCCCAGCAACATCATCAACATGGTCTCGGGAAACCTGTCAATCATGCGCGGTTATCGCGGCCCGAACATTTCGATCGTCTCGGCCTGTTCCACCGGTACACACAACATCGGCGATGCGGCCCGGATGATCGCCTACGGTGATGTGGACATCATGGTCGCCGGAGGCGCCGAGATGGCCACCTGTCCGCTGGGGGTTGGCGGGTTTGCCGCGGCCCGGGCACTTTGTGCTTCGCACAACGAGGACCCCGAGACGGCCAGCCGCCCGTTTGATCTTGACCGTGACGGCTTTGTGCTGGGTGACGGGGCAGGCGTCCTGATCCTGGAAGAGTTCGAGCACGCCAAGGCGCGCTCTGCGAAAATCTACTGCGAGCTGGTCGGCTACGGTACGAACAGCGATGCATACCACATGACCTCACCGGCAAAAGGAGGCCTCGGGGCTTCCAAGTGCATGCAGAATGCGCTGCAGGATGCCGAACTCGATCCTGCCGAGGTCGACTATATCAATGCGCACGGCACTTCCACCCCGGCCGGGGATATTGCCGAGACCGAGGCCATCAAGACCACCTTTGGCGATCATGCCCGCAAGCTGGCGATCAGCTCGACCAAGTCCATGACCGGGCACCTGCTGGGTGCGGCCGGCGGCGTGGAGGCCCTCTTTACGATCCTGGCGGTCTACCATGGCGTCCTCCCTCCCACGATCAATTACGACACCCCGGACCCGGAATGCGATCTGGACTATGTCCCGAACGAGGCGCGTCCCGGCGAACTGGATATTGCACTGTCCAACTCGTTTGGTTTCGGCGGCACCAACGCGACTGTAGTTTTCAAAAAGGTCTGATGCTTGGAACCTGACAGCGCAGGCAAAGTGGTCACACTTTGAGGGATGCTGTGCCGGGATCTTGAAATGCAGGCACCAACAATCACAGTCAACGGGCAGGCATGCGAAACGATCACTGTCCTCGACCGGGGCCTGCTTTATGGCGATGGCCTGTTCGAGACCATGGCGGTGCGCGATGGCAGCGTCCGGTTCCTGGAAGATCACCTGCGTCGCCTTCAGACAGGCTGCCAGGCGCTGGGACTGGAAGGTCTCGACCGCGATGCCTTGAGACAGGAGGTGGCCCAGACCATCGGCTCCGACCCGGAATGCATCATCAAGGTGATCATCACGCGGGGCGCCGGTGAACGGGGTTATCGTCCCGTGCAACAGGCATTGACCCGGATCGTGCAGAAATTTCCCCGGCCGGTATTTCCGCAAGCCTACGAGGACCCGGGGATTGACGTGACGCTGTGCAGCTTCCGCCTGTCCCATCAGCCGAGACTTGCACAGATCAAGCATCTGAACCGCCTTGAGCAGGTGCTGGCACGCAGCGAGTGGGAGGATGAATACCAGGAAGGACTGGTTTGCGATACACAGGATCATGTCATCGAAGCCACGGCAAGCAATGTATTTTTTGAGGCGGACGGTGGTCTGGTTACCCCGGACCTCAGCCAGTGCGGGGTTGCGGGAATATTGCGCGAGCAAGTCATCCGCTATTGCCATCGCCACCATATCGAGCTCTCGGTCCGGGCTCTCGGCCTCGGGGAGACCGCGGATATGGATGCGATGTTCGTGTGCAACTGCATCATCGGCATATGGCCGGTGAAACGCTTCGATTCACTCCGGTTTTCCAGGTCTGAACTGACAGGCGCACTGATGTCCGTTTTCAACCATTGAGCGAGCGGCCGGTGCAAGCACATCACGGGGTCATCGCGATTGTCCTGCTCGCCTTGATCGTGCTGACCGCCTATTTCAAGGACTATGCCCAACGTCCGCTATCCGTTGACTCGGAGCAAGTGAAACTGGTGATTGTCCCGGGCACGAGCTTTCGGGAAATCACCCGCCAGCTCCACGAGGCCGGCATCCTATCCGACCGCTGGAGCTGGGATACCTTTGCACGTATCAGCGGTGCGGCCCACGAGATCAAGGCCGGCGAATATCTGCTCGTGACGACGCTGAGCCCGCGAGAGCTGCTGCACAAACTGGTGCAGGGGGAGGGCACGCAGTTTGCCGTGACGGTGATTGAGGGCTCCACGTTCGGACAGCTCTGGAAGGCCGTCCAGGAGAATGACAAGATCACCAAGACCGTGAGTTCACCGGAAGAGTTGCTCACCAGACTGGATCTGAAGAGCAGCCACCCCGAAGGGCGGTTTTTCCCCGATACCTACCGCTTCTCGCCCGGTGTCACCGACGTACAGTTTTTCCGACATCTGGCACAACACATGCAGTCGGTGCTCGATGAAGAGTGGGCCAGGAAAAAACCGGGGCTCCCCATCCACACCCAGGACGAAGCCCTGGTCCTTGCCTCCATTATCGAGAAGGAAACCACGGTGGAGTACGAGCGCTCCATGATATCCGCCGTTTTCACCACCCGCCTGAAGCGCGGCATGCGACTGCAAGCCGACCCGACGGTGATCTACGGCATGGGAGATGCCTTTGAGGGAAACATCCGCCGCAAGGACCTGAAAATGGACACACCTTACAACACCTACATACACAAGGGCCTTCCGCCCACGCCGATCGCACTGCCTGGCCGTGCCTCCATCGCGGCTGCACTGAACCCGGCGGACAGCGAGATGATGTTTTTTGTTGCCAAGCGAGATGGCACACACCACTTTTCTTCGACCTACTCGGAACACCGCAAGGCGGTCATCCGTTACCAACTCAAGGGCTGCAAGAACTGTTATGGTGGAGATCCCGGCAACTGAGAGGTTGGAACAGGGTGAATACCGGTCGAACAATGCGCGGAAAATTCATTACTTTCGAGGGCACGGAAGGCACCGGCAAGACGACGCAGACCGGGCTCTTGAAGGAATACCTGCATTCACGGGAACTCGATGTGCGGGTCACGCGAGAGCCTGGCGGCACCCGGGTCGGAGAGCAGGTCCGGGACGTGCTGCTGGAGCCAACGGCCGTCCCGCTGGATGCCCGTACGGAGTTGTTGCTGATGTTTTCGGCGCGCGCCCAGCATCTTGCGGAAGTCGTCTACCCGGCACTGCAGGAGGGTGCCTGGGTCCTGTGTGACCGGTTTACGGATGCCAGCTATGCCTACCAGGGCGGTGGGCGCGGTATACCCGATTCCGACATCAAGAAAATCGAGTCGGTGGTTCACCCGGGCTTTCAGCCGGACCTGACCTTCGTGCTGACCTGTACACTGGAAACGGCGATGCAACGCGTCAACAGCCGCGGTGAAAAGGATCGCTTCGAAAGTGAGTCACAGGATTTCTTCGAGCGTGTGCAGGCCGCCTACCACAAGCGTGCCGAGCAGGACCCGGATCGTTTTGCCGTGATCGATACCGAACCGGAAATCGAGCGGGTCGCATCGCGCATCCGGCAAACCGTCGATTCAAGGTTTTCCCTGTAAGTCGGAGGTAGCGCGGTGATGTATCCCTGGCAGGCGGACGCGTGGCAGCAGTACGTGGACTACCTGGTCAATGAGCGCCTGACCCATGCCATTCTTGTGTCCGGCCCGGCGGCCATTGGCAAGCTGGAATTTTGCCGGACCTATGTCCAACGGATGAATTGCACAAGACCGGATTCACACGGACATCCCTGCGGGACCTGCGACAACTGCCGCCTGATCCTGGCGAGGACCCATCCGGATGTGCGCTTTATCAATATGGAGGAAGCCGGGGCAGCGGACAGGTCCGAACAGATCCGGGTCGATGACATCCGCGAGATCAACCGCTTCATGGCACTCAGCCGCCAACAGGGGAAGTTCAAGGTGGTGTGCATCAACCACGCACACAGGATGAACATCAACGCGGCCAATGCGTTGCTGAAGACCCTGGAAGAGCCGCCCCCGGGCTCCGTTCTTTTCCTGGTCAGCCATCGCCCCGAGAGTTTGCCCGCCACCATCCGAAGCCGCTGTCAGACCTGGAGGTTCAGTGTGCCCGATTCCGCACCGGCCCTGCACTGGCTGCAGGAAAAAGCGCCCGGGCCCGCATGGCAGGACCTGCTCGGCGCTTGCGGGGGACGACCGTTACTCGCATGGGAGTCGCACGACAGTGGACTGGGCAAGACACGCACTGCCTTTTATGAACAGCTGCTTGCGTTGATGACGGGCCGGGAAACCGTGACCGGAATATCTTCCAGGCTCAAAAATGAAGACCCGGAAAGAATCATCGAGTGGCTACAGGCCTGGTGCGGTGATCTGATTCGCTGCTGTTTCAAGGAGCATCCCGAGACCATTGAAAATCCGGATGTGCTTGAAGACCTGCAGAACCTGGCGCAGCAGGCGACCCCCCAATGCCTGTTCGATTGCCTGGACCGGCTTGCCGAGTCCAGGCGCATCACCAGCGCCTCGATGAACCAGCGCCTGTTTATCGAGAACATGCTGATTCAGTGTCAGCAATCCCTGCAGTCGCCGTCCTTGCAGGGACGGTGAAGACCGCTGCATCCTTTCAGGCATTCGACGATTGTGCAATGCCCGTGCCTGATCTTCTATATAATATGACAGGCGAAACACCGGGTACTTCTTGAGGCAAATGAAAAAAGACTGGCTTTTGTTATCAGGCGGTGAACAACTCAATAGCGGGAGTGTTTCCTACATCGAAAGCCTTTACGAAGAGTATCTGGCCCACCCGGATTCCGTTCCTGCCTCATGGCAAAAAGTTTTCAGCGCACTCGAGGCTGACCCCCTCCAGGCTTCATCGTCCCCTGCGGATTTTGAGCACGGCGACACGGACTTCACGCTGGGATTTGACGAGGACACCTTTGAGCAGTCGGTGGACGTATTCGGCCTGATCGCCGCGGTCGAGCGCATGGCGGAATACCGGGACGAGCTGAACCGCAAGCAGGTGGACGTGGTCCGCCTGATCAGTGCCTACCGGTATCTCGGTCACCGCCAGGCTGACATCGACCCGCTGAATGCGTCCCTGCGCCCCGACATCCCGGAGCTCAGTCCGGAGTTTCATGACCTGAGCCACAAGGACATGGACACAGTCTTTGAAACGGGCGGCCTCGGTGACGTCAAGCATGCCCCGCTGAGAGAGATCCTCAGCATGCTCTCGGTGACCTACTGCGGTACCATCGGCTCGGAATTCAAGCATATTTCGTCTCTGGAACAGAAGGAATGGATCCAGCGGCGCCTGGAGCAGTTTCACTTTGCGCCCGAGCTGTCCGACAAGCGCAAAAGAAGAATACTGGAGATCCTGATTTCGGCGAAATCGCTGGAAGTGTACCTGCACAAGAAGTACGTCGGTCAAAAGCGGTTTTCCCTGGAGGGCGGACTCAGCCTGATTCCCATCATCAATGAGCTGATCAAAAGCGGCGGTCGTCATCACGTACGGGAAGTCATTCTGGGGATGGCGCACCGCGGGCGTCTCAACATGCTGGTTAACATCCTCGGCAAGAACCCGGAAACGCTGTTCAGGGAATTCGAGGACAAGCTCGGCCCCGAGCAGGGTTCGGGAGACGTCAAGTACCACAAGGGGTTTTCATCGGACCTTGCCACCGAGCATGGAGCGGTCCATACCGTGCTGTCCTTCAATCCCTCCCACCTTGAAGCCATCAATCCCGTGGTCGCGGGTTCGGTACGTGCACGCCAGGAACGCCGTGGCGACACCAGCCGCAAGGAAGTGGTTCCGATCCTGATCCATGGGGACGCCGCCATCGCAGGCCAGGGCGTGGTGATGGAAACCCTGAACCTGTCCAAGACGCGGGGATACAGTACGGGAGGGACCATTCACGTCGTGGTGAACAACCAGATCGGGTTCACGACCAGCGACCCCCTGGACTCGAGGTCCACGCTGTACTGTTCGGACGTGGCCAAGGTCGTGCAGGCCCCCGTGTTTCATGTCAAC
Source organism: Gammaproteobacteria bacterium (assembly GCA_965220895.1). Classification (GTDB taxonomy): domain Bacteria; phylum Pseudomonadota; class Gammaproteobacteria; order UBA4575; family UBA4575; genus WTFY01. Next base: position 1,947,519 of record OZ244850.1, read on the forward strand.
GGCGACGATCCGGAGGCCGCGGTGTTCACCGCCCAGCTTGCCATGGACTACCGCATGAAGTTCAACTGCGACGTGGTCATCGACATGGTCTGCTACCGCCAGCACGGACACAACGAGGCGGACGAGCCGGCCGTGACCCAGCCGATCATGTACCGGAGTATCCGCAACCAGCCCGGCGTGACCCGGATCTACGCGGACCAGCTGGTGGAAAACGGAACGATTTCCCCGTCCAGGGTCAAGGCGCTGGAAACCAAGTACCTGAACCGCCTTCAGAAAGGGCAGCGCGTGTGTGGGCCCATCGCCAAGAAAACGGAATCGGACTACCTCGTGGACTACAGGCCCTTTCTCGGCACGGGCTGGCGTGAACCGGCCAGCACCTGTATCAGCAAAGAGCGCATCCGCACGCTCACGCAACGACTGACCACCGTTCCCGAAGGTTTTGCGCTGCATCGCATTGTGCAGAAGATCGTGCAGTCACGAAAGCAGATGGGCGATGGCGAGCTGCCGGCGGACTGGGGCTTTGGCGAGAATCTCGCCTATGCGTCGTTGCTCCAGGACGGTTATCCGGTGCGCCTGTCCGGGCAGGACTGCGTGCGCGGTACCTTTTTCCACAGGCACGTCGGCTTTCATGACCAGGACACCGGAGAGGTGTACATCCCCCTGCAGCACATCGCCGAGGATCAGCCGCTGTTTCTGCCGATCAACTCGCTGCTCTCCGAAGAAGCGGTGCTGGGATTCGAGGTCGGCTACAGCACGACCGAACCGGAGAGCCTGGTGATCTGGGAGGCGCAGTTCGGTGATTTTGCCAACAATGCGCAGGTCTACGTGGACCAGTTCCTGAGTTCTTCAGAGGCCAAGTGGCAACGCTACTGCGGATTGGTGATGCTGCTTCCCCATGGTTATGACGGCCAGGGCCCGGAACACTCCTCCGCGCGGCTGGAACGCTACCTGCAGCTGTGCGCCGAAGAAAACATACAGGTCTGCATGCCGAGCACGCCCGCGCAGATCTTTCATCTCTTGCGCAGGCAAATGATACGGCCCTATCGCAAGCCCCTGATCGTGATGACTCCGAAGAACATCCTGCGGGACGTCGATGCATCCTCGCCGATCAGCGAATTCAGCGAGGGCGGGTTCCAGGTGGTGATTGATGCCGCCGGGAACCTGAAGACGAAAAGCGTCCGAAAAATCATCTTGTGTGCAGGCAAATTGTATTACGAGTTGCTGCGTGCATACCGGGAGCACAAGATCACCGACACGGCTATCGTGCGGATCGAACAGCTGTATCCGTTCCCGCTGGAAGAGGTGAAGCAGATCATGGGCAAGTATTCGGGGGTTCGTGAAATCGTCTGGGCCCAGGAGGAACCGCGCAACCAGGGTGCGTGGTACTACATGCAGTCCAGGCGTCACCTGAAGGCATGCCTGAAGAAAAACCAGCAGTTGCGTTATGCAGGCAGGTCCTACTCGGCCTCCCCGGCAGCCGGTTCCCTGCAGGTTCATCGCAGACAGCAGCTCGCACTCATCAACGATGCACTGGGCATTTCGAAACCGGTCGTTCGCAAACCCTCCCTGAGGGCGGTGTGATGGTACCGGGTTGCAGGCCAGGCAGGGTGGTGGCATGAAGGTAGACGTGACGGTTCCGGAGCTGGCCGAATCGATCACCGAGGCCGTGGTCGGGACCTGGCTGAAACAGCAGGGTGATGCGGTGGAAGAAGGCGAGCAGCTGGTCGATATCGAAACGGACAAGGTGATCCTGGAGATCACGGCACCCCAAAGCGGCCAGCTCGTATCCATCGACAAGCAGACCGGTGACGACGTGCAGAGCAACGAAGTCCTGGGCGTGATCGACACCGGAAAGCGCGGCACCAAGTCTTCCAGGGCAACCGCCAAGCCATCGAGCGAGCCCGCGGCTCCGCCCGCACAGGAGGAGGCGTCTGCAAGTGCCGCGGCAGCTCCCGAGGCTGCCCGTGAACCCGAGAAACCTGCGCCTTCGAAGACCAGCCCGGCCGTTCGAAAACTGGCCGCAGAACACGGGATCGACCTGCAGGAGGTCAAGAGCACCGGAAAGGGTGGCCGGGTGACCAAGGAAGATGTCCAGGCCCATATCCAGGCGAGGCAGGAACAAGACGAAGCGGTTCAGGTGCCGGCGGCCGATCCTGTACCCCGGCCCGACACGGCTCCACTGCCGGATGCACCGCCACCGGGCGGTCGGCAGGTCCGGCGGATGCCCATGACCGCGTTACGCAAAAGCATCGCAAGACGCCTAGTGAGTGCCCAGAAGCAAAGTGCCATGTTGACGACGTTCAATGAAGTCAACATGAAAAATATCATGGAGTTGCGGAAAAATTATAAGGAGGATTTTCAGAATTCGCACGGGGTCAAGCTGGGCTTCATGTCCTTTTTCATCAAGGCGGTCATTGACGCCTTGAAGGCCTTTCCCGTCATCAATGCCTCCGTCGACGGGGATGACATCGTCTACCACGAGTACTTCGACATCGGGGTTGCGGTCAGCACCGAGCGTGGCCTGATTGTTCCGGTGATCCGTGATGCAAGCGGGCTTTCCTTTGCCGGGGTCGAGAGCAGGATCGTGGATTTCGCCACCCGGGCGCGTGAAAACAAGGTTACCATCGAGGAACTCACCGGTGGGACCTTCACGATCACCAACGGGGGCATATTCGGCTCGATGATGTCCACGCCCATCGTCAACCCGCCACAAAGTGCCATTCTGGGGATGCATGCCATACAGGACCGCCCGGTGGCACACGACGGCGAGCTCCGGATTGCGCCCATGATGTACCTGGCCCTCAGCTACGACCACCGGATCATCGACGGCAGGGAGGCCGTGCAGTTCCTGAACCATGTGAAAAACATCATCGAGGATCCGGTCCGGCTTCTGCTGCAGGCCTGATCCGGTTTTGACATGCCGCAGTATCAAGTCATCGTGATTGGTGCCGGGCCCGCAGGCTACGTGTGCGCGATACGCTGTGCCCAGATGGGCTTCAAGGTCGCTTGCATCGACAAGTGGGTCAATGCCAGGGGAAAACCGGCACTGGGTGGTACCTGTCTGAACGTGGGCTGCATCCCGTCCAAGGCCCTGCTCGATTCGACCCACCATGCCTACTTTCTGCGTGAACACGCCGGTCGACACGGCCTGAAGATTTCCGGGCTTGAAGTCGACGTTCCCACCATGCAGAAGCGCAAGGACAAAGTTGTGCAAACCCTGACCCGGGGAGTCGCGAGCTTGCTCAAAAAGAACAAGGTCGACGTGTATGTCGGCACGGCCCGATTTTTAGGCGGACAGCAAGTTCACGTCGAACAGCTGGATGGCTCATCCCTGAAGCTGCAGGGTGAGCATATCGTCATTGCCAGCGGGTCGAAGCCAAGCATTTTGTCGGATATCAACATTGACAATGATCAGGTACTCGATTCGACCGGGGCGCTGAGCCTGCAGGAGATACCGGAGAGGCTGGGCATCATCGGGGCAGGGGTCATTGGACTGGAAATGGGCAGTGTGTGGAATCGCCTGGGTTCAGAAGTGATTATCCTCGAAGCGCTGCCGGAATTTTTACCAACCGCCGATCACACGATCAGCAAGGAGGCATTTAAGATTCTCGGCAAGCAGGGGCTGGATATCCGGTTGAATTGCCGGGTCCAGGAAGTGCAGGTGAGCGGTGACAAGGTTGCGGTCAGCTACAGCCTGAATGGTGCCGAACAGCTTCTCGAGGTTAGCAAGCTAGTCGTTGCGGTGGGGCGCATGGCCAACACGGAGGATCTGGACCTCGACGCCGTGAACATCAGCACGGATCAAAAGGGTTTCATCGAGGCGGATGCACGCTGGCAGACGTCAGCGGAAAATATCTACGCGATCGGCGATGTCGTCGGTGGAGCGATGCTCGCGCACAAGGGTTCCGAGGAAGGCATGGCGCTTGCGGAGCAACTTGCAGGCCAGCATGCCCACATCAACTATGATGCAGTTCCGTGGGTCGTCTACACCTGGCCGGAAATCGCATGGGTCGGGCAAACCGAGCAGCAGTGCAAGAGCGGCGGCATTGCATGTCGCACAGGAGAATTCCCGTTCAGGGCGTTAGGGCGTGCGCATGCGATGGATGATACCGAAGGTCTGTTCAAGATTGTTTGCGAGCAGGGAAGCGACAGGATCCTGGGAGCCCATATCCTGGGGCCGTATGCATCCGAACTGATCTGCGAAGCGGTGGTGGCCATGGAGTCGGAACTTTGTGCCGAGGATCTTGCCCGCATGGTGCATGCCCATCCGAGCTTGTCGGAAGGCATGCATGAGGCAGCCCTTGCAACCGATAAGCGTGCGATCCATTTCTAGTGAACACCGTCGAACTTCCGCAGGGTGAGTAGCGCTTTGTGACAGGAAAATGACAGCGTCGTAAATGTATAGACACTTTAAAACTTTTCGTGCATTATTGGTGAGCGATCGGTTCCTGCCCACGATCGTTAGAGGCAGGCAGAAGCATTGAATGTATGGTTTCCAGCTTTCATGAAGGTTATGCACCAGATCTGAAGTAACTTCAGATTTGCGCATCCTGTTCGTATTCACTTCTAAAGCAACTCCCTTGAGTCTTTGTTTCCCAAAGTTTTTGTATTTTAGTTAGTCATGCGAGTTTCACATGTAGGGCAGTACAGCCAGACAATATTTTGATCATCATCGATTGATTCGTGTGCTGGTTTCTGGGTGATGTTAATACTAACGGTACACATGCTATAGGAGAAAGAATGAACATTTATATCGGTAATTTGCCTTACAGCATCTCTGAAGATGAATTGCGGGAGTTGTTTGCTGCGCATGGCGAAGTGAAGAATGCAAGCATCATCATGGACAGGGAATCAGGCCGTTCCAAAGGGTTTGGTTTTGTCGAAATGCCGGACAAGGCACAAGGCGAAAGTGCAATCAGTGCACTGAATGAATCCAACGTGCAGGGACGCAATGTCAGGGTCAACGAGGCACGCCCCCGACCGGACAGAGGTCCGCGTTAAGCCAGAGCCCTGAACAGGGAAGTTTCCCCTTTCACCCGGCTTCCGCGATCAGTTCGTGCCAGCCCGGGTCTGGCCGAAAGCGGTCCCCAAACTGTTTTTGCAATGAACCCAGGGTAGCCAGCAAGTCAGCAGCTCCCCTGGAGTCGATATATTGCATTACCCCGCCTCGAAACGGGGCAAATCCCGTACCGAAAACAATGCCTGCATCCAGGGAATCCCGGTCCGGGACGACCTCCTCGCGCAGGCATGCGACGGCTTCGTTGACGATCCTCGACACCAGGCGGTTCTGGATGGATTCAAAGTGCTTGGGTGAGGGCTTGCGAATCGGGGAAACTTTCTTTCCCCGTTTCCACTTGTAAAAGCCCTGTCCGGATTTCCTGCCGAGCTTGCCGGCCTCGACCATGGACCGGAATGATTCCGGGACCCCGAACCCGTAGGCCAAGTCCAGGCTCTCGGCAACATGCAGACCGATATCGAGCCCGACGGTATCGGCCAGCTCAAGCGGTCCCATCGGCATGCCAAACCTGACGGCAGCCTGGTCAATTTCACCAGCCGGAAGGCCGGCTTCGCGAAGCAGCCCGGCTTCCACCATGTAGGGCGTCAGGATCCGGTTCACCAGAAACCCGGGTGCACTTTTCACCGGCAGGGGTAGTTTGTCGATCTGTCGGGAAAAATCGATCGCCTGTTGCAGAACTTCGCGGCGTGTCTGCACGCCGTTGACGACTTCGATCAGCGGCATCCTCGTAACCGGGTTGAAAAAGTGTACCCCGACCAGGCGGGCGGGCTCTGCCAATGCATCACAGAGCTTTTCGATTTCGATGCTCGATGTATTGGTGGCCAGCAGTGCATCCTTTCTCAGCTTGGGTTCAATCGAGGCCAGCAGGTCCTGCTTGATGTTCCTGTCTTCAAATACCGCTTCAATCACGACGTCGGCCTTGCCGAGGCCGCTGCCCTGCATGTCCGGAATAAAGCGGTCCATGGCGTTTCGGATGAGCAGGCGGTGTTTCAGCCGTTTCCTGAAGTACTGCCAGGCACGTTTCTTGGCCTTCGCCAGGCTTTCCATGCGGATGTCCTGCAAGGTGACGGTCAATCCCCTGTGTACGCACCATGCAGCAATGTCTGCACCCATCACGCCGGCGCCGATCACATGCACGTGACGTACGAGGGCCGGCTCACGGCTGGCAAGTCCCTTGAGTTTTTTGGACAGCATGAACGTGCGCACCAGGTTTTTCGCTGTTTGGGTGACGCTCAGCTCCGCGACAGAACTCGCTTCATACTGCAGCATCTTCTCTTCTTCGCCGTAGTGCTCAGTCCAGTGATTGATCATGGCATGGGGCGCAGGGTAATGCTCCAGCGGTGCTTTCCTGGAAACCTGTCTGCGCATCTGCGCCGCCAGGACCAGGCGCGCAGGCCGGCTGTTGAGAAACTTCGCGAGTCTGGGAACCTGGTGCACGGGCGGGCGGTTCAGCAGAAGCCGGCGCGCGGCATTGCGCAACTGCCGCTCAGGCACGACATGATCGACCAGCCCAATTTTTTTCGCGCGCCTTGCATCGATGCTGCGTCCTGTCAGCATCAGGTCCATGGCCGTGACAGGGCTCAGGTGTCGCAGGGCCCGTACGGTACCCCCGTATCCGGGATGGATTCCCAGCTTGATCTCCGGAAAAGAAAAGCGCACGCCCGGGTCATCCAGTGCGACCCGGTAGTCGCAGCACAGTGCAAGCTCCAGCCCGCCGCCCAGGCAAAAGCCATTGATGACCGCAACCGTGGGACAGAACAGGTGATCCAGCTGATCCATGATCGAGTGGCCCATGTAGATTTTCTCAAGCGCCTGCTGCACCCGGGTGATTTCGGTAAACTCCTTGATGTCTGCACCGGCAATGAATCCCCGGGGTTTGCCGGAGATGATGGCGATTCCCGCAGGCGTGTGTTCCTCGAAGCGCTCCAGGATCTGCCGGAATTCGTCGAGAACCGACAGCGACAGGATGTTCGTGCTGCTGTTGGCCACATCCAGTGTGAGCCAGGCCAGATCCTGGTCATCCTGGTCAAGCGCCCAGTGGGTGTATTGGAGAGCCATCCGGTCCTTACTACTGGAGGTTCTCCACGAGCACTGCACCGCCCTGGCCACCGCCGATACACAGTGTGGCAACCCCCAGCTTGGCCTGGTTTCGCTGCAGCACCTTCAGAAGATGATGCACGATCCGTGTGCCACTGGCCCCTACGGGGTGTCCAATGCTGATCGCCCCTCCGTCCACGTTGAGACACTCATGGGGAATCTCGCCCAATGCGTGGTCCATGCCCAGCTCGTTCCGGCAATACTCCTCGCTCTGGCACGCAGCGGTGCAGGCAAGCACCTGCCCTGCAAAGGCTTCGTTGATCTCCCAGTAGTCGATGTCCGCAAGCTTGAGGTTCTGCCCAGTCAACAGGGAGGCCGTGGCATGAACCGGACCGAGTCCCATCTGCGCGGGGTCCAGGGCCGCCCAGGCGGTGGCAATGATTCTGCCGGCAGGGGAGAGATCGTGTTGTTCAACCGCCGACTCGCTGGCCAGAAGGACCCAGGCCGCCCCGTCGGTGATCTGGGCGCTGTTGCCCGCAGTGACATTTCCAAACTTCCTGTCAAACACGGGGGCCAGCTTTGCCAGTTTTTCCACGCTGGAGTCCGGTCTTGCACCGTTGTCGTGGTCGTAGTACACGCCCTGGTGGTCATAGATGGTGACCACTTCGTCGAGGTGACCGTTTTCCTGGGCATGCAGCAGGCGCTGGTGGCTTTGCACGGCGTAGTGATCCATCCGGGTCCTCGGAATACTGAACCGGTGAACCAGGTTCTCGGCCGTCTGTCCCATGGAGATGCCGACCACCGGATCGGTCAGGCCCTTTTTGAGACCGATGACCGGCACAAAAAAACCGGGTCTGAGCCGGGCAAGAGTCTGGACTTTCTGCCATGGAGATCTGGAGCGGCCCAGGTCTCCAAGCCAGTTCACCATGTGATGGTTGTACAGCACCGGCGTGTGGCTCATCGCCTCCGTGCCTCCGGCCAGGATCAGTTCCGATTTCCCGAGCAGCAGGCTCGTGCAGGCCGAGTCGATGGCCTGCATTCCGGATGCGCAGTTGCGCTGCACGGTCCAGGCGGGCATGCGGTGCCCGCAGCCCAGTCGCAGGGCAATGATGCGTGCAATGTTGGCCTCATCGACCCCGGGGGACACGCTGCCCACGATGACCTCATCCAGCGCATCCGGTGCGAAGGGCTGGCGCATCAGCAGCGGCTGGGCAGAGACTACCGCGAGATCAGACGCCTGGAAGGGGGCGGGTCGCCCCTGCACCTTGAGAAACGGTGATCGACTTCCATCGATGATGTAGATGGCCGGCTGGGTCATGCGGCACAAGCCTCAGGATTGTACGGGACTGAAATTGATTATACATACTCGCAGACCAGCCGGAGTGCGTGGTCCAGGTCGTCTTCTGAGGTATAGAAATGAGGTGAAAAGCGGATGCCCTGGCAGCGGTGGGCACAGAGGATCCCGGAGCCGAGCAGGAAGCTGAACAGGGCATGGCTATCGGTGCCCGCCCTGCGCACCGTCACGATGCCAGAGCGCCGGTCAGGGTCCGTGTTGCTGACGATATCGAGTCCATTACTAATTGACATATCAATCAGATAAGAAATATTTGAAGATACCACATCATGTATGGTTTCGATTCCGATTTCGAGCAGCATATGCAGGCTTTCCTGCATGGCATGGATACCCACATGGTTCAGGGTGCCGCATTCGAAGCGCGTGGCATCTTTTGCCGTCTCCCATTGCTGGGATTCGAAATCACCCGGGTTCTCCAGCATGTGCCAGCCGAACTGGTTGAGCTGCAGCAGGTCGCGCCGGTCGGGATTGCAGTAGAACAGGCCAATGCCTTCCGGGGCCAGCATCCACTTGTGGCTGTCCGCGATGACGAAGTCCGCCGGGGTCTCGGTCAAATCAAAGGGGATGACCCCCAGCATCTGGATGGCATCGATGCAGAACAGGATTCCACGGGCCCGACAGAAATCGCTGATCCTCGCAAGATCCATGCGCAGGCCATCGTCATACTGGACCGCACTGACCGAGATGAGCCGTGTGTGACGGTCTACCTGGCTGAACAGGGCATCTTCAGGGGTTTGGGCCTGGCTGAGGTCGACGCACCGCGCCTCGACCCCGAAGCGCGACTGCAGTGATTGCCAGAGGATGCGGTTGGACGGGAATTCCTGTCTTGCAAAAACGACGTTCTCCCCGGCTTTCCACGGGATCCCGTAGGCCACGATGGAAAGCCCTTCGGAGGTGTTCTTGACCAGTGCGATGTCACTGGTATCTTCGGCATGAATCAGTTGCCGGCATGCGGAGCGCAATGCGGATTCTTTCTGTTTCCATTGCAGAATTTTTTCGGTACTGTGACGGGTGTTTTCCGTGGCGAATGCAGTGACGGCCCTTGCGGTGCGTGCAGGCCAGGGCGCGACGCCGGCATGGTTCAGATGCACAAGACCGGCCCGGTGCGGGAATTCATGTGCCCATTCGCGACGCATGCAGTAGAGTAGCATGAATCTGAAGACGAGCTGAAAGCCGCCATGACCACACAAACTTCGAAGCTGGGGCAAAGGGACCTTGCCTTGGTATGGCACCCATGCACGCAGATGAAGGACCACGAGTCCCTGCCCATGTTGTTGGTCAAGAAGGCCAGAGGTGTCTGGCTGGAGGACTTCGACGGCAACCGCTACCTTGATGCCATCAGCTCGTGGTGGGTGAACATCTTCGGGCATTGCAACGAGAAAATCAGCCAGGCGGTCAGCCGGCAGATGCAGGAACTCGACCATATCTTGCTCGCCGGCTGTTCCCACGAACCCGTCATTCGCCTGTCCGAACAGCTCGTCGACATCATGCCGGCTTCGTTGACCCGGTGCTTCTACGCGGACAACGGGTCCTCGGCCATCGAAGTGGCCATCAAGATGAGCTTTCACTACTGGAGAAACCAGGGCCAGGTGCGCAAGACCCGGTTTGTCAATCTCAGCAACTCGTACCACGGCGAGACCCTGGGCGCCCTTTCCATGGGGGACGTCGCCCTGTTTCGCGAGACTTACGAGCCGCTGCTGCTCGATACCATCACCGTGCCGAGTCCGGACAGTTTTAACAGCGAGCCCGGGGAGAGCGCACAGGAGTATGCGATTCGCATGTTTTTGCACATGGAGGCCGTCTTGCAAAAACACCATGAAGAGGTATGCGCCGTGATCGTTGAGCCGCTCGTTCAGTGCGCAGGGGGAATGCGGATGTATTCGCCAAAGTACCTGAGCCTGCTGCGCGAGGCCTGCGATCGTTACGGCGTGCACCTGATCGCCGATGAGATCGCCGTCGGGTTCGGTCGCACCGGCACGATGTTTGCCTGCGAACAGGCCGGCATCGCCCCGGATTTCATGTGCCTGTCCAAGGCATTGACCGGCGGGTACCTTCCGATGTCGGCGGTGCTGACCACTGACCCGGTCTACGAGGCCTTCTATGACGAGTATGAAAACCTGAATGCCTTCATGCATTCCCACAGCTACACGGGCAGTGCGCTGGGGTGTGCGGCGGCACTGGCCACACTGGAAATCTTCAAAGAAGGGAATGTCATCGATGCCAACCGCGAACTAAGCCGGGAATTTGCCGAGCAGTGCGAACGGTTCAAGGATCACCCGAACGTCGCAGAGGTCCGCCAGTGCGGCATGATCGTGGCCATTGAACTGGTCAAGGACAAAGCCACTCGCGAGCCGTTCCCCTGGCAGCAAAGACGCGGCTTGCAGGTGTATCAATATGCCCTGCAGCACGGAGTCCTGCTCCGGCCCATGGCGAATGTGGTGTACTTCATGCCGCCGTATGTCATCACGAAAGAAGAAATCCGCATGCTGGTGGATGTCGCCGAGCGGGGCATCGAGCTGGCCGTGAAATCCGAAGGCTAGGGCAGGCGGGGCCTTGGGGCGTTCAATCCGTGCCGGTTCCCTGTACAATGCGCGCAGGACACACCACCCCGCACTGAACACCATGCCCATGAAAAAACTTGTTGGTCTGGGTTTTCTTTTCCTCGCGCTGGCACTGCCCGTGCATGCCGAGCGCTATCCGCTTCCGTCAGACGCCAGCCCGATCATCGGCAATCTGACGATCATCAGTACGAGTTTCGAGGACACCTTCATCAAGCTGGCGAAAAGGTTTGGCGTGGGCTATGAAGAACTGGTCATGGCCAACCCGACGGTGGACCCATGGCTGCCGGGTCAGGGCACGCAGGTGGTGTTGCCCACACAGTACATTTTGCCTGACAGCAAGCGCGAGGGCATTGTGCTCAATCTGGCCGAGATGCGCCTGTACTACTACCCGAAAAACCCTCACGGTACACCGCAATACGTGTACACCTATCCGATCAGTATCGGCCGGCAAGGCTGGGACACTCCCCTGGGTCTCACGCGCATCATCCGGAAAAAACAAAACCCTACCTGGTATCCTCCGAAGTCCATCCGCGAGGAATACGAACGAAAGGGCAAGCCGCTGGAGAGTGTGGTTCCGCCGGGACCCGACAACCCGCTGGGCAAGTTTGCCCTGTACATGGCGCTACCCAGCTATGTCATCCACGGCACCAATGAACCGAGAGGGATCGGCATGCGGGTGACCCACGGCTGTATTCGCCTGCGCCCGGATGACATCAAGGACCTGTTTCAGAGGATCTCCATTGACACGCCGGTCACCATCGTCAACCAGCCCTACAAGGTGGCCTGGCACCGCAACAAGCTGTATGCGGAAATGCATCCTGGAACCTGGGAGGACCGCCGGGCGGGCTCGAACCTGACCCAGCTGGTGAGCACCATTACGGGTGCGACGGGGAGCGGCAACGGTTATCGCGTCGACTGGCAGCTTGCCAGGCGCCTGGCGAAGGGAAAGACTGGCCTGCCCACCGTGGTCGGCGTCATGTCGCCGTAGCCACGCAGGGCATGATTGGAAATCGAAAGGCTGGAAAACAGGAAGGGCCCGCTAGCGGGCCCTTCCTCCGTACGTCATGATCAAGGTACGCACTACTTGCCCTTCATCATGGAGTCATTAAACATGCGGTCCATGCGCTCAGTGTTTGCATGGCAGCATTCCTTGGCCGCAGCTGCATCCTGTGCGGCAGCTTTAGCAGTGTGTAGTGCCTCTTCTGCCATGGCACGCACTTCAGCGAGATCCGCATGGGACGGCGAACTCTGACACCCTGCGGTGACGCCAATCGCCAAAGCAAAGACTGCAGAAAAAAGAAGTTTCTTGGCTAGCATATTCTTGACTCCGAAATTTATAAAATGATTTTGTGATTCACAAATTGACGTATGCCACAACCCCTCGCATCTCCCAGTCCTGGGTCCGGAATGCACCCAGCACTCCCGCTGCAGCAGCACGAACCACGGTATTGTAAGAAAAAACGTTACAATTACCAAGTCTATTGTAGGCCCCGGTCAACAGACACTGTAGTGTATGGATTTCAAGACCTCCGTTACATGTTTATGACAAACCCTGAAATCACGGATGAACCTTTCGATGCCGGCTAGCCGATGCCTGACAGGAATCCGGAGTGAATCCCAGAGATGCCGGGTGCCAGCCTGACATGGACATTTCGTCCAGACCGGCCGGCTTGCCGACACTGATTACCCTGGCGGCATTCGTCGTGGTCGTGGCCGGCGTTCGGGCTGCCGAAGCCGTCGTCGTTCCCTTTCTGCTGTCCGTATTTATTGCAATCATCAGTGCGCCGACACTGTTCTGGCTGGAAAAAAACCGGGTGCCGCGCTGGCTGGCCATGCTCACCGTGCTGGGGGCCATCATCACCATCGCCGTGCTGCTGTCGGTGCTGATCGGCTCCTCGGTGAAGAGCTTTTCGCAAGACCTGCCTTATTACCAGGAGCGTCTTTCCGGACTGCTTACCCAGGTCAACACCTGGATGAGCCAGCATGGCGCTGACTTGTCCATGGGCACGGTGACCAGCTACCTGAACCCGGGTGCTGCCATGCAACTGGTCGCTGACATACTGAATGGCCTGGGCTCTGTATTCGGGAACATGTTCCTCATTATCCTGACGGTGGTGTTCATCCTGTTCGAGGCATCATCCATGCCACGCAAGCTGCAGGCGGGCCTGCCCAATGCGGACGAGTCGCTTCGTGTGTTCTCGGCGATCGCGAACAATGTCAACCGCTATCTGGCCATCAAGACCCTCACCAGTGTGTTTACCGGCGTTGCCGTCGCAAGCGCACTGGCCCTGATCGGGGTGGACTACCCGCTGCTTTGGGGCGTGATTGCATTCCTGTTCAACTACATCCCGAGCATCGGCTCCGTCATTGCTGCCGTGCCTGCCATCCTGCTGGCACTCATTCAGCTGGGCACCGGGGCGGCTCTGGTGTCTGCCGCATTCTACGTGGTCATCAATGTGCTGATCAGCAACGTCATCGAGCCCAAGCTGATGGGACGACAGGTCGGCTTGTCCACCCTGGTCGTGTTTTTGTCCCTGGTCTTCTGGGGCTGGGTGTTCGGGCCGGTCGGCATGTTCTTGTCCGTGCCCTTGACGGTGACCGCGAAGCTTGCCCTGGAAAGCGGACCGCGGACACGCTGGATTGCCGTGCTGCTCGGCAACAAGGTCGAACTTCAAAATAGGGGGTCACTTTTTTGAGTAACCGAAAGAACCTGTTTCACGCATTGAGCTCGCCGTACCTGGCAGAGGACGGAAGCTTTACTGTGGCGTCCTCGCCTACGACACCACCCGCAGGTTCGCAAGGCTCCAACAAGGACTACAAGAGGAAGCTGAACAAGATCGTCCGGGAGCTGCAGGCGCTCCAGCCCGTGCTGTACGCAAGCGGCACGCGTGCCGTGCTCCTGATCTTTCAGGCGATGGATGCCGCAGGCAAGGATTCCACCATTCGCGCGGTCATGACCGGCATCAACCCGGCGGGCTGCAAGGTGTACTCGTTCAAAAAGCCCTCGGAGCGCGAACTTACACACGATTTCCTGTGGCGCACGTACCAGTGCATGCCGGAAAAGGGACGCATCGGCATTTTCAACCGCAGCTACTACGAGGAGGTCCTGGTGGTTCGTGTCCATCCGGAAATGCTGGACAGCCAGAATCTGGCGTTCCGCCCCGGCCTGAAAACCCTGTGGCGGCAGCGCTACCAGTCGATCTGTGACATGGAAAGGCATCTGGCAAGAAACGACACCGTGATCCTGAAATTCTGGCTGAACGTGTCGCAGGAGGAACAAAAAAGAAGGTTCATGCGCAGGCTACGCAAGAAGGAGAAACACTGGAAGTGGTCACCTTCGGACCTGGAGGAACGCGAATACTGGCAGGACTACATGGAGGCCTACGAACAGATGATCCGCGCCACGTCCAAGCCCTGGGCCCCCTGGTACACGATTCCTGCGGACAACAAGCCTTTCATGCACTACAGCGTGGCCAAGATCGTCAAGACGTCGCTGCAGAGTCTTGGGCTGGAATATCCCAAGCCGGATGCCGGTGCACACCGACACCTGGCCGATGCCCGCAAGCAACTGCAGGAGGACTGATCCTATCCGGGCGGCCAACTGAACGGTCGCCCGGCCAGAAGGTGCAGGTGCAGGTGAAATACCGTCTGGCCGGCCTCGGCGCCGTTGTTGATGGCAATCCGGTAGGCATCCCCGAGTCCCTGGCTGGCTGCGATATCCCTGGCTTTCAGGAGCAGGTGTCCGAGCAGGGCCTGGTCCTCGTCCGAGGCCTCGGCAAGTTTGGGGATCGGCTTTTTGGGAATGATCAGCATATGGGTGGGCGCCTGCGGGTTGACGTCCTTGAAGGCAAGGCACAGGTCATCTTCAAAGACAATGTCCGCAGGGATTTCCTTGCGGATGATTTTGGCAAAGATGGTCTCGCTCATGGCATGACTCTAGCAGATATCCCGACGGTCCGTAATGATCCGGATGCCGGTTCAGGGCCCTACGATGAGCGGCGGTTTTTCTGCCTTGGCCCGGATCCAGTTGAGCGAGTCCAGTACCTTCGGCCTTGAGACCAGCGAACGCTCGAGCCTGTATTTTCCCGGGAAATTCATCAGGAACAGGCCGATGACGATGGTGAGGATGCCTTGCCCCGGCAGTACCAGCATCACCAGTCCCAGCAGGATCAGAAGAAAGCCGAACAGGTTCTTGAACCCCAGGAGCAGTTGCAGGGGCAGGGATCGCTCAATCAGAGCGTCTCGCCTGCGACGCTCTTCGTGGAAGTAATCGGCTGGAATTTTCGTCACCAGCCAGGGAATGACCGCCAGACTGACGATGAACAGGACCAGTGAGCCCCAGGCCAGTCCGACAAACATAAATTTGAATTCGAGCAGGGATTCCAGCATATTATTTGACTGTTCCTGAATTCGCCTGATTCTTGGGCTGGACAAGAAAGCATGTGTCGGGAGGCGATACTTTCTTGGGCGTTCCGCCGATCCAGTTGGGGTGCAGGCATCCAATCTAGAGGTTGAGAACATAATAATGGTGCAAACTATGGAAATAGAAAAGAGCTTTATTGTCAGCGTGCTCAAGAAGGTTTCGTCGGATCACTTTGCCCGCGGGTGGGAGCCTCCATCCGGGTTCTTTGTTCATTGCACTGTCCTGGCAGGTATTCTTGCGGCAACGTTTTTCTTGCCCGGCGCAATCGCTCAAGAAAACGGAGCCACGCAGCTTGAAGAAATTGCCGTCATTGGGTCCCGGAATCAGCAACCGCGTTCCATAGGGGATTCTCCCGTACCGATCGATGTCATTCCCGGTGAGGAGTTCACGAGGTCCGGCAACACTGCAGATGCAACTGACAATTTGCTGAAAACGGTTCCATCGTTCAATGCGACGACCGCAACGGGCGATTCGGACAGCTTTTCCAGACCGGTGTCCATGCGTGGCATGGCGCAAGACCAGATTTTGTTGCTGGTCAATGGGAAGCGCCGGCACCGCTCCTCGGTCATTGCAGAATTCGCTCCGGCTGCGGGAACGGGGGCCCAGGGACCGAACATCGGCATGATTCCATCCATCGCTGCCGAGAGCATCGAGGTCCTTCGCGACGGTGCTGCGGCACAGTATGGAGCTGACGCTATCGCGGGTGTCATCAACTTCCGTTTGAAAGATGCCGCCAGCGGCGGAGTGACCCGGCTTCAATACGGGGAATTCTTTGAGGGTGAAAGCAGCGCCAGACTTGAAAGCAACGTGGGTCTGCCACTGGGCGCCAACGGTTTTGTCAATCTGAGCATTGATTACACGGACAACGATGGCCTGTCTCGCGGGTTCCAGCGCCCGGATGCGCAGGCGTTGATTGATAGTGGAGTGATGGGTATCGGAGCCGATTCGCCGTTCAACGACGGTTTGGCACAGAGCTGGGGCCGACCGGAAACCGAAAACCTGTTGCTGTTCATCAACAGCGGTTACGAGCTGTCGGAACACAGCGAGGCATACTTGTTCGGCAGCTATGCGGAAACGGATGGACGGTTCCGTTTCTTTTACCGTCCTCCCGACCATCGCACGCGCACACTGTGGCTGGCTGAACGGGGGTACACGGGATCCGTACTGCAAACCGGGTATACGCCCTACCTGGACGGAGAACAGACGGACTACAGCGTTGTGACAGGGGTTCGCGGCCACCTCCCCGGCGATGTTTCATATGATGTCAGCGCTGCAATCGGTTTCAACGAGCTGGACCATTATCTGCGTAACGCGGTGAGTTATGCGATTGACCCGACGCCGAACGACATCGGCAAGCGTTCGTTTTACATCGGCGCGTACGAGCAGGAGGAAACCAATCTCAACGCGGATTTCACGAAACAGCTGACCGACAGTCTGCACCTCGCTCTTGGCGCGGAATGGCGGGAAGAAACCTGGCGACAGCGCCAGGGCGAACCCGATTCGTACCAGGGTGAGTATGAGGGAAGTTTCGGTACTTCTCCGGCCGGGATGCAAGGATTTCGACCGGAAGACTCAGGCAGCTGGTCGAGGCGCAACACCGCGCTGTACACGGAGCTGGAGCAGGATGCCGGCGACCGGTTGTTGCTGCAGTACGCGCTTCGCTACGAGGACTATTCGGATTTTGGCGACGTCCTGGTGGGAAAGGCTGCGGCCCGTTTCGATATCACGGATACCGTGTTGATACGTGGCTCCATGTCCACCGGCTTCCATGCTCCGACGCCCGGCCAATCGAACTTCCAGAGAGAGACGACCACGTTTGACTGTCCGGAGGCCGGCGGTGGATTCACAGGGGACTGCATTCTCGGGACCGCCAGGCCCGACAGTGAAGCGGCAATAGCGAACGGCGGCGGTCCTCTCAAGGAGGAACAGTCGATCAATTTCACGGTTGGAGCGAGCGTGGACCTGGGCATGTTCGGTAACGTAACGCTTGACCTCTACCGGATTGACGTGGACGACCGGATTTACAAGGTCACGCCACCGACCGGAGTGTATACCGATGCTAACGGAAGCGTGACCCAGGATGTCGCTGCTGCCACGAGCTACTCGGCGGTATCGTTTTTCACGAACGTTCTGGACGTGCGTTCGTCGGGGCTTGACCTGGTCCTGACGAAAGACATTCATTGGAATGACAGCGTGCAGTCAAATGTAACGTTTGCCTATAACTACAATAAGTTCCGCGTTGAAGGACAGGATCAGATCAACGGTCACACGCTCGTCAGTGACGCCCAGGTAGAGAAAATTGAGCGCAGCTATCCGCGGCATCGATTTGTGGCCGGGATTGACACGGCGTTCGGGGACTGGGATTTGCTGGTCAAGGCCAACTACTTCGGCAAACATTACGATGTGGACAGGGGGGACATCACGCAAGGGACATCGTCCCCGATTGATCCGGTGGTATTCATCGATGCCGAGCTTGGCTATCACTTCAACGACTCTTTGAAGTTCGTGGCCGGCGGCTCGAATATCTTCGACGAGTACGTTGACAAGATCGACCCCGACCGGTACGCGAACAGATACGGCAATGGACTGCCGTATCCGCGCCGGGCGGCACCCAATTATGAGGGTGGTTCCTGGTATGTCCGGACACAGTACACGTTCTAGATTCGTCTGCGACCGTCGGTTTACGGAGTACCGGTTCTGATCCCGCCCGGGTTGTGCGAGGCCTTGGGCAGCCGACCGGAACCCGCCGATTTCAGGAAAGCTGTAATCCGGTTGAGTGCTGCACCTTGCAGCACTCAGCGCAGGGTGAAGGAGATCGGCACGGACAATTCCAGTTGGTCCTGGCTGATATTGCCCGGAATGGCGGGGAAGGGAGCTGCACGCCGGATCAGCTTCTTGACCTCGAGGTCCAGGGCCTTGGACCCGGAGCTTTGCCGGATCTCATAGTGCTTGAGGCTGCCGTCTCGGTTCAGGGTAAAGGCCAGAATGACGGTTCCCTGATCACCACGGCGCCGGGCGCGCGCCGGATACCTCTTTAGCCGGTCCAGGCGATCCAGTATCAACTGGTAATAACCGTAATCCACCTTTGTAGCCTGGGTCCCGGGCTTCGGGGATGCCGCGGGTGGACTCACTGGCGGTACCGGCTCGGGCGGTGCCACTTCTTCCGGTGGGCTTTCTTCCTCCGGGACGGGCTGTTCGAGTTCGGGCACGACCACTTTTGGCGGCTCAACCTTGGGTTCAGGGGGTTTGGGTTTTGCGGGTTCAGGTTTCGGTTCCGGCGGAGGTGGCTTGGGAGGTGGAGGGGGTGCCGGTTTGACCGGTGCCGGGGCCAGGTTGGTCAGGTCGACCACGTACTCGCTGAAAGGATGCAGCGATTCTGCCGAAAGCCCGGTCAGGTTGACATTCATCACGGCAACGATGTGCAGCAGGATCGCTACGCTGACCACATTGAACCAGTGTTTGCTGGTGATTTCCATTTCTGTCATGCGCCCGCTAGATTCTCAGGGTGAGCAGCTGGAAATTCTCGTAGCCGCTTTCCTTGACAATCTCCATCAGCTCGAAAACCCGCTGCATGCTGACTTTCTGGTCCGCCTTGATCTCCAGGGAGGCATCCGGGTTGTTTTCAATGGTTTGCAGTGCCAGCTCGCGGAACTGATGCAACGAGATCTCCCTGCCGTCGAAGGCGAGTCCACCTTCCTTGTCGAGCAGGATCCGTATGGGTTCGTCCGTGCTTTCCCGGTCACTGATGGACTCGGGCGGATGTACGTCGAGCAGTTCGGGCTCGGTGAAGATGCCGCCGAGCACCAGGAAGATCAGCAGCAGGAAAATGACATTGATCAGCGGCAGAACGCTTTCGAAGTCCTGGGATTTCTTTTCTTCGTTCAGCGTCATTGCAGGCGCCCTGTCAGGTCGTGCAGGAACGAGATGTTGTCCGGGGCCAGGGGCACCAGTTCATCGAGTACGAACACCGTATCCTGCAAGAGTGTTTCATTCTCGGGATGGATAAAAAATACATGCCGGTGATTGGCAGCCAGTTTGCGGTTGGCCAGCCGCACCAGCTCGGCGAAGTTTATCTCCTGGCCATCGAAGCGCAGCTCTCCGTTCCCGGAAATCCATACCACGGAACTCGTCTGGGTGACGGCGGTGACGGTCTCGCTTTGTGCAACGCTCAGGGTGACGATGGAAAACTTTGCAAAATCCGTGACCAGCATGAAAAACACCAGCAGGATGAACACCACGTCGATCAGTGGTGTCAGGCTGATGAGATTGCGTTTTTTCGAATCCCCGGCGATTTGCATGATCAGGCCATGCGGCTGCCGGTGGCCGGGATTTGCTCCATGGATGGGTTGCCCGTGAAAACCTGGGTCGCCGTGTCTTCCATGCGGTGGCGGGTCCGGTCGATGACCCGGTCGAAGTAGTTCACCATCAGCACCGCGGGAATTGCGATGGACAGGCCCAGTGCCGTGGTCAGCAGGGCTTCCCAGATCCCGCCGGACAGAATCGAGGGATCCACCTTGCTGCCGGCAAGCTCCAGTTCGCGAAACACCTTGATCATGCCAAGCACTGTGCCCAGCAGTCCGAGCAGGGGGCTCAGCGCGGCGATCACCTCCAGCAGGCGCATGTGGCTTCTGAGGTTTTCCAGTTGCAGGCGCGCCACGCGCAGGGTCTCCTCCCGGGCATTCTCGATGGAGGCCCCGACCCGTGCCTGGCTTTGCACGAAGGCGGTATGCAGGACTCTCGCGACCGGGTGGCCGATGCCATCCAGCATGTCAATGGCCTGGTTCCGGTTGTCTCCCCGCCAGGTCTGCAGGGCGGTATCCGCAAACTCGGACGAGCCCAGGCGCAGTACGTAAAACTGCCAGAATTTCAGAAGAATGACTGCAGTCCCGATCACGGAGAATACTAGAAGTATCAACACGACCGGGCCGCCAAGATTCAATAGCAACTCGAAAGAGCTCTGTAGCTTGTTCATGGTTATTTGGTTTCCCTTTTCCGACGGTGATCAACGAGGAGTTCAGCCTGCCTTGTACATACGGGTTCTTCCCGGGTCAGACTGCATCCTGCCCGTGAAAAATAATTCTGTCTGTGTACGCGCTTGCAAACTCCGGCTGGACGTTCACTGCGCATAGTATACCTGCTCCGTGGCGCCCGTCGGGCTGGCATGTGCCGCGTAATCGCTTAACTGGCAGAAGATGCTTGCCAGCTTCATCTGTTCGATGGTTTTGCACGGCACATCCAGCAGTTTCGGGCTGGCGATCACGACTGCCAGACACTGGGCTCGCGACAGGGCCACATTCAGCCGGTTTCGGCTGTACAGGAACTCGAAATTGCGCGGCAGGTCCTGGGCACTCGAACTGACCATGGAGATCAGCACGATGGCGGCTTCCTGGCCCTGAAACTTGTCCACCGTTCCGACCCTGGCACCTTCCGGCAGCAGGCTGCGCAGGTAGTTGACCTGTACGTTATACGGAGTCACCACGAGGATGTCCTGCATGTCGATAGGGCGTGTGCTGCCATCCTTGTCCCGGAAGGTCTGGCCGAGCAACTCCTGGTAGCGGGACTTCAGGATCTTGCCTTCCTCGATACTCTTCTGGGCGCAGTTCTCGTGCCTTGCGCCAATCATGGCGATGCCTTCATCGGGCAGGTCGGTGTCGTTCAGCACCAGGCTGCGCTGCAGGGCGCTTTCATGGGATATCAGCTGGCCCTCGTAAAAGGCCTCGGAGATGAAGTTGCAGATGCCGGGTTTCAGCCGGTACGTCTGGTCCAGGAAGATGCCGCGTTCAGGGGGTACCGTCGAATGCTCGCCGAGCAGAAACTCGAGCACGGACCGTCCGGATTCGCCGGGATGGATGCCCTGCACGGGCTGGGGCAGCTGCATCCGGTCTCCCACCAGGATGATGTTTTTGGTGGACAGGGCCATGGCCACCACGTTGGCCATGGGAACCTGGCCCGCCTCATCGATAAACAGGTAATCGAGTCGTCCCTGCAGGTGCGCATGGGAGAACAGCCAGGCGGTGCCGGCGAACAGGCTGGCACCACGATCGATGTATTCCGTTCGGGTTTCGTTCGTGACGAAGGGTCCCTGGAAGAACGTCTCATCGGAGCCGCGCGTGGCTTTCTTTACGCCGCGAAAGGAAACCTGTTTTTGCCCGGCGATCCCGGTGACCTGTGCCAGCAGGTTGTCGATGGCCTTGTGGGAGTTTGAGGTAATTCCGATTTTCTTGCCGCACTTGAGCAGTTCAACGATGACGAGGGCACTGACGTAGGTCTTGCCCGACCCGGGCGGGCCCTGTATGAACAGGTAACTGTGGTCCAGGCCCGAGACCGCTTGCAGGATCTTTGCCGGGGTAGGGGGAGAGGTGACGATGGGTTGTCCTGCGTTCCGGCCTCGGATGCGGGGGAAGCGGCGTTGCAGGAGTTCGCTTGCCACGTGCACCCGTTCGGGGTGATGCGCGACCTGCCTGGCACAGCGGTCCATGGCCGCACGGATGCCCCGGTGGTCGATGGGCTTTTGCGGTCCGGCTGAAAAACCGGGCGGCAGG
>CBDCRF010000001.1:0-11267 GCA_965220895.1 Gammaproteobacteria bacterium
CGGCAAGCGGCGGGCCATCAGGTGCTGCCCCTGGCCACCCATCTGCTGGGCTGGCTGGATACTCCCCTGCAGGTGCTCCGCCACTATGCCGTACCCCATCTACAACCAGGGGATGTGGTGGCCCTTGCGGAAACCCCCCTGGCGGTGATGCAGGGCCGCTACCGTCTGGGCGCAACCGTGGAGCCCTCCTGTCTGGCGCGGCAGTTGTGTCGTGTGTTTCACCCCCACAGCAGCCTGGCCACCGCCTGCGGTCTCCAGACCCTCATTGATCTGGTGGGTCCTGCACGGGTGCTTTGTGCATGGCTGGGGGGCATCCTGTTGCGGTTCCTGGGCATCCGCGGTGGCTTTTATCGTCTGGCAGGGGAGCAGGCGCGACTCATTGACGACCTCACGGGCACCATTCCCCCCTATGACAGGACCATTGTTTTGGGGCCGGAGAAAGGCCAGGCCTTGGTCACCCATCTGGCCCAGGCCCTCGGTCAATCGGTGGTGGTGGTGGATGTGAATGACCTGGGGCGGGTTAAAATTGTGGCCAGCAGTGGTGGCGCGGATCCGGACCTTGTGCATCGGGCCCTGGCGGCCAATCCTGCCGGCAATGCCAATGAGGGCACCCCCCTGGTGCTCATCCGCCCCACCTGCTTCAAGGAGATCCGGCCATGACTCCTGTTCAAGACATGCTGCCCAAGGGTAGGGCCAAGGAACACGACCAGCAGTCCTTGAAACTGCGGTCTCTGGCCATTGGGGATTTGGGCAGGCTCACGGAGGACTTGATCGGGGAGGACCGGGGCCTCTGGAGCCATGTTCTCCTGGCCACTGCCCGAGACCGCTGGCTACGACGCCTTCTGCCCGGTCAGCAGCCCGTGCCGCTCCTGCTCAGCGCTCGGCGCAACAGCACAATTGAAGGTCTGGTGATGGCGCTGGCGGATAACCGCAGCGGCAGTTGCTGGAGCTTGTATAAGCTTTGTCTGGCGGACCCACTGCCCCAGCACTCTCGCCGCACCGTTGCCCTGGCCTTGGTGCGCCATGTCATTGCAGTGGCGCCCAAGGCCCGCTGCTGGTTTGCCCGCTGCTGGAGCACGGATTCCCTGCGCCTGCCTTTGTTGCGGGAAGCTGGCTTCCAGCCATTGCTCCAGCAAAGCATCTGGCGCCTGGCTCCGGCCACCCCCACCGGTTGGCCCCGAACCAGGACGGCCACAGCAGCGGGCTATCGCCAGCTCTTGTGGGATCAGAGCCAGGCCCCGGCTCTGCTGCACCTGGAAAATGCCACCACCCCTACCCAATTGCGCCACCTACTGGAGAGCAGCAGCAATGATCTTCGACAAACAACCATGGGTGGCGTACTGCTGGAGAGCCGCCGGGGAGAGTTGGCAGCGGCGCTGCGCTTCCTCCGACATCACCCCCAGTTGCCTCCGCGATTGTCCGTTGTGGTCCATCCTGGCCATGAACAACACCTCTACGGACCGATTCTGCAAGCTGAGTTGGCGCGACTGTTGGATCTGGCTCCCCGGTTTGGCGCACAGATGGACCCCAGGGGATGGCAGCTACGTTGTAATCAGGGACAATTCCAGCGGCAGCAATGGCTGACTGCCCTGGGGTTGGACTACCTGGGGGATGAGCTGCTTCTGGCCCGCAGCATCTGGCGCCGGCAAGTGCGCTCCACCCAGAACCGGGTGCGCCATTGGCTGCAGGAGGCTCCTCGGCAACTGGCCCCAGGGGGGCGCCCCATTCCGGATATGAGTCAGGGCTTTGGACCACCGCAGCACTCTCTGGCGCTTCCACTCAAGCCACTGGGTGTCGGGTGTGTTCCATCTATCCCTTCAATCATCCACCTGCCCTTTGGGCAACGCAATAACCGTAGCTGATGAAGGCCCTGGGCACCTCTGAACAAGCCTCCCAAGTGGGGGGAGCAGGTTAAGATCGGTGAAGCTCCTGATGCGAGTTGGAGGAGTGGGTGTCAAGGGTATGGAGAGGAGCTTTGCCGACCTTGAGTACGAGGAGAAGAAGCGGCGGGAGTTCTTCTGGATCGGATGGATGTGCTGATTCCGTGGGATCGTCTGTTGGAACAGATCAAGCGGTGCGACTTGCGCCCAACTCTTCTACAAGCTCAGTGATCTGGCCATGGAGAATATGCTCTATGATGTGAGGAGTATGGGCCGTCACTGCTGGGTCCTATGGGTTGGGTAAGAAGCTGTTTGAGACCATCAGGGAGCATCTGGCTGGTCAAGGTCTGATGCTGAAGGAAGGGAGGATTCCGGATGCCAGCATCACTGCAGCGCCAGCATCGAGGAAGAACCGGTCTGGAGAAGGTAATCCTGAGATGGAGCAAACCAGGAAAAGGAACCAGTGGCGCTTTGGCATGAAGCTCCACATGGGGGATGGTCAAAGCGGCTTGGTGCATCGTCTGGCCATCACTGCTGCCAACCAACATCCATGCGCTGAACCCTTCAGAACCTCAATTCTGGATAAGATCAAGAGGAGGTTGTGATGGTGGGCATGGTGTTGGGGATGCCGATGTTGCCAATGTTGACCTTGGGTTGTGCCAGGGTGTAAGCCGCCAGGGATGAGAGAATGTGGAGGAGGGGGTTGCTGGGGGATCGGTGTCGGGTGTGCGCCAGGCCCATGCTGGACTTAAGCTGGTCAAAGAGGGTTTCAATAATGAATCGTTTGGGCACCAGCCCTTTGTCCAGCATGGGTATCAAGTCGTTCTTCATGTTGCGGCGAATGCTGGTGACCAAGTGAAGGCCCCGTTGCCAGAGTCGCTCCAGCAGCGACTTGGAAACATGGCCTTGATCAGCAAAGATCTTCCCTTGGAGAGCAGCGGTCATATCCTCAAGCGGTTTGCGGTCGTCTCTGCTTCCATCCGTAATCCTGAAGGCCATGATCTGGCCCTTGTGATTGATGAGCAGATGGAGCTTGAAGCCCAAGAACCAGCCCATGGTGGTACGACCACGCTTGGCCATCCCTTGGAAAACCCTGTTCCGGCTGATGGGTGCATTGTGGCAGACCGCCAGGTTGGTACTGTCGGCAAACTAGATGCCGGTCTTCTCCCCACGGAAATCATGCAACAGCAGGTAAAATGGCAGCAGCAGTCGAGGCTTCAGGCTCACAAACCGGCTATGGCTGGGGAGTTCTCCGAAGCAGTCCCCATACTCTTGTGAGAGGCCGTAGAGCCGGAAAGGCTTGAAAGCCTTATAAGCTGAGATGTGAAACAGCACCATGATGGACAGCATCTCGCCGAGGGAGAGCTTGCCAGCTCGTCGGCGCTGGCGATCAGAGGGGATCAAGTGGTGACGCTCCCAGTCCTCAACCAGCCTGGCACAATCATCGAGACAGCAGAACAAGGCAATGGTAGAATCCGTCATGAGGGAGCCTTCCGTTTGTGTGGTACAGATGGATACTGAATCAGGTCATACCTGATTTGGGAACCTCCCCCTCCCCCCCACCCAAGAGCTGGACAGCCTGAAAGCAGGTCGCAACAGGGTCGCCTCTTCCTCCTCTTCCCTCTTCCCATCAGGCTTCCCACAGCACTCAACCAAGGCAAGAGGATCTTCCCTCCAATCCCCTTATACAGAACTCGGGTTATTGGAGTGTCCGCACCATAGGCGAGCATAGGGGCATCTCCAAATCGACGGTGCATTGGTGGTTCAAGATGTTTGATGTGCGACTGCATCGGCAGCGTCACTTCAAAATTGCAAACGATCCTTTCTTTGTGGAGAAAGTGCATGACATTGTGGGTCTGTACATGAGTTCTCCTGATCATGCCGTGGTGCTATGTGTAGATGAGAAAACGCAAATACAGGTATTGGAGCGGACTCAGCCACTGTTACCTTTGGGAGTAGATTATGTGAAGTGCGTCACCCATGATTATATCAGTCATGGGACAACAACGTTATTTGCAGCGCTTGATATGGCAACCATTAAGGTTCTGAGAGAATGTAAAGAGCGTCATCGTCACCAGGAGTTCCTCGCTTTTCTAAGGAATCGCTGGAGAACCTAGGGCACCTCTGAACAAGGCCTCTGGGGGGTAGCAAGACGGAGCGATGAGCGGTAAGATGGAGTGCTGATTGGAGCTTTGCTGGGATGGAGAGGGTGGAGAGGAACTTTGCGGACCTTGAGTAGGAGAGCAAGAAGCACAAGACGAGGAGGGAGCGATTTCTGGAGAGGATGGATGCGCTGATTCGGTGGGAGGGTCTACTGGATCAGATCAGGCCGTAGTACCCAAAAGCTGGAAAGGGGAGAGTGCCCTATGAGTTGGAGTCCATGTTGCGCGTGCATTGTGTGCAGCTCTTCTCCAACCTCAGTGATCCAGCCATGGAAGACATGCTCTATGAGATTGAGAGCGTGCGACGTTTTACCGGTATCAGTGTGAGCAAGGTACCGGACGAGACGACAATTCTGAACTTCCGCCATCTGCTGGGGCGTCACGGGTTGCCCCAGGTGTTGTTTGAGAGCATCAAGGACCATTGGTCAGAAGCAGGGCTGATGCTGAAGGAAGGGACGATTGTGGATGCCAGCATCATGGAAGCGCCCAGCTCGACGAAGAACCGGAAAAGAGAAGGTGACCCTGAGATGAAGCAGACCAAGAAGGGAAACCAGTGGTCCTTCGGTATGAAGCTACACATCGGTGTTGATGCTCAAAGCGGCTTGGTCCATAGCCTGGCAACCACCTCTGCCAAGGTGCATGACCTGAGAGTTTCAGAGCAGCTACTGCACGGAGAAGAAGTCCGTGTCTGGGGTGATGCAGGGTAGGTGGTATGGAGAAGCGCGATGCCCATCAGAATAGCAAGGTGGCATGGCACATTGGGATGGGAGCAGGAAAGCGCCGAAGATTAGCCGGAGATCAGATGGAGCGACTAATGGAGGAGTGCAAGGCAAGTGTGCGGGCCAAGGTGGAACACCTGTTTTTCTATGTGAAGCAGATGTTTGGCTACAGCAAGACCCGCTATCTTGGCCTGCCGAAGAACGAGAATCGGCTGCCCCTGCTTCTTGGATTCGCCAATTTACTGCGTGGGGAATCCTGTATGGCATGATGCTCATAGGATAGGTGTGCTGATTGAGGTGAATCAGCCAAATCAGACCATCCAACAAGGCTTATGACTCCTGTTAGGGAACCTCTGAACAAGCCGGAGTCGTCCGCCATCAGGCTCCTGCTTCCCCCGTCTCTACTGGATTTCCCAAAAGCTCTCAGGGTCTCAAGGGGACTTGTTCAGAAGTTCCTTAGCCAGCTTTGAGGAGCATATGTCACGAATCACAATCCAAGATCTTGAATGCCACGTCCTTGTGGGCTAATTCAGAGGTTCCATAGGTCATGTCTTTCCGGTACGTGCTTTGGAAAAGTCCGGAATCCACCCATCCCAACCCAGGCTTTCCTTGGGGAAAGGCGGTGATTTGGTAAGGTTCCGAAACTTGCCAATGTTCCGTGGCCGTTCGGGATGTGACCGATGGGGAGTTTGAGGGGGCTGTGCTCCGTGCTGAGTTACCGGTCCTTGTGGATTTCTGGGCCCCATGGTGTGGGCCTTGCCGGCTGGTGGCGCCCCTCATGGACTGGGCCGCCAAGACCTATGACAGTCGATTGACGGTGGTCAAGATGGAGGTGGATGGCAACCCGGCCACCCGGGATCAATACAAACTGCAGGGGATTCCATCCTTGTTGGTGTTTCGTGGGGGGGAGGTGGTTGCCCGCCATGAGGGGGCGCTCTCCCAAAAGCAGCTACAGACTTTCCTGGATGACCACCTCTGAGCCACGCCCCCCCACGGCAGGGCAACTGCCGGCTGCTCTGGCGCGCCGTTTTGGTGGGCGGGGGGATGTGTTCAGCGCCATGGACCGGGCCAAGGCAGACGCCTGCCGCCGCCATGGCCACCAGCTGATTGACCTCTCCCTGGGATGCACCGATCAACCGCCCCCACCCCAGGTGATGCGGGCTATTGTCCAGCAGTTGGGGCAGCGCTCTAGTGCCGCCTATTGCCTCCATGCCGCCACCCGTCCATTGCGGGCCAGGGCAGCCGCCTGGATCCGGCGCCGTTTTGGTGTGGTGGCAGACCCAGACACCCAGGTGTTGCTGCTGGTGGGCTCCCAGGAAGGGACCGCCCACTTCCCCTTGGCTGTGTTGGAGCCTGGCGACCATGCACTTCTCCTGGACCCTGGCTACCCTTCCCACCTGGGTGGCTTGCAATTGGCCTCTGCCCGTATTCAACGGCTGTCCCTGGAGCCAGAGGATGGCTGGCGGCCCCCCTTCGCCTCCCTGAGCCATGGGGAGCGGGAGTCGTTGCGGCTCATGGTGTTCGGTTTCCCCCATAACCCCACCGCCACCGTGGGGTCCCAGGACTGGTTGGATGAAGCCATGGCCATGGCCAGCCGCCACGAAATCCTGGTGGCCCACGACAATCCTTATGTGGATTTGGCCCTGGAGGGGGAGGCCCCCTGCTTGTTGCGTTCCCCTGGCTGGCAGGAACGGGGCATCGAGTTTTTTTCCTTCTCCAAAAGCTGGTGCATGGGTGGGTTCCGCATTGCTTTTGCCGTGGGGGCAACGCCCCTGATCCAGGCGTTGCAACAGGTGAAGGGCTGGATTGATTTCAACCAGTCCCTGGCCATTCAGGCCGGGGCCATGGTGGCGTTGGACAACTTGGAGGATTGGCCTGCCCACCTCCGCAGCCTTTACCGCCGCCGCCGTGACCATATGGCGCAGGCCTTGGCAACCGCTGGTTGGCCCATGGCGCCCCGCCCCATGGCCCTTTATCTCTGGGACCACCTGCCCAGGGCCGCGGGCGCCATGGATAGCCTGTCCTTCTGCCTGGAGTTGGTGCGGGACACGGGAGTGGCCCTCACCCCCGGCAGTGGCTTTGGCACAGCGGGGCGGCACCATGTGCGGCTGGCGCTGGTGGCAGAGGAACCCCGCTTGACAGAGGCTGCTCAGCGGGTGGGGGCCTGGCTCAAGGCCAGAACGTGAAGGTGACGCGCCGCCAGGCTGCCCCCATGGCAGGCCGCTACCCCCTCTTGGGCTGTGGCGCCCTCGCGGCTGCCCTGCAGGATCAGGGGGCAACCTGGCCGTGGCGGTTGCGGGCTGTGGCCACCTGTGCCAGCACCGAAACCTTGTTGCAGCGCTGGGGGCAGGGGGGGGGGCATGGCCCCTGTGCTGTGGTGGCGCGTCAGCAGCGCCATGGTCGAGGGCAATGGGGCCGCTCCTGGTGTGCGCCGCCGGGTGGCGTGTGGTTAAGCGCCGCATGGCCCCTCCCCAATGCAGCGGCGCCACAGGTGCAGACAGAGGGGCTGGGATTGGCGGTGGCGGTGGCGATGATGGAGTGGCTGGAGCGGCTGGGGTTGACCGTTGCCTTCAAGTGGCCCAATGACATCCTGCTGGGACAGCGTAAGCTGGCCGGGTTGCTGGCCCATCGTCAACTGCGGGGAGGTGTGCCTCAACTGCTGGGGCTGGGGCTGGGATTGAATGTGGCCAATGCCGTCCCTGCCGGTGCTGTGGGCCTGTGGCAACAGTTGGGGGCCCGCACCCCCTCCCTGCCCCAGGCCCAGGCTGCAGTGTTGCTCGCCTGTGAGCGGGCCATGGTGTTATTGGAACAGCCGGACGCCCTGGTCCAGGCTGGCCAGGCCAGACTTTGGCGCCCCCCGGGACCACTGGTGGGGCCAACGGGCGCTGTCGTTCATGTGGCGGGGCTTACGGCAGCGGGTGGCTTACGACTGTGTCAACAGGATGGGGCCATTGCGGTGGTGCGCCATGGGCCATGGCGCTTCCCCTCTCCCCGGCCAGCCCCGCCCCAGCCGTCAGCGGCGCCCCCGCCACCCCGCCAGGACTGAGGCGGCCCGGGAGCACACCAGTTGGCGGGCCATGGGCAGGGCGGGATCCAGATAGAGAGAATGAAACGCCGGCAGGGAACAGCGACGCAACCAGGCTCCCCAACGGAATTCGTGGAAGGGCACCAGGGGCTCTGCAGCAATGTAACCCTCCTGTTTGAGGCGCCACACCAGGCTGCGGTAGGCATCGTCCTGCAGGGACTTCAACCGGTGGGGCAAGCGTTCCGGGGGCCAGGGACCCTGGCCATGACGGTTGTAGAGGTAAAGCCAGCCCCGCTGCTGCAGCGCCTGCAGTGTGAGGCGGTGATCCGTTGTGGCCACCTCCAACACCACATACCCAAAGGCCGTGGCCTCCGGATCCACCTGCAGCAGGGCGCGAAGACGATGATGGCGATCCACCATCCACAGACGGCCGGCGCCATTGCGCACCAGGGGAACAGGCTTGCGCTTGAGGTAGGCCCGCCGCTCCTTCAAAGACTCACCCGTAAAATCCGGGATGCGGTGCCGCACCTCGGCCAGGCCCACACACATCTGGGTGGGCCGCAGTTGGGCCACTGGCGCCTCCAGCAAGGGGGAGGCGGGGGGAGGCGCAGGCAGGGGAGTGAAGCCAGGGCGCTGAAGGGGCATCATGGCAGTCTGGCAGGGCCCGTGGCCAGGCCGACAGAGGAGGACCCACCCGCGAATGAAAGGCGTCACAGGCAGGAACAGCCCAGCCCACCGGCTCCATGGGCAGCCCCACCATGGCCATGGGTGGCGTCTGTCTGTCTTGCAACGCAGCAGCCCCGGACCCCGGCCCATCTTGTCAGAATGGAATTCCGTCCATTTGGCATCATGGCTCCCTTGTTTTGCCTGGTGAATCAAGCGCTTCTGTTGAAGCTCAAACTCACCATTTTGTTGTTATTGGGTCTCCTTCTCAAGGCCAAGGTGCGGCTGGGGATCTTCTCGGCCCTGGGTGGCCTGGTGACCCTCCTGAACCTGCTGGTGGTAGCAGCAGTGGTGGCGGCGTTGGTGCAACAGCAGAAGCCTTCTGTCACTACAGGTTAAGAACCCTCTGGACACATTTCTTTTTGTTTTGTCCCTGGATTTAGACAACGCGCAGTACATCGACGGGGAGCCACACGTCAGGAACCGGTAACCGCCATCGAACCAAGGCCACATCAGCTTTCACTTGCAGGAGCTCCCCAGGGCCAAGGAAAATATAATCCGGCGGCTCAGGATCACTGGCGGTGCGACTGGGATCCACCAGGTAGGCGGTACGGTCAACCTTCACTAGGCTTCCTTTTTTCAGCTTGACGGGAGGCCGGGCTTTGCCTGCCGGAGATGGGGCGTCTGTTGGTGGCATGGCATGACAACGGCAACTTGATTCTACCATTGAGGACGGGCGCTACACCTTCTAGAGTTCACCCTGGAATCCCGCCCCCTTCCCGGCATGCGACTTTTCCTCACTGGCTGTACAGGGTTCATTGGCCATGGGCTGGTTCCGGCCCTGGAAGCCGCCGGCCATGGGCTGATCCTTGCCACCAGACATCCCCGCCAGGCGCGCCGTCTCTCCGCCATAGCCCAGGTGGTGGAGGCGGATACCCGTCAACCCGGTCCGTGGCAAGAGCATGTGGCCACGGCTGAGGGGGTGATCAATCTGGCGGGGGAGCCCATCGCCGAGAAACGCTGGACTGCTGAGCAGAAGACCTTGCTCCAGCAGAGTCGGATTGCCACCACCCGGAATCTGGTGGAGACCATCGCTGCGGCTGATCCCGGCCCCCAGGTGCTCATCAGCGGAAGCGCTGTGGGCTACTATGGCACCAGTGAGGCGGGTGAGTTTTCGGAAGGCAGCGCCTGCGGCACGGATTTCCTAGCCCGTCTGTGTCAGGAGTGGGAAACAGCCACCCAGCCCGCGCAAAGCCGTTGTCGTGTTGTGGTGTTGCGCATCGGTATTGTGCTGGGGTCGGATGGGGGCGCCCTAGGCAAGATGCTGCCGGTGTTCCGTTTAGGTGTTGGCGGGCCTGTGGGCAGTGGCCGTCAATGGATGAGCTGGATTCACCGCACAGATCTTTGTCGGCTGATTGTGGCCGCCCTGGCGGAACCAGGATTCCGGGGTGTTTACAATGCCGTTGCCCCCAACCCTGTCACCATGGGGGAGATGGCCGTATCCCTGGGGCGGGTCATGGGACGTCCCAGTCTGCTGCCTGTCCCTGCTCCCTTGCTCCAGGCCCTTTTGGGGGATGGGGCCATGGTGGTGTTGAAGGGCCAGAAAGTGGGCTCCACCACCCTCAAGGACCGTGGCTTCAACTTTGCCTATCCAACGCTGTCCGAGGCCTTGGAGGAGATTGTTCATGTTTCCTCTTGAGGTGCAACACCCATTGCACCCCCCCATTGAGAAGGGCGGCCGCCATGAGCACGCCAATGGCGGGCATGAACAGGGGTTCCCAAAGCCCTTGAAAATAGCCCAGGGGTTGTTCCAGCCCCTGACTATGGAATCCCACCGCCACCCCGAACCAGAGGGCCCCAGCCATCACCAGAAACACATTGACCATCAGGATCCGATCCATCCAGGTCTTGACTCTCTGCAATAGATTGCTGTGCCCCCCCATCAACCCAGGCCCCCGAGAATTGCTTGCGCCATGGCCCTGCTACCGCCTTGGGGACCAATCCTCCCATGGGCTGTGTGCAGACAAATGGCAGGCACATCGCCATCCCGCAGCAGCAGCAGCAGGAGTCGTGCCGTATCCTGGGCGTTGGCCATGGAGCCTGGTGGGCCCATGCCACAAAACACCGCCGGCCCCAACAGGCGCCGCTGGGCCTCCGCAAATCGGGGTGTGAACTGGGGTCCAGCGCCCGGCATCTGCAGGACAGGCTTCTCCAGCCCCACGGCCTGCTCCGTGGCGGTTCCGGCCATGGCCACCAGCAACTGGCTACCGTGGAGCACATCAGCAAAGCGGCCCCAGTAGAGTTCCACCCGCAGGGAGCCGTGGGCCAGTTCCATGGCCGCAGCGCCGGGGCAACGGGGGGACTGCCGCTGCAGGCGCCAGCCCTGTTGAGCCCCCACGGCTTGCAGGTGATCTATGGTGATGTCCTTCACCAGCGCTGCGGCCAGCCCCAAGGCGCCCCTGCCCTGCTGCTGAGGCAGATGTAACAGCATCCCCAGCATAAGCGCCAGGTTATTTAACGCTTCCGGCAAGCGGCTACCGGGCAACAGGCCAACACGGGGATGGGGGAGAGGGGGCAGCGGCACGGCGTTGACGCCCACGGCATCCAGGAAGGGATTGCCAAGAAACTCCACCTTTCGCTGTAGTTGGGCGCTCAGGTCTGTGGCGGTGGCCTGATCACGGCTGAACACACCAAGGAACCGCCTGCTTTGCAGGCTCTGACCACAGGGCCAGGGCAATCTCAGCCTGCCCTCATAGTGGCTGGAGTAGGCCACCAAATAGCAGAATGCCGGGCGGCGGCTCAGACGGGCCACCACCAC
>CBDCRF010000002.1:0-13895 GCA_965220895.1 Gammaproteobacteria bacterium
AGGTCCAAAATATGCACCGGGGGCCTTGCGCGTGTGCTACGCACACGTGCAAGGCCTGGAACTTGGGGAAGAAAAGCTGCCCAAACCATCCGGTCGTGCCAGCAATTCCCTTGTGCTCTCTCCCTGCTAACTGCTGCGGCTAACATGGGCGCACAGTGGTTACCGTGGCAGCCGAGAGGCCCACTGGCTGCCAATCCCCAGCGCCGGCCTTGTCACAAGTCAACAGACACCTTCTGGTAAATCCGGCCAGATGTCAGCTACAAATGGCTCCAATGACCCATTTTGACACCATCATCTCGCCGATTTTTCCAAAAAGTAACCGACCGATGAGCCGACCACAGAAATCAACTCCTGGTCCGAACAGGGACTCTAAAGTGCCTAGCTAAGCCCAACCCAGCTTCAATACCCAGCAACGACTTACTGTTGTCTAAAAACCCTGCTAACGAGCCCATCCTAGTTAATTGTACTAACGAGGTTATCGAGAACGAAAGCAAACTCCCGGTCTGAACAACGGCCACTTTGACCCGCCTTCACAAATGGTATCTCATTAGCTCACCCTGGAGGCCAATCGCTCCTCAAATGAGGCCATCTAATCTGACCGCCAGTGGGTCCTGCAACTTTAAGGACAAGAAAGACACTTAACGACTGGACTAGAGGGCAGCTCGTTAGCCGCACTTCACTTTTTCAGGTAGCCACATACGTAGTTGCTAACCCAGACCGAAATTGGGCCCCCGAACCTACCATAACGCATAGCCCGCTAGGTCCAAAATTGGCACCGGTGCCTTGCGCGTGTGCTACGCACACGTGCAAGGCCTGGAACTTGGGGAAGAAAAGCTGCCCAAACCATCCGGTCGTGCCAGCAATTCCCTTGTGCTCTGTCCCTGCTAACTGCTCCGGCTAACATGGGCGCACAGTGGTTACCGTGGCAACCGAGAGGCCCACTGGCTGCCAATCCCCAGCGCCGGCCTTGTCACAAGTCAACAGACACCTTCTGGTAAATCCGGCCAGATGTCAGCTACAAATGGCTCCAATGACCTCATTTGACACCATCATCTGGCCGATTTTTCCAAAAGGTAACCGACCGATGAGCCGACCACAGAAATCAACTCCTGGTCCGAACAGGGACTCTAAAGTGCCTAGCTAAGCCCAACCCAGCTGAAATACCCAGCAACAACTTACTGTTGTCTAAAAAACCCTGCTAACGAGCCCATCCTAGTTAATTGTACTAACGAGGTTATCGAGAACGAAAGCAAACTCCCGGTCTGAACAACGGCCAATTTGACCCGCCTTCACAAATGGTATCTCATTAGCTCACCTTGGACGCCAATCGCTCCTCAAATGAGGCCATCTAATCTGACCGCCAGTGGGTCCTGCAACTTTAAGGACAAGAAAGACACTTAACGACTGGACTAGAGGGCAGCTCGTTAGCCGCACTTCACTTTTTCAGGTAGCCACACATACGTAGTTGCTAACCCAGACCGAAATTGGGCCCCCGAACCTACCATAACGCATAGCCCCCTAGGTCCAAAAATGGCACCAGGGGCCTTGCGCGTGTGCTACGCACACGTGCAAGGCCTGGAACTTGGGGAAGAAAAGCTGCCCAAACCATCCGGTCGTGCCAGCAATTCCCTTGTGCTCTCTCCCTGCTAACTGCTGCGGCTAACATGGGCGCACAGTGGTTACCGTGGCAACCGAGAGGCCCACTGGCTGCCAATCCCCAGCGCCGGCCTTGTCACAAGTCAACAGACACCTTCTGGTAAATCCGGCCAGATGTCAGCTACGAATGGCTCCAATGACCCCATTTGACACCATCATCTGGCCGATTTTTCCAAAAGGTAACCGACCGATGAGCCGACCACAGAAATCAACTCCTGCTCCGAACAGGGACTCTAAAGTGCCTAGCTAAGCCCAACCCAGCTGCAATACCCAGCAACGACTTACTGTTGTCTAAAAACCCTGCTAACGAGCCCATCCTAGTTAATTGTACTAACGAGGTTATCGAGAACGAAAGCAAACTCCCGGTCTGAACAACGGCCACTTTGACCCGCCTTCACAAATGGTATCTCATTAGCTCACCTTGGACGCCAATCGCTCCTCAAATGAGGCCATCTTATCTGACCGCCAGTGGGTCCTGCAACTTTAAGGACAAGAAAGGCACTTAACGACTGGACTAGAGGGCAGCTCGTTAGCCGCACTTCACTTTTTCAGGTAGCCACACATACGTAGTTGCTAACCCAGACCGAAATTGGGCCCCCGAACCTACCATAACGCATAGCCCGCTAGGTCCAAAATTGGCACCGGGGCCTTGCGCGTGTGCTACGCACACGTGCAAGGCCTGGAACTTGGGGAAGAAAAGCTGCCCAAACCATCCGGTCGTGCCAGCAATTCCCTTGTGCTCTCTCCCTGCTAACTGCTGCGGCTAACATGGGCGAAGAGTGGTTACCGTGGCAACCGAGATGCCCACTGGCTGCCAATCCCCAGCGCCGGCCTTGTCACAAGTCAACAGACACCTTCTGGTAAATCCGGCCAGATGTCAGCTACAAATGGCTCCAATGACCCCATTTGACACCATCATCTGGCCGATTTTTCCA
Source organism: Gammaproteobacteria bacterium (assembly GCA_965220895.1). GTDB lineage: Bacteria > Pseudomonadota > Gammaproteobacteria > UBA4575 > UBA4575 > WTFY01. The sequence continues at coordinate 2,592 of CBDCRF010000002.1, forward strand.
AAAGGTAACCGACCGATGAGCCGACCACAGAAATCAACTCCTGCTCCGAACAGGGACTCTAAAGTGCCTAGCTAAGCCCAACCCAGCTGCAATACCCAGCAACGACTTACTGTTGTCTAAAAACCCTGCTAACGAGCCCATCCTAGTTAATTGTACTAACGAGGTTATCGAGAACGAAAGGAAACTCCCGGTCTGAACAACGGCCACTTTGACCCGCCTTCACAAATGGTATCTCATTAGCTCACCTTGGACGCCAATCGCTCCTCAAATGAGGCCATCTAATCTGACCGCCAGTGGGTCCTGCAACTTTAAGGACAAGAAAGACACTTAACGACTGGACTAGAGGGCAGCTCGTTAGCCGCACTTCACTTTTTCAGGTAGCCACACATACGTAGTTGCTAACCCAGACCGAAATTGGGCCCCCGAACCTACCATAACGCATAGCCCCCTAGGTCCAAAATATGCACCGGGGGCCTTGCGCGTGTGCTACGCACACGTGCAAGGCCTGGAACTTGGGGAAGAAAAGCTGCCCAAACCATCCGGTCGTGCCAGCAATTCCCTTGTGCTCTCTCCCTGCTAACTGCTGCGGCTAACATGGGCGCACAGTGGTTACCGTGGCAGCCGAGAGGCCCACTGGCTGCCAATCCCCAGCGCCGGCCTTGTCACAAGTCAACAGACACCTTCTGGTAAATCCGGCCAGATGTCAGCTACAAATGGCTCCAATGACCCCATTTGACACCATCATCTGGCCGATTTTTCCAAAAGGTAACCGACCGATGAGCCGACCACAGAAATCAACTCCTGCTCCGAACAGGGACTCTAAAGTGCCTAGCTAAGCCCAACCCAGCTGAAATACCCAGCAACGACTTACTGTTGTCTAAAAACCCTGCTAACGAGCCCATCCTAGTTAATTGTACTAACGAGGTTATCGAGAACGAAAGCAAACTCCCGGTCTGAACAACGGCCACTTTGACCCGCCTTCACAAATGGTATCTCATTAGCTCACCTTGGACGCCAATCGCTCCTCAAATGAGGCCATCTAATCTGACCGCCAGTGGGTCCTGCAACTTTAAGGACAAGAAAGACACTTAACGACTGGACTAGAGGGCAGCTCGTTAGCCGCACTTCACTTGTTCAGGTAGCCACACATACGTAGTTGCTAACCCAGACCGAAATTGGGCCCCCGAACCTACCATAACGCATAGCCCCCTAGGTCCAAAAATGGCACCAGGGGCCTTGCGCGTGTGCTACGCACACGTGCAAGGCCTGGAACTTGGGGAAGAAAAGCTGCCCAAACCATCCGGTCGTGCCAGCAATTCCCTTGTGCTCTCTCCCTGCTAACTGCTGCGGCTAACATGGGCGCACAGTGGTTACCGTGGCAACCGAGAGGCCCACTGGCTGCCAATCCCCAGCGCCGGCCTTGTCACAAGTCAACAGACACCTTCTGGAAAATCCGGCCAGATGTCAGCTACAAATGGCTCCAATGACCCCATTTGACACCATCATCTGGCCGATTTTTCCAAAAGGTAACCGACCGATGAGCCGACCACAGAAATCAACTCCTGGTCCGAACAGGGACTCTAAAGTGCCTAGCTAAGCCCAACCCAGCTGCAATACCCAGCAACGACTTACTGTTGTCTAAAAACCCTGCTAACGAGCCCATCCTAGTTAATTGTACTAACGAGGTTATCGAGAAGGAAAGCAAACTCCCGGTCTGAACAACGGCCACTTTGACCCGCCTTCACAAATGGTATCTCATTAGCTCACCTTGGACGCCAATCGCTCCTCAAATGAGGCCATCTAATCTGACCGCCAGTGGGTCCTGCAACTTTAAGGACAAGAAAGACACTTAACGACTGGACTAGAGGGCAGCTCGTTAGCCGCACTTCACTTTTTCAGGTAGCCACACATACGTAGTTGCTAACCCAGACCGAAATTGGGCCCCCGAACCTACCATAACGCATAGCCCGCTAGGTCCAAAATTGGCACCGGGGCCTTGCGCGTGTGCTACGCACACGTGCAAGGCCTGGAACTTGGGGAAGAAAAGCTGCCCAAACCATCCGGTCGTGCCAGCAATTCCCTTGTGCTCTGTCCCTGCTAACTGCTGCGGCTAACATGGGCGAAGAGTGGTTACCGTGGCAACCGAGATGCCCACTGGCTGCCAATCCCCAGCGCCGGCCTTGTCACAAGTCAACAGACACCTTCTGGTAAATCCGGCCAGATGTCAGCTACAAATGGCTCCAATGACCCCATTTGACACCATCATCTGGCCGATTTTTCCAAAAGGTAACCGACCGATGAGCCGACCACAGAAATCAACTCCTGGTCCGAACAGGGACTCTAAAGTGCCTAGCTAAGCCCAACCCAGCTGCAATACCCAGCAACGACTTACTGTTGTCTAAAAACCCTGCTAACAAGCCCATCCTAGTTAATTGTACTAACGAGGTTATCGAGAACGAAACCAAACTCCCGGTCTGAACAACGGCCACTTTGACCCGCCTTCACAAATGGTATCTCATTAGCTCACCCTGGATGCCAATCGCTCCTCAAATGAGGCCATCTAATCTGACCGCCAGTGGGTCCTGCAACTTTAAGGACAAGAAAGACACTTAACGACTGGACTAGAGGGCAGCTCGTTAGCCGCACTTCACTTTTTCAGGTAGCCACACATACGTAGTTGCTAACCCAGACCGAAATTGGGCCCCCGAACCTACCATAACGCATAGCCCCCTAGGTCCAAAATATGCACCGGGGGCCTTGCGCGTGTGCTACGCACACGTGCAAGGCCTGGAACTTGGGGAAGAAAAGCTGCCCAAACCATCCGGTCGTGCCAGCAATTCCCTTGTGCTCTCTCCCTGCTAACTGCTGCGGCTAACATGGGCGCACAGTGGTTACCGTGGCAGCCGAGAGGCCCACTGGCTGCCAATCCCCAGCGCCGGCCTTGTCACAAGTCAACAGACACCTTCTGGTAAATCCGGCCAGATGTCAGCTACAAATGGCTCCAATGACCCATTTTGACACCATCATCTCGCCGATTTTTCCAAAAAGTAACCGACCGATGAGCCGACCACAGAAATCAACTCCTGGTCCGAACAGGGACTCTAAAGTGCCTAGCTAAGCCCAACCCAGCTGCAATACCCAGCAACGACTTACTGTTGTCTAAAAACCCTGCTAACGAGCCCATCCTAGTTAATTGTACTAACGAGGTTATCGAGAACGAAAGCAAACTCCCGGTCTGAACAACGGCCACTTTGACCCGCCTTCACAAATGGTATCTCATTAGCTCACCCTGGACGCCAATCGCTCCTCAAATGAGGCCATCTAATCTGACCGCCAGTGGGTCCTGCAACTTTAAGGACAAGAAAGACACTTAACGACTGGACTAGAGGGCAGGTCGTTAGCCGCACTTCACTTTTTCAGGTAGCCACACATACGTAGTTGCTAACCCAGACCGAAATTGGGCCCCCGAACCTACCATAACGCATAGCCCGCTAGGTCCAAAATTGGCACCGGGGCCTTGCGCGTGTGCTACGCACACGTGCAAGGCCTGGAACTTGGGGAAGAAAAGCTGCCCAAACCATCCGGTCGTGCCAGCAATTCCCTTGTGCTCTGTCCCTGCTAACTGCTCCGGCTAACATGGGCGCACAGTGGTTACCGTGGCAACCGAGAGGCCCACTGGCTGCCAATCCCCAGCGCCGGCCTTGTCACAAGTCAACAGACACCTTCTGGTAAATCCGGCCAGATGTCAGCTACAAATGGCTCCAATGACCTCATTTGACACCATCATCTGGCCGATTTTTCCAAAAGGTAACCGACCGATGAGCCGACCACAGAAATCAACTCCTGGTCCGAACAGGGACTCTAAAGTGCCTAGCTAAGCCCAACCCAGCTGAAATACCCAGCAATAACTTACTGTTGTCTAAAAACCCTGCTAACGAGCCCATCCTAGTTAATTGTACTAACGAGGTTATCGAGAACGAAAGCAAACTCCCGGTCTGAACAACGGCCAATTTGACCCGCCTTCACAAATGGTATCTCATTAGCTCACCTTGGACGCCAATCGCTCCTCAAATGAGGCCATCTAATCTGACCGCCAGTGGGTCCTGCAACTTTAAGGACAAGAAAGACACTTAACGACTGGACTAGAGGGCAGCTCGTTAGCCGCACTTCACTTTTTCAGGTAGCCACACATACGTAGTTGCTAACCCAGACCGAAATTGGGCCCCCGAACCTACCATAACGCATAGCCCCCTAGGTCCAAAAATGGCACCAGGGGCCTTGCGCGTGTGCTACGCACACGTGCAAGGCCTGGAACTTGGGGAAGAAAAGCTGCCCAAACCATCCGGTCGTGCCAGCAATTCCCTTGTGCTCTCTCCCTGCTAACTGCTGCGGCTAACATGGGCGCACAGTGGTTACCGTGGCAACCGAGAGGCCCACTGGCTGCCAATCCCCAGCGCCGGCCTTGTCACAAGTCAACAGACACCTTCTGGTAAATCCGGCCAGATGTCAGCTACGAATGGCTCCAATGACCCCATTTGACACCATCATCTGGCCGATTTTTCCAAAAGGTAACCGACCGATGAGCCGACCACAGAAATCAACTCCTGGTCCGAACAGGGACTCTAAAGTGCCTAGCTAAGCCCAACCCAGCTGCAATACCCAGCAACGACTTACTGTTGTCTAAAAACCCTGCTAACGAGCCCATCCTAGTTAATTGTACTAACGAGGTTATCGAGAACGAAAGCAAACTCCCGGTCTGAACAACGGCCACTTTGACCCGCCTTCACAAATGGTATCTCATTAGCTCACCTTGGACGCCAATCGCTCCTCAAATGAGGCCATCTAATCTGACCGCCAGTGGGTCCTGCAACTTTAAGGACAAGAAAGACACTTAACGACTGGACTAGAGGGCAGCTCGTTAGCCGCACTTCACTTTTTCAGGTAGCCACACATACGTAGTTGCTAACCCAGACCGAAATTGGGCCCCCGAACCTACCATAACGCATAGCCCGCTAGGTCCAAAATTGGCACCGGGGCCTTGCGCGTGTGCTACGCACACGTGCAAGGCCTGGAACTTGGGGAAGAAAAGCTGCCCAAACCATCCGGTCGTGCCAGCAATTCCCTTGTGCTCTCTCCCTGCTAACTGCTGCGGCTAACATGGGCGAAGAGTGGTTACCGTGGCAACCGAGATGCCCACTGGCTGCCAATCCCCAGCGCCGGCCTTGTCACAAGTCAACAGACACCTTCTGGTAAATCCGACCAGATGTCAGCTACAAATGGCTCCAATGACCCCATTTGACACCATCATCTGGCCGATTTTTCCAAAAGGTAACCGACCGATGAGCCGACCACAGAAATCAACTCCTGGTCCGAACAGGGACTCTAAAGTGCCTAGCTAAGCCCAACCCAGCTGCAATACCCAGCAACGACTTACTGTTGTCTAAAAACCCTGCTAACAAGCCCATCCTAGTTAATTGTACTAACGAGGTTATCGAGAACGAAAGCAAACTCCCGGTCTGAACAACGGCCACTTTGACCCGCCTTCACAAATGGTATCTCATTAGCTCACCCTGGACGCCAATCGCTCCTCAAATGAGGCCATCTAATCTGACCGCCAGTGGGTCCTGCAACTTTAAGGACAAGAAAGACACTTAACGACTGGACTAGAGGGCAGCTCGTTAGCCGCACTTCACTTTTTCAGGTAGCCACACATACGTAGTTGCTAACCCAGACCGAAATTGGGCCCCCGAACCTACCATAACGCATAGCCCCCTAGGTCCAAAATATGCACCGGGGGCCTTGCGCGTGTGCTACGCACACGTGCAAGGCCTGGAACTTGGGGAAGAAAAGCTGCCCAAACCATCCGGTCGTGCCAGCAATTCCCTTGTGCTCTCTCCCTGCTAACTGCTGCGGCTAACATGGGCGCACAGTGGTTACCGTGGCAGCCGAGAGGCCCAGTGGCTGCCAATCCCCAGCGCCGGCCTTGTCACAAGTCAACAGACACCTTCTGGTAAATCCGGCCAGATGTCAGCTACAAATGGCTCCAATGACCCATTTTGACACCATCATCTGGCCGATTTTTCCAAAAAGTAACCGACCGATGAGCCGACCACAGAAATCAACTCCTGGTCCGAACAGGGACTCTAAAGTGCCTAGCTAAGCCCAACCCAGCTGCAATACCCAGCAACGACTTACTGTTGTCTAAAAACCCTGCTAACGAGCCCATCCTAGTTAATTGTACTAACGAGGTTATCGAGAACGAAAGGAAACTCCCGGTCTGAACAACGGCCACTTTGACCCGCCTTCACAAATGGTATCTCATTAGCTCACCTTGGACGCCAATCGCTCCTCAAATGAGGCCATCTAATCTGACCGCCAGTGGGTCCTGCAACTTTAAGGACAAGAAAGACACTTAACGACTGGACTAGAGGGCAGCTCGTTAGCCGCACTTCACTTTTTCAGGTAGCCACACATACGTAGTTGCTAACCCAGACCGAAATTGGGCCCCCGAACCTACCATAACGCATAGCCCCCTAGGTCCAAAATATGCACCGGGGGCCTTGCGCGTGTGCTACGCACACGTGCAAGGCCTGGAACTTGGGGAAAAAAAGCTGCCCAAACCATCCGGTCGTGCCAGCAATTCCCTTGTGCTCTCTCCCTGCTAACTGCTGCGGCTAACATGGGCGCACAGTGGTTACCGTGGCAGCCGAGAGGCCCACTGGCTGCCAATCCCCAGCGCCGGCCTTGTCACAAGTCAACAGACACCTTCTGGTAAATCCGGCCAGATGTCAGCTACAAATGGCTCCAATGACCCCATTTGACACCATCATCTGGCCGATTTTTCCAAAAGGTAACCGACCGATGAGCCGACCACAGAAATCAACTCCTGCTCCGAACAGGGACTCTAAAGTGCCTAGCTAAGCCCAACCCAGCTGCAATACCCAGCAACGACTTACTGTTGTCTAAAAACCCTGCTAACGAGCCCATCCTAGGTAATTGTACTAACGAGGTTATCGAGAACGAAAGCAAACTCCCGGTCTGAACAACGGCCACTTTGACCCGCCTTCACAAATGGTATCTCATTAGCTCACCTTGGACGCCAATCGCTCCTCAAATGAGGCCATCTAATCTGACCGCCAGTGGGTCCTGCAACTTTAAGGACAAGAAAGACACCTAACGACTGGACTAGAGGGCAGCTCGTTAGCCGCACTTCACTTTTTCAGGTAGCCACACATACGTAGTTGCTAACCCAGACCGAAATTGGGCCCCCGAACCTACCATAACGCATAGCCCCCTAGGTCCAAAATTGGCACCGGGAGCCTTGCGCGTGTGCTACGCACACGTGCAAGGCCTGGAACTTGGGGAAGAAAAGCTGCCCAAACCATCCGTTCGTGCCAGCAATTCCCTTGTGCTCTCTCCCTGCTAACTAATGCGGCTAACATGGGCGCACAGTGGTTACCGTGGCAGCCGAGAGGCCCACTGGCTACCAATCCCCAGCGCCGGCATTGTCACAAGTCAACAGACACCTTCTGGTAAATCCGGCCAGATGTCAGCTACAAATGGCTCCAATGGCCCCATTTGACACCATCATCTGGCCGATTTTTCCAAAAGGTAACCGACCGATGAGCCGACCACAGAAATCAACTCCTGGTCCGAACAGGGACTCTAAAGTGCCTAGCTAAGCCCAACCCAGCTGCAATACCCAGCAACGACTTACTGTTGTCTAAAAACCCTGCTAACGAGCCCATCCTAGTTAATTGTACTAACGAAAGCAAACTCCCGGTCTGAACAACGGCCACTTTGACCCGCCTTCACAAATGGTATCTCATTAGCTCACCTTGGACGCCAATCGCTCCTCAAATGAGGCCATCTAATCTGACCGCCAGTGGGTCCTGCAACTTTAAGGACAAGAAAGACACTTAACGACTGGACTAGAGGGCAGCTCGTTAGCCGCACTTCACTTTTTCAGGTAGCCACACATACGTAGTTGCTAACCCAGACCGAAATTGGGCCCCCAAACCTACCATAACGCATAGCCCCCTAGGTCCAAAATTGGCACCGGAGGCCTTGCACGTGTGCTACGCACACGTGCAAGGCCTGGAACTTGGGGAAGAAAAGCTGCCCAAACCATCCGGTCGTGCCAGCAATTCCCTTGTGCTCTCTCCCTGCTAACTGCTGCGGCTAACATGGGCGCACAGTGGTTACCGTGGCAGCCGAGAGGCCCACTGGCTGCCAATCCCCAGCGCCGGCCTTGTCACAAGTCAACAGACACCTTCTGGTAAATCCGGCCAGATGTCAGCTACAAATGGCTCCAATGACCCCATTTGACACCATCATCTGGCCGATTTTTCCAAAAGGTAACCGACCGATGAACCGACCACAGAAATCAACTCCTGGTCCGAACAAGGACTCTAAAGTGCCTAGCTAAGCCCAACCCAGCTGCAATACCCAGCAACGACTTACTGTTGTCTAAAAACCCTGCTAACGAGCCCATCCTAGTTAATTGTACTAACGAGGTTATCGAGAACGAAAGCAAACTCCCGGTCTGAACAACGGCCACTTTGACCCGCCTTCACAAATGGTATCTCATTAGCTCTTCTGGACGCCAATCGCTCCTCAAATGAGGCCATCTAATCTGACCGCCAGTGGGTCCTGCAACTTTAAGGACAAGAAAGACACTTAACGACTGGACTAGAGGGCAGCTCGTTAGCCGCACTTCACTTTTTCAGGTTGCCACACATACGTAGTTGCTAACCCAGACCGAAATTGGGCCCCCGAACCTACCATAACGCATAGCCCCCTAGGTCCAAAATTGGCACCGGGGGCCTTGCGCGTGTGCTACGCACACGTGCAAGGCCTGGAACTTGGGGAAGAAAAGCTGCCCAAACCATCCGGTCGTGCCAGCAATTCCCTTGTGCTCTCTCCCTGCTAACTGCTGCGGCTAACATGGGCGCACAGTGGTTACCGTGGCAACCGAGAGGCACACTGGCTGCCAATCCCCAGCCCCGGCCTTGTCACAAGTCAACAGACACCTTCTGGTAAATCTGGCCAGATGTCAGCTACAAATGGCTCCAATGACCCCATTTGACACCATCATCTGGCCGATTTTTCCAAAAGGTAACCGACCGATGAGCCGACCACAGAAATTAACTCCTGGTCCGAACAGGGACTCTAAAGTGCCTAGCTAAGCCCAACCCAGCTGCAATACCCAGCAACGACTTACTGTTGTCTAAAAACCCTGCTAACGAGCCCATCCTAGTTACTTGTACTAACGAAGTTATCGAGAACGAAAGCAAACTCCCGGTCTGAACAACGGCCACTTTGACCCGCCTTCACAAATGGTATCTCATTAGCTCACCTTGGACGCCAATCGCTCCTCAAATCAGGCCATCTAATCTGACCGCCAGTAAGTCCTGCAACTTTAAGGACAAGAAAGACACTTAACGACTGGACTAGAGGGCAGCTCGTTAGCCGCACTTCACTTTTTCAGGTAGCCACACATACGTAGTTGCTAACCCAGACCGAAATTGGGCCCCCGAACCTACCATAACGCATAGCCCCCTAGGTCCAAAATATGCACCGGGGGCCTTGCGCGTGTGCTACGCACACGTGCAAGGCCTGGAACTTGGGGAAGAAAAGCTGCCCAAACCATCCGGTCGTGCCAGCAATTCCCTTGTGCTCTCTCCCTGCTAACTGCTGCGGCTAACATGGGCGCACAGTGGTTACCGTGGCAACCGAGAGGCCCACTGGCTGCCAATCCCCAGCGCCGGCCTTGTCACAAGTCAACAGACACCTTCTGGTAAATCCGGCCAGATGTCAGCTACAAATGGCTCCAATGACCCCATTTGACACCATCATCTGGCCGATTTTTCCAAAAGGTAACCGACCGATGAGCCCACCACAGAAATCAACTCCTGGTCCGAACAGGGACTCTAAAGTGCCTAGCTAAGCCCAACCCAGCTGCAATACCCAGCAATGACTTACTGTTGTCTAAAAACCCTGCTAACGAGCCCATCCTAGTTAATTGTACTAACGAGGTTATCGAGAACGAAAGCAAACTCTCGGTCTGAACAACGGCCACTTTGACCTGCCTTCACAAATGGTATCTCATTAGCTCACCTTGGACGCCAATCGCTCCTCCAATGAGGCCATCTAATCTGACCGCCAGTGGGTCCTGCAACTTTAAGGACAAGAAAGACACTTAACGACTGGACTAGAGGGCAGCTCGTTAGCCGCACTTCACTTTTTCAGGTAGCCACACATACGTAGTTGCTAACCCAGACCGAAATTAGGCCCCCGAACCTACCATAACGCATAGTCCCCTAGGTCCAAAATTGGCACCGGGGGCCTTGCGCGTGTGCTACGCACACGTGCAAGGCCTGGAACTTGGGGAAGAAAAGCTGCCCAAACCATCCGGTCGTGCCAGCAATTCCCTTGTGCTCTCTCCCTGCTAACTGCTGCGGCTAACATGGGCGCACAGTGGTTACCGTGGCAACCGAGAGGCCCACTGGCTGCCAATCCCCAGCGCCGGATTTGTCACAAGTCAACAGACACCTTCTGGTAAATCCGGCCAGATGTCAGCTACAAATGGCTCCAATGACCCCATTTGACACCATCATCTGGCCGATTTTTCCAAAAGGTAACCGACCGATGAGCCGACCACAGAAATCAACTCCTGGTCCGAACAGGGACTCTAAAGTGCCTAGCTAAGCCCAACCCAGCTGCAATACCCAGCAACGACTTACTGTTGTCTAAAAACCCTGCTAACGAGCCCATCCTAGTTAATTGTACTAACGAGGTTATCGAGAACGAAAGCAAACTCCCGGTCTGAACAACGGCCACTTTGACCCGCCTTCACAAATGGTATCTCATTAGCTCACCTTGGACGCCAATCGCTCCTCAAATGAGGCCATCTAATCTGACCGCCAGTGGGTCCTGCAACTTTAAGGACAAGAAAGACACTTAACGACTGGACTAAAGGGCAGCTCGTTAGCCGCACTTCACTTTTTCAGGTAGCCACACATACGTAGTTGCTAACCCAGACCGAAATTGGGCCCCCGAACCTACCATAACGCATAGCCCCCTAGGTCCAAAATTGGCACCGGGGGCCTTGCACGTGTGAACGCACACGTGCAAGGCCTGGAACTTGGGGAAGAAAAGCTGCCCAAACCATCCGGTCGTGCCAGCAATTCCCTTGTGCTCTCTCCCTGCTAACTGCTGCGGCTAACGTGGGCGCACAGTGGTTACCGTGGCAACCGAGAGGCCCACTGGCTGCCAATCCCCAGCGCCGGCCTTCTCACAAGT
>CBDCRF010000003.1:0-9250 GCA_965220895.1 Gammaproteobacteria bacterium
CACCGCCGCCACCATCGTTTCCGGCTTGGTGGCGGAGCGGATCAAGTTTGGCGAGTTCGTGATCTTTTCCCTGGTGCTGACCGGGATCATTTACCCAATCTCGGGAAGCTGGCAGTGGAACGGCGGCTGGCTCTCGGAAATGGGCTTTATCGATTTTGCCGGCTCTTCCATTGTTCACTCCGTGGGCGCTTGGGCCGGTGTTGTTGGCGCTGCTCTCCTGGGTCCCAGGATTGGCAAGTTCGTTAATGGTCAGGCCCAGGCCATCCCTGGTCATAACATGGGAATTGCCACCTTGGGCTGCCTGGTGCTCTGGATTGGCTGGTATGGCTTTAACCCGGGCTCCGAGCTGGTCATGGACCAGTACGTGCCCTTTGTTGCCGTGACCACCACCCTGGCAGCCGCTGGCGGGGGCATTGGCGCGGCCCTGCTGTCCAAGATCACATCCGGCAAGCCCGACCTGACCATGATCATCAATGGCATCCTGGCGGGTCTGGTGAGCATTACCGCCGGCTGCGGCAACATGACCCTGGTGGGCTCATGGGTGGCTGGCTTTATTGGCGGTCTCATCGTGGTGGTCTCCGTTGGCATTCTGGACAACATTGGCATTGACGACCCCGTCGGTGCATTCTCCGTTCACGGCACCTGTGGCATCTGGGGAACACTGGTGATTGGCCTCTGGGGTGTTGAGGGAATGGATGCCGGAGCCGCTGGAATCGGCCTGCTCAATGGCGGCGGCTTGGGCCAACTGGGTTTTCAGATCGTGGGCGTCCTGGCCTATGGCATCTGGACCGTGGTGACCTGCTTCATCGCTTGGAAGATCATTGGCGCTATCTTCGGCGGCATTCGGGTGACCGAAGAGGAAGAGCTCACGGGTCTGGATATTGGCGAGCACGGCATGGAGGCCTACCCGGAGTTTGCATCCAGCAACAGTTGAGCTGTTTTGAACCCGTTGTTCCGAACTTGGCGCCAGGGTCCAGCATCAGGTCGCTTCTTTTCCTGACTTCCCTTGGTACCCCCCCATCAAAAGGCTCCGGACTATCCTGGTCCGGGGTCTTTTTTCCTGCTTTGACCATACACTGCTCACCTATCCTGCTGTGCTGCTGTGGCTGAAATCATTGATACTCAGGCATTCCGCCGCACGCTCCACCACTCCGGCAACTACAACCGCCGTGGCTTTGGCCGAGCCAACGAAGTGGCGGGCACTCTGGAAAATGCCTACCAGTGCGACCTGATCCAGCAGATTCGTGCCAACAACTACAAGCTCACCCAGGGCCACCTCACCATTCACCTGGCTGAGGCCTTCGGTTTTTGCTGGGGCGTGGAGCGGGCCGTGGCCATGGCCTATGAGACCCGGCGCCATTTCCCCCAGGAGCGCATTTGGATTACCAACGAGATTATCCATAATCCCTCTGTCAACCGCCATCTGCGCCAGATGGGTGTGTTGTTCATCCCGATTATGGAGGGACGCAAGGATTTTTCAGCGGTGGAGCAGGGGGATGTGGTCATCCTCCCCGCCTTTGGCGCCACGGTGGATGAGATGCAGTTGCTCAACGAGCGCCAATGCACCATCGTGGACACCACCTGCCCATGGGTGTCCAAAGTGTGGAGCGCCGTGGAACGCCACAAGAAGAGGGAGTTCACCTCCATCATCCATGGCAAGGTGAAGCACGAGGAAACCATGGCCACTAGTTCCTTTGCCGGCACCTACCTGGTGGTGCTTAACCTGGAGGAAGCCCATGTGGTGTGTGAATACATCCTCTCCGGTGGGGATCGCCAGGTGTTTCTGGAGCGTTTCAAAAACGCCTGCTCTCCTGGATTTGACCCCGATAGGGATCTGGTTCGGTTAGGGGTAGCCAATCAAACCACCATGTTGAAGACGGAAACGGAAGCCATTGGCCGGTTGTTTGAGCAGACCCTATTGCGTCGCTACGGCCCCACATCCCTGAAGGAACACTTTCTAGCCTTTAACACCATCTGTGATGCAACCCAGGAGCGGCAGGACGCCATGTTTTCCCTGGTGGAGGAAAAGCTGGACCTCATGGTTGTCATCGGTGGTTACAACTCCTCCAACACCACCCATCTGCAGGAAATCGCCATGGAGCGGGGCATTCTCTCCCTCCACATTGACGCTCCCGAGCGCATTGGCCCTGGCAACGCCATTGAACACAAACCTCTCGGGCAGAACCTGGAGCGGCTCTCCCCCTTCCTGCCGGAAGGGGAGATCACCGTAGGCGTCACCTCAGGCGCATCAACCCCTGATCGGGTTGTGGGGGAAACCATCCGCGCTCTGTTTGAAATTGCCAACGATGGCTTGTCCCAAGAAGGGTTTTGAGCGTCAGCGCTCCACCCAAATCCTGTTGACGATCTCCATGCCCGTCAGGGCTTGCCAGAGGAAGAGGGTCATGACGCCCATGTTCAGCCCCACATGGGCTTTTCGCGCCACCGTATTGCCCTGCTGCATCAGGGGTGCGAGGGCCGCAGCCAGAGCGATCATGCAGGCCATGGCGGCGCCTGTCAGCAGATGGGGACCCACAAACAGCTTGCCGTTGTTCAGATAGGTGACCCCCATGCCAACGAAGGTTCCCAACACCATCAAGGCCAGAACAAGGGATCCCGTAAGAAAATGACGCTGGCTCACCTTGCTCTTGGCCAATTGTTTGCGCAGCTCCGCATCCTTCGTGGTGCGCAGTGCTTTGCTGCGGATTCCCAAGAACAGGGCATAGCCACTCAAGGCCAGGAGGGTCCACATTATGAAGGGGTGGACAAAGTTGAGGCTGAAGCCAATGGTCTCCGGCATGGGGAGGTCAGGGGCATGGTCGCTGGTTCAAGTTAGGAACTTACCGCCTGACATGTGCCCTAAGGCACGGCCCTAATGGAGAAAATGACGGCGACCCGTGCAGATCATCACCAAACCATGGGCATCGCAGGTCGCAACAGACCCCTCATCCCGCTTGCTGCCACCGGGCTGAATGAGTGCGCGGATGCCGGCAGCGGCAGCCAACTGCACCGTATCGGAGAAGGGGAAAAAGCCATCACTGGCCAGGACAGCACCGTGGGCCCCCTCTCCAGCCGCCGCCAGGGCCAGCTTCGCCGCACCAACGCGATTCATTTGCCCCGCACCGATGCCGAGGGTCTGCTGATCCTTGGACACCACAATGGCGTTGGAGCGCACATGACGCACCACCCGCCAGGCAAAGTCCAACTCCGCCAGGAGTGGGGCATCGGGCTGTGCTGTGGTGACCACCTGCCAACTGGAATGATCTACAGGCCCCTGGTCCCGCTGCTGCACCAGAACGCCCCCCAGGATGGTGCGCAGTTGTTGGCTGGATGCGGCGGCAATTGCCCCAGAGTCTATGGCAAGAAGACGCAGATTGGGCTTCCGGGCCAGGCCCTCAAGCGCCTCTGCTGTAACGCCAGGGGCCACCACGCACTCCACAAAAATGGCAGCCAACTGAGCGGCGGCGGCGGTATCCAGGGGCTGGTTCACCGCCACAACACTGCCGAAGGCAGACACCGTATCCGCCGCCAAGGCCCGCTGCAGCGCCGTGGCCAGATCGGCCCCGGTGGCCACGCCACAGGGATTGGTGTGCTTCACCACCACAGCGGCAGCCTGGTCCGGTGGAAATTCCTGCACACCGGTGAGGGCAGCGTCCAGATCCAGCAGATTGTTAAAGCTCAGTTGCTTGCCCTGAAGCTGCCGAGCGGCGCCCCAGCCAACCTGGGACTCCCCGTACCAAAGTGCGGGCTGATGGGGGTTTTCCCCATAGCGCAAGCACTGGCGCTGTGGCAGGGTCAACTGCAACTGGTCCGGTTCCTCCAGTTGGGTGCCCAGCCACTGGCTGATGACAGAATCATAGTGGGCAACGTGACGAAAGGCCGACAAGGCCCAATGGCGACGATGCTGAAGATCCACGCCACCAGCGGCCAGGGCCTCCAGGAAGGGTACATATTGGCTGGGCGCTGTCAGCACACTGACATGGGCATGGTTTTTGGCGGCGGCCCTGAGCATGGCTGGCCCGCCAATATCAATGACCTCAATGGCCTGATCCCAAGTCACCGTGGACCCCGCCACCGTTGCTTCAAAGGGGTAGAGATTAACCACCACCAGATCAATGGGGACAATGCCCTGGCCTTGCAGATCCGCCAGGTGCTCCGGCTTGTGACGGTCCGCCAGGATACCGCCATGGATGCGGGGATGTAGCGTTTTGACCCGACCGTTGAGCAACGCCGGAGCGCCGGTGTGATCCGCCACGGCGGTGATCGTCAAGCCCGCCTCCCCCTGTAGGAGTTGGGCCGTTCCCCCACTGCAGATCAACTGGAAACCATGGCGCTGCTGTAAGGTTGTGGCCAAATGGACCAGGCCGGTTTTATCAGAGACGCTGAGCAGTGCAGTGGGAGCCATGGGCCCATTCGGACAGAGGACATGCTAGAGAAGCGCCAGAGCAACCTGGCGGACTGTGGCTGAGGAAACGATGTTACGGTGGGGCAAGCCCGGACCTGGTCGTTTGATTTTGCTCCATGGCTGGGGCGCCAACGGCCAGGATCTGTTGCCCCTTGGCATACACCTCATGGAGGGCCTGGGGGATGTAGTGGCCTTGGAAGCTCCGGAACCTCATCCCCATGTGCATGGCGGGCGACAGTGGTATCCTCTGACCCAAGAGGCACAGGAGCAGGGCTGGCCTGGTGTGCCCAGTGCCCTGGCCACAATCAACCATCACCTGGTCTGCTTGCAGCAAGAGTACCCATGGCCCCGAACCGCTTTGCTGGGCTTTTCCCAGGGGGCTGCCATGGTCTTGGAAGCTGCCGTTGATAAGCCCTTGGCGGGGGTAGTGGCTTGCAGTGGGTATCCCCATGGCCATCACCCGTTGCAGGGGATTGGTGCCCCAGTTCTGCTGATCCATGGCCAGAGCGACCCGGTGGTTCCCTTGAAAGCCAGCCTGGGCCTCCAGACGTTGCTGGAGGCCCAGGGATGTGATGTTGCCCTGCGAAGCTTCGCGGCTGGTCACACCATTCCATCGGAGGCCCTTGCGCCAATCCGTCAGTTTCTTGAGCGGTGCTTCATGCCCACGTCAGGTGAAATCTCCGCATTGAAGGTCAAGGCGTAGGCCCAAGGAAGGGGCTGGTTCCGGTGGCGTTGGGTCAGCGGTGTGGAGCGTTGCTAGACGAAGGCGTAGTCATAGTCTTCCATTTCGTCCCAGTCGTCGGAGATATTCTCGAGACCAGCATAAATGGTGTCTTCACCAACGCTTTCTACAATTGTTTTCAAGGAAGGAAAAAGAAAATGGTTTTCCGCGGCGTAATGGGCGCTAAACACCCCTTTCTCAGCCAAGAAGAAACGATCTGTTGTATGCTCGTTGCGCCGCACGTTGATCAGCGCAGGGGGCTTCAGTTCTTGGGTGGCAATGTAATGGCGGGCCGCCGTTACAGGCTTCAACTCACCAGTATCCAGGTGGAATGAAGGCACATAGGAGAGAACCCGCTGGCCGGCCAGTCGCCGACGACTGACCCGCTTCCTTTTTTTTGACATAGAAAAATGGCCGGAATTCGGGATTCCTTTGCCCATGAACAACGGTGCCCAGGTTAAAGCATTTTTGTGATTCCAGCAAGGGTTCCGCGATGCATCGTTAGGGGCCAGGTGTAATGCAGAGGGGAACGGTGACATGGGCCTGATTTTTCCTAGTCTGCATGGAAAGTTTCTGCACAACCCCTGGTGGCCCTTGGCGTTTCTGCTGATTATCGGTCCCTAGCCCAGCATTTGTTGGAGTCCTTTGCCAGTGGCGGTGAGTTGCGCTGCCTGGCTGTGTACATGGCCCTCAGCGATGCCTCAGGCCTGCTGCACCTGGAGGCCGTGGCCTGCTGGCCTGCTGGCCTCCAGCGCCTGCCAGAGTCCCTGAGCGACCCGGCTTTACAGGTTCCGGAGCAGGGACGGCGTTGGCTGCCCTTGCGCAATGGCAACCACCTGCTGGGGGCCCTGTTGGTGGAAACTGCGGCCTTATCCTGGCCGGATTCCTTCTCCCAACGGCTCGGCCACCTGGCCATAGCCCTGGCCACAGCCCGCACCTTGGATCTTCGCTATGAAAACATGGCGCTGGATCTGGAGCACCTCAAGAGACAACAGACCGAGCGGGAGCACCAGTTGGCAGCCCTGACCCACCAAATGCGTAACCCCCTGGCGGCTCTGCGCACTATCGCCCAGTTGCTGCGCCGGCGACTGAATCAGGATTCCAAACACCAACACCTGGTGACCAGTCTTTTGGATGAGGGCCAGCAGTTGGAGCATTACCTGAAGGCACTGGAACAATTGCCCCGTCAGCGCCTGAGCACAGAACTGGAGAAGCCTCGCCTGCTGCCCCCCTTCCGCTCCAGCCGGGTGGACGGTCAACTGCAGGAGCGTCTCCCCCCCTTGCTGCGCCGGGCCCAGTCCAGTTGTGAAGCCTCGGGACACCCTTGGCATCAACCCCAAGCATTGCCCCAGTGGACGGGGGATGTGGACGCCGTGGCGGAAATTCTTGCCAATCTCATTGAAAATGCCCTCCGCTATGCCCCACCACAGGTGCCCATCGGGTTTTGCTGGTCTACCGACACTGAAGCAGTGCAGTTGCTGTTGTGGGACGGTGGTTGCCCTATTCCTGAGCCGGAGCGGGAGCGGATTTTTTGCCAAGGCCAGCGGGGCACCACCGGCGCTGGCCACCAAGGTACAGGCTATGGCCTCAGTCTTGGCCGCCAGTTGGCCCGGAGCCTGGGGGGCGCCTTGACGTTGATTACCCAACCGCAGCTATTGTGTTCCGAGGCCACACCCCAAGGCAACGGCTTCCTGCTCACCCTGCCGACTTCCCCTCAGGTAATCCCCACAGGCGCCGCCAAAGCCAGGCCATAGAGCCAGAGGCAAGCGGTGGCGCTCCACTCCAGCGTGGCCCCCAGGCTGTCGCCACTCTGCCCCCCTAGCAGATGACCCAGGATCAGTGTCACCACAATGCTCGCCACGCCCCCCAGGAGCACCCAGAGACCAAAGCCAAGGCTGAAGCCCACCAGGAGCAGGCTGGAGGGCAGCAGCTCCCAGGCCAAGGCCTGCTGTTGGGCGGCATGGTGGGCGCCGCTGCCCCCCAGACGTAAGGGCGGCCACCAGGCCAGCGCCAGCAGAGGCGCCGTGCGGGCCCACACCGCCACGGTCAACAGGACGGCCACCATGGGTCCATCAGCCTCCGCCAGCCAAAGCCATCCCCCAAATCGCAACAGCAGCAAGGCCGCCACCGCCATCACCCCCATGGCCCCCACCCGACTGTCGGCCATGGCTTTGCGTCGTGCGGAGCCGGCACTAAGGCCATCCGCCGTATCCATGACGCCATCCAGATGCAAGCCCCCCGTAAGACCCACCTCCACAACCATCAGCAGGCTGATGCCGCTGGTGATCGGCAGATGGAACGGCTCCACCAGTTGCCAGAGCAGTCCTTGAATCAGGGCAATGGCGACGCCCACCAACGGGGCGAACCGCGCAATGCGCCCAAACCGTGGCCGCACCAATGGCAGGGGGGGAAGGCTTAGATATTTTATTGAAAAATGATACACATGTACAAAACAACTGTAGTGCATATAAATAGAGTTACTAATAAAGCTTATCCAATATAAATAGTGAGACCTGTCAGAGCTACTATTATACAATAGGCATACGCCCTAAGCTTATTACCATCTGTTAAATAAATTTACAAATAAGTACCCTATTCCCCCTATTAGTTTACAGCCATGAAATAATCCTAAGCTTAGCACTCAATATATTATCCTCGGCTTACTGGCAGTATATAACTGACTTACCGTATAGCCTAAATATTTCGAGGGTTAAAATTTTTGTGGATTTTTGGCTTTCAGTGTTTTTGTGATAAATATTTCACGGATTGCAAAAACATAGTATAGAATTGTAATGCAAGACAAAATTTTCAAGGTTAAAAATTTCGAGGTTACTCATAAATCCGTGAAATCCGTGAAAGTTTTCTCCCTTGAAAATATTTAGGCTATACGGTAAATGGTAATTACATCTTTTCTGGTGTAATAAGCAGCTATCTATATAATTATAAGCTCTGATACAAAGAAATAATTTTCGCCTATCACACAAACTTCAAGCAACGTGCACGTGAAATGTATTACACAAGATTGTATCTCCATTAGCTAAGCAAACATGGTTATAACAGGCATCACTCGGCTGAATTTTATACATGTCCAAAATTAAACTCACTCAAAATGGCAATCATCATAAATTATGTTGTGCTAAGTAATGAAATTGTATACATGTGCTCAAATATATGCGTGCTTCTGTGTGCATACACATGCGTGTGTGTGTGGTTGTGTGTAAGCCATAGCATATTGATTTGATTTTTTATTATCTAGTTATGGGATATAGCATTACAAAGGAACAACACAGGTGGCTTTAACAAAGGAATCTTAGTAAACAAATGGCCAAACTAAAGAGAAAAATTAATATCGTAGCTAATCACCACTGGAACAACACGCCAGCAACCCCACAGAATAGGCTCCCCAATTGGTGTCAGTCACACCGGCTTTGTACAAGTCTATTTAAGTCTACAAGAATCATAGAATTATATAAACCGACGATGTAATTAATAGCAACTTAACATGTATGTACATATACACACGATAAAACATACATATCCTATTACTGATTCCGAGGTGAACACGCTTAGTTTAAGGCGTCTGTTAAATATAATTACCGGTGAAGGTAAGCGCCCCTATAACGATACGAAATGGCCACGATCTTAAACTTACTTCTTATTCATATTTACCACATTACTGATGCAACATATAGCTAACTGCATTGAAATTGAGTGGAAATCTTTTTCTGGAGGTAAAGCACTATTATTTTATAAGCGGCTATTTATGGAGTACAGTACAAGCTCCCTATAGTATAAGCACCCGCGAAAAGAAACGATTTTCACCTAACGTTTGCTCGTCCATGCAAGGTTCCATAAGCGTAAAGCGTGGCACACAAGATTGTCTCAGCTGTCTCTGTTAGCTAAGAAAACTCTGTGTGGGTGGCAGGTATAGGCATCACTTGACTCAATTTTAAAAAAGCTGCATTCCCAAACTTGCACTCAATGTAACTAAGGAGGTAACTCATTAACGTGTATAAATCTTTGTATAACATCATATTATCACTTCACCAATGTTTTCACCCTTGATTGTAGCTTTTTAGCTATAACAAGTATTGCCAGCTGAAAAGTTACTGCATACGCCTGGACAC
>CBDCRF010000004.1:0-12500 GCA_965220895.1 Gammaproteobacteria bacterium
TATGATACGGGGGGGTGCCACCACTCCCCGGGGGGTGGGAGCGCTGCGATTCCAAAAGTTGCGAAGTTGGAGTTTGGTGGCAGATCAGAGGGTCTTAAGGGATTATCCCCTAAGACCCATCTGAAGCAGAACTGAGTTCCCAAATCAGTAACTCTGGATCCCCTCGGTCAATCTCCTCGAAAATCGCAGGGAGGATGGGGGAGGGAGTCCTCGACGTGCCCTGTGAAGGCGTTGAGGTACGAGGTCCGGGGGCCGAGTTATAGGGCCCCAAAGAAATCGCCGCTAACCCTAACTTTCCCGCGCTCAGAGAAAAAAAGGCGGGAAACGCGCCACGGCCGCGCCGTCGCTCCGATCGACTCGCCGTTTGGCACGATTGTGCATCCAGGTAGTGCGCCACACATACTGGGAGCTGGAAGGGGTACACCGTCCGGCCTCTGCGTGGTGGGCCCCCGAAGGGTCAAAATGGGACCAAAAACGGGGGTTTGGCCGTTCGCACCAA
The DNA here is from genome assembly GCA_965220895.1 of Gammaproteobacteria bacterium. Taxonomy (GTDB): domain Bacteria; phylum Pseudomonadota; class Gammaproteobacteria; order UBA4575; family UBA4575; genus WTFY01. The sequence goes on from CBDCRF010000004.1 coordinate 500, forward strand.
TGCCACGTGTTGGCTTTTGGAGGTAACGACTCGCCCTTCCAGATCTCGGCTGGGGGGACCCCTGGAGAGGTGCTCTGGGAAGGGATTCAAAATCGCACGGCTGGTCCCCGAGCAGTGGGCCTCCGAAGTTAACCCCAAGTTGGACTTTTCAGAAAGTGGCCAAAGTGGGGGTTAGGGTTAGCTCAGGAGGATAGGAAAGACTGCAGCCAGGGACTTGCCCCTGTGCAGGCAGCAAGGGGGTATCAGTCCCCACTGTGAGCTGCGATGGCGAGTCGTTCGCACGACTGGATCTACCTAACCCTAGGGTGCATGTGCTAACCCTAACCCCCTCCAAACTGGGTTAGGGTTAGCACTCGCGCCCCCGGATGACCACTCGGCCTGGGGAGCAGGCACTCCTCCTTTGGGGACGATGTGGGGGCACACTGGCCCCAGCCTCACAGGAGGTGGCATCCCCGCCCCACACCCGTGGCCGGAGATATGGGGGGAGGAGCGCCCGTTTTTCGCCCCTCTGATGGGCCCCCTGTTCAGGCCCCCGGGGCTCCCTGGCCGGGGGCACCACCGACTCGGGGTCACCTGGGCCAGACAGGAGAAGGGTGGGGCAACACTCCCTGATGAGCACAGCTGGCTACCACCACCGGTCTTGCCGCGGTGAGCCCCCGAAATTTGGCGACGTTTGCCCGCAGGAGTCAGAGCAATAACATTGAAAAGGCAATGACCCCCCCCTGTACAAACCCTCTCTCAACTCCCTGGATACTTGGGCTATCTCTTCGCGGTTTTCGCGGGAGTGTGGGGGAGATGTGGGGCCACTCCGGGCAGGTGACCGTTTGGGTGGCGCACGAGGGGCCTTGCCGGGAGGCAGCCCCGAGTGACTTTGCCCCCCGGAAAAAGACCCCCACTCTCGACTTTGGCCCCTCACCCTGCCCCGGGTACCCATACCCCACCAAGATTGTCTCTTGCCTGGGGTGCCCTGACATGTCCCCTACCAGGCGCAAGAGACCGCGCGTCTCTGTCACGTCGTGGGGCCGCACGATGAGAGGGGTGAAGTAGGTCCCCGTCAGTCAAAAACTCTGGACTTTGACTCTGGGCCAGCCAGGGCCCAGGGGGCAGGAAGGGCTGCTGTTCCGAGCTCCCCCAGCACACCCTCACTGTCTGGGCAGGTGGCCGCCCCGGCCCCTCCCTTCACTTTTCAGGGGGAAATGAGCCGAGTCCCCCCAGTGTCGGAGCCGCCGGCCGCCGACGAGGCCCCTTCCCTGGGGGAGCTGGCTGCTCGCCTGCTTGTCTCAACCTTCCCCTGAAAAACGAAGGTTGGCGGATCGGTTCGAAACTCACAGGGGACCTTGCCCGTGGGTAGGACATCACCCCCTGAAGACGGCAGGTCCATGCCCCCATCCCCCTGGAAGCAGCGCTGCCCGGAGTAAATGTGCCAAATCACGTCACCCGGAGCCGCCGGCCGCCGACGAGGCCCCTTCCCTGGGGGGAGATGGCTGCTAGCCTGCTTGTCTCAACCTTCCCCTGAAAAACGAAGGTTGGCAGATCGGTTCGAAACTCACAGGGGACCTTGGCCATGGGTAGGACATCACCCCCTGAAGACGGCAGGTCCATGCCCCCAACCCCCTGGAAGCAGTGCTGCCCCAAAGTCAGTTTCCCCTCCATGGGGGTCTACGCTGCCGTGACTGGATATCTACTGAAAAACGAAGGTTGGCGGATCGGTTCGAAACTCACAGGGGACCTTGGCCATGGGTAGGGCATCACCCCCTGAAGACGGCAGGTCCATGCCCCCACCCCCCTGGAAGCTGCGCTGCCTCGACTCATTTTCCCCCTGAAAAACGAAGGTTGGCCGATTCGCCCGAAACTCACAGGGGACCTTGGCCCGTGGTGAGGACATCACCCCCTGAAGACGGCAGGTCCATCCCCGCAACTCCCTGGAAGCAGCGCTGCCCCGGAGTAAATGTGCCAAATCACGTCCGGAGCCGCCGGCGGCCGACGACGCACCGTCCTCGGCAGGCGAGGGCAGCTAGCCTGCTTGTCTCAACCTTCCCCTGAAAACTGAAGGTTGGCCGATCCATTCCAAACTCACAGGGGACCTTGGCCATGGGTAGGGCAGCATCCCCTGAAGACGGCAGGTCCACACCCCCGTCTCCCTGGAAGCTGCTCTGCCCCAACTGAGTTTCCCCTCCATGGGGATCTACGCTGCCGTGACTGAAAATCTACTGAAAAACCAAGGTTGGCCGATCCACTCGAAACTCACAGGGGACCTTGGGCATGGGTAGGGCATCACCCCCTGAAGACGGCAGGTCCACACCCCCAACCCCCTGGGAGCTGCGCTGCGATGAATGACTTCCCCCTCCATGGGGGTCTACGCTGCCGTGACTGAAAATCTACTGAAAAACCAAGGTTGGCCGATCCGCTCGAAACTCACAGGGGACCTTGGGCATGGGTAGGACATCACCCCCTGAAGACGGCAGGTCCACACCCCCAACCCCCTGGGAGCTGCGCTGCGATGAATGACTTCCCCCTCCATGGGGGTCTACGCTGCCGTGACTGGATATCTACTGAAAAACGAAGGTTGGCCGATCCGCTCGAAACTCACAGGGGACCTTGGGCATGGGTAGGGCATCACCCCCTGAAGACGGCAAACCCACACCCCCAACCCCCTGGGAGCTGCGCTGCGATGAATGACTTCCCCCTCCATGGGGGTCTACGCTGCCGTGACTGAAAATCTACTGAAAAACCAAGGTTGGCCGATCCGCTCGAAACTCACAGGGGACCTTGGGCATGGGTAGGGCATCACCCCCTGAAGACGGCAGGTCCACACCCCCAACCCCCTGGGAGCTGCGCTGCGATGAATGACTTCCCCCTCCATGGGGGTCTACGCTGCCGTGACTGGATATCTACTGAAAAACCAAGGTTGGCCGATCCGCTCGAAACTCACAGGGGACCTTGGCCATGGGTAGGACATCACCCCCTGAAGACGGCAGGCCCACACCCCCAACCCCCTGGGAGCTGCGCTGTCTCGACTCATTTTCCCCTGAAAAACGAAGGTTGGCCGATTGGCCCGAAACTCACTGGGGACCTTGGCCAGGGTGAGGGTAACATCCCCTGAAGACGGCAGGTCCATACCTGCAACCCCCTTGAAGCAGTGCTGCCCGGAGCAAATGTGCCAAATCACGTCCGGAGCCGCCGGCCGCTGACGACCCACCGTCCCTGGGGGGAGCTGGCTGCTCGCCTGCTTGTCTCAACCTCCCCTGAAAAATGAAGGTTGGCCAATCGGCTCGAAACTCACAGGGGACCTTGGCCATGGGTAGGGCATCACCCCCTGAAGACGGCAGCTCCATACCCCCAACCCCCTGGAAGCTGCGGGGCCTCGACTCATTTTCCCCTGAAAAATGAAGGTTGGCCGATTCGCCCGAAACTCACTGGGGACCTCGGCCAGGGTGAGGGTAACATCCCCTGAAGACGGCAGGTCCATACCTGCAACCCCCTTCAAGCAGTGCTGCCCGGAGCAAATGTGCCAAATCACGTCCGGAGCCGCCGGCCGCTGACGACCCACCGTCCCTGGGGGAAGGTGGCTGCTCGCCTGCTTGTCTCAACCTCCCCTGAAATTTTTTTTTTTAAAAAAAATATTGCAGGGGCATTCCATTGTCAAATACCCTGCTCGCCCCTGGGGGAGGTGCACTCCTCAAGCCCCTTCCCCCCTGATCACCCTCGAGGGGGGTTGAGACAAGGGGGCTAGCAGCGGGCCCTGGGGGCAAGGGTGGCCCGTCCCTGGGGAAGCAAGCCACGCCGCCCCTGGTGTACTCCCTACCCCCTGTATGAGTACACCATGAAGGGGTGGTGGGATGTCGATGCCCTTCGGCATGGGCATGCCCGGGGTGTGTCTGGGGTGGGCCGCGAAGACGGCTTGTTGATATCACCCCCCACCCCCAAGATACAGGCTTGCGAGTAAATGTGCCAAATCACGTCAGGGAAGTTGAGACAAGCAGGCGAGCAGTGCGGTTGGCCGATGACGAGGGGTCGTCGACCGCCGGCGGCTCCGACTTAACCCCCTCGAACCCTGTTTCTTCAGAATGAACTTACTGTGTATATTCACCTTAAGGGACGGTGCCGAGTCTATATATAGGGGGGGGTCAGTCAAGAAATCTGGTTCAGGGGTGACTGAAAATAATATTAGGGCTGAATGAACAGTTGGCCGTCAGTCACTGCAGGATCTGGGCCAGGTTGGACCCCTGCTCGGTGTTCAAGGGAAAATGCTCCAGAAAGGCAGGAATGTATCCACACAGGAGCAGGTGAGGGGTGCCAGCTGCGTGGCAGTCTGGGGGACGCTGCGGGTTCAGCGGGGGTGACGCGAGCCCTGTCAGTAGTGCCCCTGGGAGCGCGACCCAGGTTCGGCAGGGGAGGGCAGCCAGCTGCTGCCAGCTACCCTGTCCGCTTCCTGGCGAGTGCCCTGTTGCAGTCCATGCATTGCTGGCCGCAACCCCCTCGCCCACCCTTGAGGGGTGGCTGCCCGGGCCTGGCGTACCCGGGGCATGCCCCACACCTGTACCACTGCTGCCGCGGGGGTGGTGCCGTTAACCCCTGCCCGAATGGTAACGATGGGCAGCTGGCAGGTGGAATGCCTCGTCCCCGGCCAGACGAGAGCGAGGGAGAGAGAAAAACCGAATGCACATAGGTTGGGGGGCAGGTGCCGGGTAGGCCTGCCCCATGCTTGGCTAGGGCGCTAGGGGGGCTGCAGGCAAGGGCCCCCATAGCTGTCCAGTGGTGACCGCATCATGGCCTGAGCTGCTGCCGCGGGGGACGGTGCCATTCGCCCCGTGAGGTGCCTAGGGCAGCCGGGCATCACGGCTTGACGCTGGGTGAGAGGGTGGCGTGTACCCCTCGGGCAACGAGGGGGCAGGCGCGATGACGCCCAGGTGGGCGCTGCCGGTCCCACCGCCGGCTGGCCCTGCCTGTGGCAGAGGGAGCGACCTGCCCGGATTGACCCGGGGGCGAGGCTGCCGCTGAAGCCTCCCAGGTGTCCAGGCCACGCTGGACACGCACGTAGCTACTGCTGCCGTGGGGGTGGTGCCGTTGCCCCTGCGCTGCTGCGTGCGCCAACCGAGCATCTCCCTCGTAATCGGTGGACGAGGCCCCCTCGACGGGTGCTAGTGAAAACCTGCACCCTCGATCGGACCCGTTACCGAGCGCTGGGATCGATGGGTTGGTGAGGATGCGTCCTCTTACGTTGGGGCTGCCCGAGTGATGCCCCACGCTGGAGGGTGAAAGCTTTGGCAAGGGCATCCTCGGGGGAGATGCGCGGGAGGGCCGACCGCTATCTCTCCTCGTTGGCAGCATGTGACCGTATCTTGTGCCGGGAGTCCTGCCACTGCTCCTACCCAGGTGCCTTTCGGGTGGGGAGCAGCGGGTGAGGACTGAACCCTAGCCCTGAGCAAGCGCAGGGGGGTTCGTGTGAACGCGTGACCGAAACCCTGATGCGGGGACCTCGTCACGGGGCCCTCGAGGGGAGAACGTGAGCCTGGCGGTGTGACATGGGGTAACCACTCCCCACTGTCCCCTGGCCGTGGCAGGGTGCTGCAGCACTTGTAGGGAAGGATGGAGCTTCGAACCAAGCCTCCGCTGCTGGGGGAAGCCTCCTCGGACCCACACTCCACCTGTGCTGCAACCACGTGCCCGCGCGCTGGCATGCCTTTGTGCCGCGTTCTTTTCCCCGGAGGCCCTGGGTCGGGGACCTGGCGGAAGGGAGGTTCGCGTGAACGTGTGACCGAAACCCTGATGTGGGGACCTCGTCACGGGGCCCTCGAGGGGTGAACGTGAGCCTGGCGGTGTGACATGGGGTAACCACTCCCCACTGTCCCCCGGCCGTGGCAGGGTGCTGCAGCACTTGTAGGGAAGGATGGAGCTTCGAACCAAGCCTCCGCTGCTGGGGGAAGCCTCCTCGGACCCACACTCCACCTGTGCTGCAACCACGTGCCCGCGCGCTGGCATGCCTTTGTGCCGCGTTCTGCCCCCCGGGAGGCCCTGGGTCGGGGACCTTGCGGAAGGGAGTAGTAGTGACCGAACCCTGACGTGTGGGGACTAACGGGGCGGTCAAGGCAGGAACAGTCGAGCCGGGCGGAGATGACACGGGGCATCCTCCCTTTGTGTCCCCCAGCCGTGGCAGGGTGCTGCAGCACTTGTAGGGAAGGACGGAGCTTCGAACCAAGCCTCAGCTGCTGGGGGAAGCCTCCTCGGACCCACACTCCAACCTGTGCTGCAACCATGTCGCCACGTGCTGGCATGCCGTGTGCCGTTCCATACCTTGACTCCCCGGGTGGATCCTGCGGAAGGGACCAAGTTGAGCCAACCCTGGAGACGGGACGGGACGTGAAGCCTCCGTAGGGAACACGCGGGCACGCCGTGTGATGTGGGGTAACCACTCCTCACTGTCCCCTGGCCTCCCCTAGGCAGGGTGCTGCAGCACTTGTAGGGAATGATGGAGCCTCAAACCAAGCCCGAACCCCGAGGTAGGGTCAAGGACGGGCCCGAGAAAGGGAACGTGAGCTGGGAGAGGCATCCTCGGACCCACACACCCACCTGTGCTGCAACCATGTGCCCTTACGTCGGGATGGCGTGCGCCTTGTTCTGCTCCGAGGAGTCACGTCCGGGGACTCGTCGCAGGGCCTCCGAGCCAGTTCCTCACGGGGGACTCTGGGGGAACGATAAGGTGTGGCAGGCGGATGGGACCCTCAGGTCCCTCCCCACCGTACTGGCCGGCGGAGGGTGCTGCAGGCTTGTAGGGAATGACGGAACCTCAAACCATGCCCTGGCTACGCTGTCTGACCCGGTGTGGCCTTGCCCTGAGGGCCCCTCGTGGGTCTTCTTGGTGACGCCCTTGTCAAGATGCTTGCATCGCGACTCGCGGGCCCTTGCGGTCCAGCACCACGGGAGAGTAAATGCGCGACAAGGCCGCATGGCTCTCTACTACCGGCTGCTTATCCAAGGGAATGGGAAGGCGAACCCACGGAAGTACCTTGTGATGGTGTGGCAACGGCTCTGGAGGCCATGTGCGCGCCCCACATGCATGTTGTGGAACCGCGTGAACAACCAAGTCGGCAGCTATAGCCTCGTAGCGGGGAGAGGTGTCCTCGGACCCACACTCCACCTGTCCTGCAACCACGTGCCGAGCTGGGCCACATGTTCTTAAAAGCCCACGACACATGCTACCTGTGTTGAATCTGGCGAGGGGGAGACCCTGGACCGAGGTGAAGCCTGTACGCAGGGGTTATCCTCGAGGGGCACACTCCCAGGCTGTATGGCCTGGACTCCGGGTGTTGCTGCTGCGGGGTAAAGGATGAGCTGCGTGGACGCCCCGGATGTGATGTCCAGGGCCCCCTGTGCTTCTAGCGAGGCTGCCGGAAGGGGGCCCGCAGGTGTGCAAAGGGGAGAAAAACATAAGCCTACCTAGGGGGCTTAAAGGGTCGGCAGACTGGCTCAGGGTGAGGGGCGGCACCCTGGAAAGGTGACGGAACAGCCATGTCTTGACCACCCAGGCAAAGATACAAGGGTCGGCAGACAGGCTCAGGGTGAGGGGGACACCCTGGAAAGGTGACGGAACAGCCATGTCTTGACCACCCAGGCAAAGTTACAAGGGTCGGCAGACCTGGCCAAGGGTGAGGGACTGCACCCTGGAAAGGTGACGGAATGGCCTTGTCTTGACCACCCAGGCAAAGTTACATACATATGCTTGTCGTTGCAAGGAGACCACCTGCATGTCTGATCCTGCATGACAGGGGCTCTGAGCCAGTACGCTAGGGGCTGGCACGTGTCTGAGAGAGCCTACGGGCCAAGAAGGGATGCCGCAGACAGGTGTAGTTTTTAGGCATGCCCTAGCGTGTTGAGAAGGGAAGGTGGAGAAAGAGCACAAAGATGCAGCCTAGCAGCCGGGCTGGCATCAATGCAAGGTGGCTGACCACCCCTTGCCCAAGGGCTGCCTAGGGGCGAAAGACTATATGCACCGATTCCGTTGGCAGAGGGGCTCAGCTCTGCACTCCAACGCAGTCACGGTTGGTGAACCGGCCACTGGCTTTGCCAGGGTTACGAGGAGACTTACAACCGGGCTTGGACGAGAGTGCACCTGGCTCTAATGCCGTGTTGGAAAGGTGCTAGCCCTCGGGGCTAGGAGAGGGACTTCTTGCCCGGCGGGTGAGGAGATGCAGACCGGAACGCACCGGAACGGTGGACCCCCGGCAGGCTGGGCCGTCCGTTACCATAAAGTCTCCCCTTCGGGGGATTCCAACATGGGTCCGGGCCCAGGTGCTGTATCCCAGAGAAGGTGCCTGAAGGAGCACTGCCCTCTCTCCGAAACCCTGGGGGAAATATTTGTATGGTTGGATTGAGAGTGCTCAAAGCAAGAACACACGCAATTGTATATTTCGATACCAAGACACGAGGGTAACGCAATGCAAGCAAGGCCAAAGATGCCTGTAGTAACGATGCCTATAGTAACGATGCCATGAAGAAATTCTCCAAGGTGCACGCCCCGACGCACACCTAGCGGGCTCGAACGGACAGTGGTGGCCTGGGCCGGTTCTCGGTTCGGGCTGCCCCTGCCTCGCACTGAAGCGAAAGACGGGGAGGGCCCGAGGCCTCCACACGTGCTGAGTCGTAGGTGCCTTGCACGGCCAGCACTCTGGTTGATCCTGCCAGTAGTCATATGCTTGTCTCAAAGATTAAGCCATGCATGTGTAAGTACAAGCCTGTACACGGTGAAACTGCGAACGGCTCATTAAATCAGTTGTGGTTCCTTAGATCGTTGCCCACGGCAGTTAGGATAACTGTGGCAATTCTAGAGCTAATACATGCACAAAAGCCCCGATCTGCGGAAAGGGGCGCAGTTATTAGACCAAGACCAATGCCAGCTCCCTTGAGGACTGGCTCCAGTCGTGGTGACTCTGGGTAACCTGGGCTGATCGCACGGTCCTCGCACCGGTGACGTATCTTTCAAATGTCTGCCCCATCAAATGGCGAAGGGGGTCGATATGCCTCCCTTGTTGGTGACGGGTGACGGGGAATCAGGGTTCGATTCCGGAGAGGGAGCATGAGAAATGGCTACCACATCCAAGGAAGGCAGCAGGCGCGCAAATTACCCACTCCTGACACGGGGAGGTAGTGACGAAAAATACTCATGCGGGACTCCATCGAGGCTCCGTAATGGGAATGAGTGCACTTTAAATCCTTTTCTGAGGATCTATTAGAGGGCAAGTCTGGTGCCAGCAGCCGCGGTAATTCCAGCTCTAATAGCGTATATTAAAGTTGTTGCAGTTAAAACGCTCGTAGTTGGATCTATGGACGCCCTTGGCTGTCGCGACGGGAAGTGCCTAAGAGCGCCTGCGTGTACGGACCCTGGGGTCCTTTCTGGCGAGGGGGCTGCTAGTGTAGCGGCCCTGCGTGAGCAGTGCCCGGTGCCCTTAGCTGGGTGGCCGGGGGCACTCGCCTCGTTTACTTTGAGAAAATTAGAGTGTTCATAGCAGGCTGAAGCTGGCCTGAATACTGCAGCATGGAATAATGGAATAGGACCTCGGTTCTATTTTGTTGGTCTCTAGAAACCCCGAGGTAATGATTAAGAGGGACAAACGGGGGCAATCGTACTGGGGCGTGAGAGGTGAAATTCAAGGACCGCCCCAAGACGAACAACTGCGAAAGCATTTGCCAAGAATGTTTTCATTAATCAAGAACGAAAGTCAGAGGTTCGAAGACGATCAGATACCGTCCTAGTTCTGACCTTAAACGATGCCAACTAGCCATCTGGCAGTGATGACAAGTTATTTCGCCAAGGTCCTGCCGGGCAGCTTCCGGGAAACCAAAGTCTTTGGGTTCTGGGGGAAGTATGGTTGCAAAGCTGAAACTTAAAGGAATTGACGGAAGGGCACCACCAGGAGTGGAGCCTGCGGCTTAATTTGACTCAACACGGGGAAACTCACCCGGCCCGGACACTGTAAGGATTGACAGGTTGAGAGCTCTTTCTTGATTCGGTGGATGGTGGTGCATGGCCGTTCTTAGTTGGTGGAGCGATTTGTCTGGTTAATTCCGATAACGAACGAGACTCTAGCCTATTAAATAGCACCCCGGTCGGTGAATCGCCAGGCAATTTTCAGTGCTTCTTAGAGGGATCAGCGGCGCTCAGCCGCAGGAGAGAGAGCAATAACAGGTCTGTGATGCCCTTCGATGTTCGGGGCCGCACGCGCGCTACACTGACAGAGTCAATGGGCCTAGTACCTATCGGAGACGGTCGGTTAACCCGACAGAATCTCTGTCGTGCTAGGGACTGGGGTTTGGAATTATCCCCCATGAACGAGGAATTCCCAGTAAGTGCGAGTCACTAGCTTGCGTTGATTACGTCCCTGCCCTTTGTACACACCGCCCGTCGCTACTACCGATGAATGGTTTAGTGAGTGCTTTGGACGTCCCCCGGGCTGGACAGCTCACGCTGCCAGTCGCAGGCGTGCAGACGAAAGAAGTACGAATTTGATCATTTAGAGGAAGTAAAAGTCGTAACAAGGTTTCCGTAGGTGAACCTGCGGAAGGATCATTATCCATCGAAGGGACAACCTTTGTGTCTGCGTGCCAAAGCTGGACACCCCTCGGTCAGGGAACGGCAGGGCTGGTCCTTCCGGCCCCGGGGCCCTGACCCCCGAGAGGAGGCAGAGCGATCATGCCTGGACTTGGGACCTCGAACGAGGGGACAGGACACTGCCGCGAGGCAGGACCTGACCCCCGGGGAGCAGAGAAGGCTGTCTCTCCTGAGTACCGGACAAGCACGGCAAGGGACGTGGTGGACCCCTCTGCCTGCAAGGGGCTAAGGTCCTGGCTGAACACAGTGCCTGCGGCCTTCTCGTAACTTGCTAAGCCCCATCGAACGAGGGGACAGGGGACACTGCTGTGAGGCAGGACCTGCTGACCCCCGGGGAGCAGATACGGCTGTCTCTCCTGAGTACCGGACAAGCACGGCAAGGGACGTGGTGCACCCCTCTGCCGCTAAGGGGCTAAGGTCCTGGCTGAACACAGTGCCTGTGGCCTTCTCGTAACATGCTAAGCCCTATTGAATAAGGGTAACGGGAAAGATGGTGAACACACTTGCCCCGTCAGGGGGCCATGCCAAGCCAGTGCTAACAAAGTGAAGCGCACGGCACTACACTGCTTGGCTACCCCTGACGTGGGCTCCGGCGCAGAGACAAACGCGAAAGATGGTGAACACACTTGCCCCGTCGGGGGGCCATGCCAAGCCAGTGGCTAACAAAGTGAAGCGCACGGCACTGCACTGCTTGGCTACCCCCGACGTGGGCTCCTGCGCAGAGACAAATGCGAAAGATGGTGAACACACTTGCCCCGTCAGGGGGCCATGCCAAGCCAGTGCTAACAAAGTGAAGCGCACGGCACTACACTGCTTGGCTACCCCTGACGTGGGCTCCGGCGCAGAGACAAACGAAGTGCGAATATTTTCATTCACGGGGGTGTCTAGGCCCAGGCGTTAGCAGTGTCCTGGGTGAGAGCGCCTTTTAGAGCTTGGGGCGTGAGGCTTAAAGAGCCGGCCGGGCAGGCTGGCCGCCCCCCGTACGTAACCCCCCTACCAAAACACTACCGTGTTCCTTTTACCGAGGTGAACGGTGAAACCCCTTCAAGTACTGCTCGTGGGCTAATAGGGGGAAGCCTGCGTGCGGTGCGGGGACACGCCTTCCCTCGGGCGGAGAAGCATCGCATTTGCCCTGGGTGCCTTAAGGGCCGAGCTCTCCGAGAAACCGAACGTATCTTAGCGGTGGATCACTTGGCTCGTGCGTCGATGAAGAGCGCAGCTAGCTGCGATACTTAATGTGAATTGCAGGACACATTGAACATCGACACCTTGAACGCAAATTGCGGCCTCGGGGGGCAACCCGGGGCCACGCCTGTCTCAGAGTCGGGAGAAAACCAATCGCAGTGGTGCCTTGCCTGCGCACTGGGTGTCCGAGCTCCAGAACCCCCCAAGAGA
>CBDCRF010000004.1:17500-34591 GCA_965220895.1 Gammaproteobacteria bacterium
GTGACGAAAGCCATTGAGAAGCCATATAGGCGAGACTGAGAGGAGCCCCCCGAACGGCATGGCATGGCATGGCATGAACTAACTCGGAAGAAGAAGAAGGGGGCCTTAACCAAGGGCTGCTGCTGGGCTGAGAGCCCACACGGCCTGCCCCCCCTCCTAACAACCATTAACCCCCTAACATACTAACTTACTAACTCTACTAACACTACTAACACTTACTAACACTAGCCCCCCTGTCGGGCCGCAGCCTCGGGCTGTGGCTGGCAGGGGGGCTTTTTTTTTTTTTTTTAAAATAATTTGCGTGCATGGAGGGTGTGCTGCTGCCGCAACAGGAATGTGTTGCGCGGACCACCGCGGGCAGTCACGAGCAGGCTCGAGGGGGTCTGCCGCGCTGTTCCCCGGGGCCTGTACCTGGCCTGCCGTGACGCTACGAGCAGCCTCGAGGGGGTCTGTCGCGCTGTTCCCCGGGGGTGACGTGGCCTGCCACGGCCACCGCGGGCACTCCCGAGCAGGCTCGAGGGGGTCTGCCGCGCTGTTCCCCGGGCTGTACCTGGCCTGCCGTGACGCTACGAGCAGCCCTGCCCGGACCACCGCGGGCGGTCACGAGCAGGCTCGAGGGGGTCTGCCGCGCTGTTCCCCGGGGCCTGTACCTGGCCTGCCGTGACGCTACGAGCAGCCTCGAGGGGGTCTGCCGCAGTGTTCCCCGGGGGTGACGTGGCCTGCCACGGCCACCGCGGGCACTCCCGAGCAGGCTCGAGGGGGTCTGCCGCGATCACGAGCAGCCTCCCCCGACCACCGCGGGCAGTCACGAGCAGGCTCGAGGGGGTCTGCCGCGGGGTTCCCCCGGGGGTGAGGTGGCCCACCGCGACGCTACGAGCAGCCCTGCCCGGACCACCGCGGGCACTCACGAGCAGACTCCCCCGACCACTGTGGGCAGTGACGAGCAGCCTCGAGGGGGTCTGCCGCGGTGTTCCCCGGGGGTGACGTGGCCTGCCGTGACCACCGCGGGCACTCACGAGCAGCCTCCCCTGACACCACCAGCCCTGCCCCTGCCTGCTCGAGGGGGTCTCCCATGACCTGCCGCGACCACCGCGGGCACTCACGAGCAGCCTCCCCCGACACCCCTGCATGCCCACCGTGACGTTGCGAGCCGGTCCGTGCACGCTCGAGGGGGTCTGCCGCGACGTTCCCCGGGGGTGACGTGGCCTGCCGCGGCCACCTCGGGCACTCACGAGCAGGCTCGAGGGGGTCTGCCGCGGTGTTCCCCGGGCTGTACCTGGCCCGCCGTGACGCTACGAGCAGCCCTGCCCGGACCACCGCGGGCAGTCACGAGCGGGCTCGAGGGGGTCTGCCGCGGTGTTCCCCGGGGCCTGTACTTGGCCTGCCGCGGCCACCGCGGGCACTCACGAGCAGCCTCCCCCGACCACCGCGGGCAGTCACGAGCAGGCTCGAGGGGGTCTGCCGCGACGTTCCCCGGGGGTGACGTGGCCCACAGTGACCGTGCGAGCAGCCTCCCGTGACACCACCGGCCCTGCCCCTGCACCCTCGAGGGGGTCTGCCGCGCTGTTCCCCGGGGCCTGTACTTGGCCTGCCGCCGCCACCACGGGCACTCACGAGCAGGCTCGAGGGGGTCTGCCGCGATGTTCCCCGGGCTGTACCTGGCCTACCGTGATGCTACGAGCAGCCTCCTCCTCCTCCTCCTCCCCTGGTCACCACAACCACCAGCCCTGCCCCTGCCTGCTCGAGAGACCCCCTTTTCATTTAAAGTCCCAAGGGGGTTGAGACAAGCAGGCGAGCAGCCAGCTTCCCCCACGGAAGGGGCCTCGTCCGCGGCCGATGTACTCCGAGACGTGATTTGGCACATTTTGCTCCGGCCGGCGCTGCTTGGAGAGGGGTGGGGGTACAGACCTGCCGTCTTCGGGGGAGGTGGGCCTCGGTCTGGGGAAGGTCCCCCGCGAGTTTGGTCCAGATCCTACCAAGCTTTCTGGTGGCTACCCCTGGGGTGTCTGTTCCCAGGGGGAGTTGACGTGATTTGGCACATTTACTCCGGGCTGCAGTGCTCGGAGGGGGAGGGTGGCATCCACCTGCCGTCTTCACGGCACACCTCCCCACACCCATGCCCACCTGCAAAAAAATTTTGGCACAGATCGGAGCACTTTTTTTTTTCGAGGGGTCTCTTCCCCGGGGGCCTCGTGGCCAGCCTCCCCCAGGTTTGTGAGCTCGAACCTGGGGAGGCCCTATCTCCTGCACCCCTTGCGGCAGGGACCTGCCGTCTTCAGTTCCGAGGTGGGGAACATGTCCCCGTCACCTCCCCGAGAGGGCGAACCCCTGCCTCGAGTTTGATTTTTCGAGGGCAAGTCGGACCAGGGGCCACGCAGCAGCCTCTCCCCAGGGCTCGCGAGGGCGGTGAATCCACGGAGGGACCCGTGATGATGCATCACTGACTTTTTCTGTCAAAGTGCCAAGGGGGTTGAGACAAGCAGGCGAGCAGCCATCTCCCCCGCGGACGGGGCCTCGTCCACGGCCGGCGGCTCCGAGACGTGATTTGGCACATTTTACTCCGGGGAGCGCTTCTCTGCGGGGGGTGGAGGCACACACCTCCCGTCTTCAGGGGAGGTGGGCCTCGGTCTGGGGAAGGTCCCCTGCGAGTTTGGTCCAGATCCCACCAAGCTTTCTGGTGGCTACCCCTGGGGTGTCTGTTCCCCAGGGGGAGTTGACGTGATTTGGCACATTTGCTCCGGGCCGCGGCGCTCGGAGGGTGATGCCCGGATCCACCTGCCGTCTTCGCGGCACACCTCCCCACACCCCTGCCCACCTGCAAAAAAATTTTGGCGCCGATCGGAGCACTTTTTTTTTCCGAGGGGTCTCTTCCCCGGGGGCCTCGCGGCCAGCCTCCCCCAGGTTCGCCTGGGCGGTGCTGGGGAGGCTGCATCTCCTGCACCCCTCGAGCGAGGGACCCGAGGTCTTCAGTTCCGAGGTGGGGAACATGTCCCCGTCACCTCCCCAAGAGGGCA
Source organism: Gammaproteobacteria bacterium (assembly GCA_965220895.1). Lineage (GTDB taxonomy): Bacteria > Pseudomonadota > Gammaproteobacteria > UBA4575 > UBA4575 > WTFY01. The sequence continues at coordinate 20,515 of CBDCRF010000004.1, forward strand.
GACCCCTGCCTCGAGTTTGATTTTTCGAGGGGAAGGGGGACTAGGGGTCTCACAGCAGCCTCTCCCCAGGGTTCGCGAGGGCGGCGAATCCACGGAGGCCCCCGGTGGTGATGATGGTTAGGGTTTTTTTCATAGATATCATGTTTGAGCAGCACACCCTCCATGGAGACCCAGGGGCCTGGCGGCAACCTGCCCCCAGGGTCGGCGAGGGCGGTGAATCCACGGAGGCCCCCGGTGATGATGGTTAGGGTTTTTTTCATAGATATCATGTTTGAGCAGCACACCCTCCATGGAGACTCGGGGGCCTGGCGGCAGACTCCCCCCAGGGTCGGCGAGGGCGGCGAATCCACGGAGGCCCCCGGTGATGATGGTTAGGGGTTTTTTTCCTTAGATATCATGTTTGAGCAGCACACCCTCCATGGAGCCTGCCGCCGACGAGGCACCTTCCCTGGGGGAGGTGGCCGCAAGCCCCCTTCTCTGAAGTCCCCTCGAACTCTGTTATTGCTCTGACTCCTGCGGGCAAGGCCGCCACTCTCCTGGCGCTTTCTTTGCGCCTCAGTAGCTCCCTCGCGGGTGGGGGTGGGGGGTCGCCGTTCGCTGGGGAGGTAGAGGACACCTCCCCCCACGAGACTGTCCGGGCGCGTCGGTGATGCACCCCAGGGGAGGGGCGCAGGGAGCCCCCGGAAAGAGGCACCAGAATCCCACTAAATCTCCCCATTGACTTCAATGGGGAACTGACTTTGCCTCCTTTGACCTTGAATAACTCCTCGCCAGAGCAAGATATCTTGACGATTCCACTTGGAGGTTGTAGCCGGGAGCGTCCGGGACGCGTCCATGTATGATACGGGGGGGTGCCACCACTCCCCGGGGGGTGGGAGCGCTGCGATTCCAAAAGTTGCAAAGTTGGAGTTTGGTGGCAGATCAGAGGGTCTTAAGGGATTATCCCCTAAGACCCATCTGAAGCAGAACTGAGTTCCCAAATCAGTAACTCTGGATCCCCTCGGTCAATCTCCTCGAAAATCGCAGGGAGGATGGGGGAGGGAGTCCTCGACGTGCCCTGTGAAGGGCGTTGAGGTACGAGGTCCGGGGGCCGAGTTATAGGGCCCCAAAGAAATCGCCGCTAACCCTAACTTTCCCGCGCTCAGAGAAAAAAAGGCGGGAAACGCGCCACGGCCGCGCCGTCGCTCCGATCGACTCGCCGTTTGGCACGATTGTGCATCCAGGTAGTGCGCCACACATACTGGGAGCTGGAAGGGGTACACCGTCCGGCCTCTGCGTGGTGGGCCCCCGAAGGGTCAAAATGGGACCAAAAACGGGGGTTTGGCCGTTCGCACCAATGCCACGTGTTGGCTTTTGGAGGTAACGACTCGCCCTTCCAGATCTCGGCTGGGGGGACCCCTGGAGAGGTGCTCTGGGAAGGGATTCAAAATCGCACGGCTGGTCCCCGAGCAGTGGGCCTCCGAAGTTAACCCCAAGTTGGACTTTTCAGAAAGTGGCCAAAGTGGGGGTTAGGGTTAGCTCAGGAGGATAGGAAAGACTGCAGCCAGGGACTTGCCCCTGTGCAGGCAGCAAGGGGGTATCAGTCCCCACTGTGAGCTGCGATGGCGAGTCGTTCGCACGACTGGATCTACCTAACCCTAGGGTGCATGTGCTAACCCTAACCCCCTCCAAACTGGGTTAGGGTTAGCACTCGCGCCCCCGGATGACCACTCGGCCTGGGGAGCAGGCACTCCTCCTTTGGGGACGATGTGGGGGCACACTGGCCCCAGCCTCACAGGAGGTGGCATCCCCGCCCCACACCCGTGGCCGGAGATATGGGGGGAGGAGCGCCCGTTTTTCGCCCCTCTGATGGGCCCCCTGTTCAGGCCCCCGGGGCTCCCTGGCCGGGGGCACCACCGACTCGGGGTCACCTGGGCCAGACAGGAGAAGGGTGGGGCAACACTCCCTGATGAGCACAGCTGGCTACCACCACCGGTCTTGCCGCGGTGAGCCCCCGAAATTTGGCGACGTTTGCCCGCAGGAGTCAGAGCAATAACATTGAAAAGGCAATGACCCCCCCCTGTACAAACCCTCTCTCAACTCCCTGGATACTTGGGCTATCTCTTCGCGGTTTTCGCGGGAGTGTGGGGGAGATGTGGGGCCACTCCGGGCAGGTGACCGTTTGGGTGGCGCACGAGGGGCCTTGCCGGGAGGCAGCCCCGAGTGACTTTGCCCCCCGGAAAAAGACCCCCACTCTCGACTTTGGCCCCTCACCCTGCCCCGGGTACCCATACCCCACCAAGATTGTCTCTTGCCTGGGGTGCCCTGACATGTCCCCTACCAGGCGCAAGAGACCGCGCGTCTCTGTCACGTCGTGGGGCCGCACGATGAGAGGGTGAAGTAGGTCCCCGTCAGTCAAAAACTCTGGACTTTGACTCTGGGCCAGCCAGGGCCCAGGGGGCAGGAAGGGCTGCTGTTCCGAGCTCCCCCCAGCACACCCTCACTGTCTGGGCAGGTGGCCGCCCCGGCCCCCTCCCTTCACTTTTCAGGGGGAAATGAGCCGAGTCCCCCCAGTGTCGGAGCCGCCGGCCGCCGACGAGGCCCCTTCCCTGGGGGAGCTGGCTGCTCGCCTGCTTGTCTCAACCTTCCCCTGAAAAACGAAGGTTGGCGGATCGGTTCGAAACTCACAGGGGACCTTGCCCGTGGGTAGGACATCACCCCCTGAAGACGGCAGGTCCATGCCCCCATCCCCCTGGAAGCAGCGCTGCCCGGAGTAAATGTGCCAAATCACGTCACCCGGAGCCGCCGGCCGCCGACGAGGCCCCTTCCCTGGGGGGAGATGGCTGCTAGCCTGCTTGTCTCAACCTTCCCCTGAAAAACGAAGGTTGGCAGATCGGTTCGAAACTCACAGGGGACCTTGGCCATGGGTAGGACATCACCCCCTGAAGACGGCAGGTCCATGCCCCCAACCCCCTGGAAGCAGTGCTGCCCCAAAGTCAGTTTCCCCTCCATGGGGGTCTACGCTGCCGTGACTGGATATCTACTGAAAAACGAAGGTTGGCGGATCGGTTCGAAACTCACAGGGGACCTTGGCCATGGGTAGGGCATCACCCCCTGAAGACGGCAGGTCCATGCCCCCACCCCCCTGGAAGCTGCGCTGCCTCGACTCATTTTCCCCTGAAAAACGAAGGTTGGCCGATTCGCCCGAAACTCACAGGGGACCTTGGCCGTGGTGAGGACATCACCCCCTGAAGACGGCAGGTCCATCCCCGCAACTCCCTGGAAGCAGCGCTGCCCGGAGTAAATGTGCCAAATCACGTCCGGAGCCGCCGGCGGCCGACGACGCACCGTCCTCGGCAGGCGAGGGCAGCTAGCCTGCTTGTCTCAACCTTCCCCTGAAAACTGAAGGTTGGCCGATCCATTCCAAACTCACAGGGGACCTTGGCCATGGGTAGGGCAGCATCCCCTGAAGACGGCAGGTCCACACCCCCGTCTCCCTGGAAGCTGCTCTGCCCCAACTGAGTTTCCCCTCCATGGGGATCTACGCTGCCGTGACTGAAAATCTACTGAAAAACCAAGGTTGGCCGATCCACTCGAAACTCACAGGGGACCTTGGGCATGGGTAGGGCATCACCCCCTGAAGACGGCAGGTCCACACCCCCAACCCCCTGGGAGCTGCGCTGCGATGAATGACTTCCCCCTCCATGGGGGTCTACGCTGCCGTGACTGAAAATCTACTGAAAAACCAAGGTTGGCCGATCCGCTCGAAACTCACAGGGGACCTTGGGCATGGGTAGGACATCACCCCCTGAAGACGGCAGGTCCACACCCCCAACCCCCTGGGAGCTGCGCTGCGATGAATGACTTCCCCCTCCATGGGGGTCTACGCTGCCGTGACTGGATATCTACTGAAAAACGAAGGTTGGCCGATCCGCTCGAAACTCACAGGGGACCTTGGGCATGGGTAGGGCATCACCCCCTGAAGACGGCAAACCCACACCCCCAACCCCCTGGGAGCTGCGCTGCGATGAATGACTTCCCCCTCCATGGGGGTCTACGCTGCCGTGACTGAAAATCTACTGAAAAACCAAGGTTGGCCGATCCGCTCGAAACTCACAGGGGACCTTGGGCATGGGTAGGGCATCACCCCCTGAAGACGGCAGGTCCACACCCCCAACCCCCTGGGAGCTGCGCTGCGATGAATGACTTCCCCCTCCATGGGGGTCTACGCTGCCGTGACTGGATATCTACTGAAAAACCAAGGTTGGCCGATCCGCTCGAAACTCACAGGGGACCTTGGCCATGGGTAGGACATCACCCCCTGAAGACGGCAGGCCCACACCCCCAACCCCCTGGGAGCTGCGCTGTCTCGACTCATTTTCCCCTGAAAAACGAAGGTTGGCCGATTGGCCCGAAACTCACTGGGGACCTTGGCCAGGGTGAGGGTAACATCCCCTGAAGACGGCAGGTCCATACCTGCAACCCCCTTGAAGCAGTGCTGCCCGGAGCAAATGTGCCAAATCACGTCCGGAGCCGCCGGCCGCTGACGACCCACCGTCCCTGGGGGGAGCTGGCTGCTCGCCTGCTTGTCTCAACCTCCCCTGAAAAATGAAGGTTGGCCAATCGGCTCGAAACTCACAGGGGACCTTGGCCATGGGTAGGGCATCACCCCCTGAAGACGGCAGCTCCATACCCCCAACCCCCTGGAAGCTGCGGGGCCTCGACTCATTTTCCCCTGAAAAATGAAGGTTGGCCGATTCGCCCGAAACTCACTGGGGACCTCGGCCAGGGTGAGGGTAACATCCCCTGAAGACGGCAGGTCCATACCTGCAACCCCCTTCAAGCAGTGCTGCCCGGAGCAAATGTGCCAAATCACGTCCGGAGCCGCCGGCCGCTGACGACCCACCGTCCCTGGGGGAAGGTGGCTGCTCGCCTGCTTGTCTCAACCTCCCCTGAAATTTTTTTTTTTAAAAAAAATATTGCAGGGGCATTCCATTGTCAAATACCCTGCTCGCCCCTGGGGGAGGTGCACTCCTCAAGCCCCTTCCCCCCTGATCACCCTCGAGGGGGGTTGAGACAAGGGGGCTAGCAGCGGGCCCTGGGGGCAAGGGTGGCCCGTCCCTGGGGAAGCAAGCCACGCCGCCCCTGGTGTACTCCCTACCCCCTGTATGAGTACACCATGAAGGGGTGGTGGGATGTCGATGCCCTTCGGCATGGGCATGCCCGGGGTGTGTCTGGGGTGGGCCGCGAAGACGGCTTGTTGATATCACCCCCCACCCCCAAGATACAGGCTTGCGAGTAAATGTGCCAAATCACGTCAGGGAAGTTGAGACAAGCAGGCGAGCAGTGCGGTTGGCCGATGACGAGGGGTCGTCGACCGCCGGCGGCTCCGACTTAACCCCCTCGAACCCTGTTTCTTCAGAATGAACTTACTGTGTATATTCACCTTAAGGGACGGTGCCGAGTCTATATATAGGGGGGGGTCAGTCAAGAAATCTGGTTCAGGGGTGACTGAAAATAATATTAGGGCTGAATGAACAGTTGGCCGTCAGTCACTGCAGGATCTGGGCCAGGTTGGACCCCTGCTCGGTGTTCAAGGGAAAATGCTCCAGAAAGGCAGGAATGTATCCACACAGGAGCAGGTGAGGGGTGCCAGCTGCGTGGCAGTCTGGGGGACGCTGCGGGTTCAGCGGGGGTGACGCGAGCCCTGTCAGTAGTGCCCCTGGGAGCGCGACCCAGGTTCGGCAGGGGAGGGCAGCCAGCTGCTGCCAGCTACCCTGTCCGCTTCCTGGCGAGTGCCCTGTTGCAGTCCATGCATTGCTGGCCGCAACCCCCTCGCCCACCCTTGAGGGGTGGCTGCCCGGGCCTGGCGTACCCGGGGCATGCCCCACACCTGTACCACTGCTGCCGCGGGGGTGGTGCCGTTAACCCCTGCCCGAATGGTAACGATGGGCAGCTGGCAGGTGGAATGCCTCGTCCCCGGCCAGACGAGAGCGAGGGAGAGAGAAAAACCGAATGCACATAGGTTGGGGGGCAGGTGCCGGGTAGGCCTGCCCCATGCTTGGCTAGGGCGCTAGGGGGGCTGCAGGCAAGGGCCCCCATAGCTGTCCAGTGGTGACCGCATCATGGCCTGAGCTGCTGCCGCGGGGGACGGTGCCATTCGCCCCGTGAGGTGCCTAGGGCAGCCGGGCATCACGGCTTGACGCTGGGTGAGAGGGTGGCGTGTACCCCTCGGGCAACGAGGGGGCAGGCGCGATGACGCCCAGGTGGGCGCTGCCGGTCCCACCGCCGGCTGGCCCTGCCTGTGGCAGAGGGAGCGACCTGCCCGGATTGACCCGGGGGCGAGGCTGCCGCTGAAGCCTCCCAGGTGTCCAGGCCACGCTGGACACGCACGTAGCTACTGCTGCCGTGGGGGTGGTGCCGTTGCCCCTGCGCTGCTGCGTGCGCCAACCGAGCATCTCCCTCGTAATCGGTGGACGAGGCCCCCTCGACGGGTGCTAGTGAAAACCTGCACCCTCGATCGGACCCGTTACCGAGCGCTGGGATCGATGGGTTGGTGAGGATGCGTCCTCTTACGTTGGGGCTGCCCGAGTGATGCCCCACGCTGGAGGGTGAAAGCTTTGGCAAGGGCATCCTCGGGGGAGATGCGCGGGAGGGCCGACCGCTATCTCTCCTCGTTGGCAGCATGTGACCGTATCTTGTGCCGGGAGTCCTGCCACTGCTCCTACCCAGGTGCCTTTCGGGTGGGGAGCAGCGGGTGAGGACTGAACCCTAGCCCTGAGCAAGCGCAGGGGGGTTCGTGTGAACGCGTGACCGAAACCCTGATGCGGGGACCTCGTCACGGGGCCCTCGAGGGGAGAACGTGAGCCTGGCGGTGTGACATGGGGTAACCACTCCCCACTGTCCCCTGGCCGTGGCAGGGTGCTGCAGCACTTGTAGGGAAGGATGGAGCTTCGAACCAAGCCTCCGCTGCTGGGGGAAGCCTCCTCGGACCCACACTCCACCTGTGCTGCAACCACGTGCCCGCGCGCTGGCATGCCTTTGTGCCGCGTTCTTTTCCCCGGAGGCCCTGGGTCGGGGACCTGGCGGAAGGGAGGTTCGCGTGAACGTGTGACCGAAACCCTGATGTGGGGACCTCGTCACGGGGCCCTCGAGGGGTGAACGTGAGCCTGGCGGTGTGACATGGGGTAACCACTCCCCACTGTCCCCCGGCCGTGGCAGGGTGCTGCAGCACTTGTAGGGAAGGATGGAGCTTCGAACCAAGCCTCCGCTGCTGGGGGAAGCCTCCTCGGACCCACACTCCACCTGTGCTGCAACCACGTGCCCGCGCGCTGGCATGCCTTTGTGCCGCGTTCTGCCCCCCGGGAGGCCCTGGGTCGGGGACCTTGCGGAAGGGAGTAGTAGTGACCGAACCCTGACGTGTGGGGACTAACGGGGCGGTCAAGGCAGGAACAGTCGAGCCGGGCGGAGATGACACGGGGCATCCTCCCTTTGTGTCCCCCAGCCGTGGCAGGGTGCTGCAGCACTTGTAGGGAAGGACGGAGCTTCGAACCAAGCCTCAGCTGCTGGGGGAAGCCTCCTCGGACCCACACTCCAACCTGTGCTGCAACCATGTCGCCACGTGCTGGCATGCCGTGTGCCGTTCCATACCTTGACTCCCCGGGTGGATCCTGCGGAAGGGACCAAGTTGAGCCAACCCTGGAGACGGGACGGGACGTGAAGCCTCCGTAGGGAACACGCGGGCACGCCGTGTGATGTGGGGTAACCACTCCTCACTGTCCCCTGGCCTCCCCTAGGCAGGGTGCTGCAGCACTTGTAGGGAATGATGGAGCCTCAAACCAAGCCCGAACCCCGAGGTAGGGTCAAGGACGGGCCCGAGAAAGGGAACGTGAGCTGGGAGAGGCATCCTCGGACCCACACACCCACCTGTGCTGCAACCATGTGCCCTTACGTCGGGATGGCGTGCGCCTTGTTCTGCTCCGAGGAGTCACGTCCGGGGACTCGTCGCAGGGCCTCCGAGCCAGTTCCTCACGGGGGACTCTGGGGGAACGATAAGGTGTGGCAGGCGGATGGGACCCTCAGGTCCCTCCCCACCGTACTGGCCGGCGGAGGGTGCTGCAGGCTTGTAGGGAATGACGGAACCTCAAACCATGCCCTGGCTACGCTGTCTGACCCGGTGTGGCCTTGCCCTGAGGGCCCCTCGTGGGTCTTCTTGGTGACGCCCTTGTCAAGATGCTTGCATCGCGACTCGCGGGCCCTTGCGGTCCAGCACCACGGGAGAGTAAATGCGCGACAAGGCCGCATGGCTCTCTACTACCGGCTGCTTATCCAAGGGAATGGGAAGGCGAACCCACGGAAGTACCTTGTGATGGTGTGGCAACGGCTCTGGAGGCCATGTGCGCGCCCCACATGCATGTTGTGGAACCGCGTGAACAACCAAGTCGGCAGCTATAGCCTCGTAGCGGGGAGAGGTGTCCTCGGACCCACACTCCACCTGTCCTGCAACCACGTGCCGAGCTGGGCCACATGTTCTTAAAAGCCCACGACACATGCTACCTGTGTTGAATCTGGCGAGGGGGAGACCCTGGACCGAGGTGAAGCCTGTACGCAGGGGTTATCCTCGAGGGGCACACTCCCAGGCTGTATGGCCTGGACTCCGGGTGTTGCTGCTGCGGGGTAAAGGATGAGCTGCGTGGACGCCCCGGATGTGATGTCCATCCGTAGTGGCAGGGGGAGCGCAGCCGCCTGGGCATCAGGGAAACGGGCCAGGTGCGGTAGGCCCGAAGTACCTGTGGAAGCATTCCCGAACATTGAGACCTTCACGAGAAGGCTCGCCGCTCTCCTGGGGTGGAGACGGCAGTGTGACCGAAAGCGCTGTGGGTGTGCCGAGGGCCCCCTGTGCTTCTAGCGAGGCTGCCGGAAGGGGGCCCGCAGGTGTGCAAAGGGGAGAAAAACATAAGCCTACCTAGGGGGCTTAAAGGGTCGGCAGACTGGCTCAGGGTGAGGGGCGGCACCCTGGAAAGGTGACGGAACAGCCATGTCTTGACCACCCAGGCAAAGATACAAGGGTCGGCAGACAGGCTCAGGGTGAGGGGGACACCCTGGAAAGGTGACGGAACAGCCATGTCTTGACCACCCAGGCAAAGTTACAAGGGTCGGCAGACCTGGCCAAGGGTGAGGGACTGCACCCTGGAAAGGTGACGGAATGGCCTTGTCTTGACCACCCAGGCAAAGTTACATACATATGCTTGTCGTTGCAAGGAGACCACCTGCATGTCTGATTCCCGCATGACAGGGGCTCCGAGCCAGTAGCTAGGGGCTGGCACGTGTCTGAGAGAGCCTACGGGCCAAGAAGGGATGCCGCAGACAGGTGTAGTTTTTAGGCATGCCCTAGCGTGTTGAGAAGGGAAGGTGGAGAAAGAGCACAAAGATGCAGCCTAGCAGCCGGGCTGCAAGGGGCCGCCCACCCCTGCACCTATTTTGGTTGGCAGAGGGGCTCAGCTCTGCACTCCAACGCAGTCACGGTTGGTGAACCGGCCACTGGCTTTGCCAGGGTTACGAGGAGACTTACAACCGGGCTTGGACGAGAGTGCACCTGGCTCTAATGCCGTGTTGGAAAGGTGCTAGCCCTCGGGGCTAGGAGAGGGACTTCTTGCCCGGCGGGTGAGGAGATGCAGACCGGAACGCACCGGAACGGTGGACCCCCGGCAGGCTGGGCCGTCCGTTACCATAAAGTCTCCCCTTCGGGGGATTCCAACATGGATCCGGGCCCAGGTGCTGTATCCCAGAGAAGGTGCCTGAAGGAGCACTGCCCTCTCTCCGAAACCCTGGGGGAAATATTTGTATGGTTGGATTGAGAGTGCTCAAAGCAAGAACACACGCAATTGTATATTTCGATACCAAGACACGAGGGTAACGCAATGCAAGCAAGGCCAAAGATGCCTGTAGTAACGATGCCTATAGTAACGATGCCATGAAGAAATTCTCCAAGGTGCACGCCCCGACGCACACCTAGCGGGCTCGAACGGACAGTGGTGGCCTGGGCCGGTTCTCGGTTCGGGCTGCCCCTGCCTCGCACTGAAGCGAAAGACGGGGAGGGCCCGAGGCCTCCACACGTGCTGAGTCGTAGGTGCCTTGCACGGCCAGCACTCTGGTTGATCCTGCCAGTAGTCATATGCTTGTCTCAAAGATTAAGCCATGCATGTGTAAGTACAAGCCTGTACACGGTGAAACTGCGAACGGCTCATTAAATCAGTTGTGGTTCCTTAGATCGTTGCCCACGGCAGTTAGGATAACTGTGGCAATTCTAGAGCTAATACATGCACAAAAGCCCCGATCTGCGGAAAGGGGCGCAGTTATTAGACCAAGACCAATGCCAGCTCCCTTGAGGACTGGCTCCAGTCGTGGTGACTCTGGGTAACCTGGGCTGATCGCACGGTCCTCGCACCGGTGACGTATCTTTCAAATGTCTGCCCCATCAAATGGCGAAGGGGGTCGATATGCCTCCCTTGTTGGTGACGGGTGACGGGGAATCAGGGTTCGATTCCGGAGAGGGAGCATGAGAAATGGCTACCACATCCAAGGAAGGCAGCAGGCGCGCAAATTACCCACTCCTGACACGGGGAGGTAGTGACGAAAAATACTCATGCGGGACTCCATCGAGGCTCCGTAATGGGAATGAGTGCACTTTAAATCCTTTTCTGAGGATCTATTAGAGGGCAAGTCTGGTGCCAGCAGCCGCGGTAATTCCAGCTCTAATAGCGTATATTAAAGTTGTTGCAGTTAAAACGCTCGTAGTTGGATCTATGGACGCCCTTGGCTGTCGCGACGGGAAGTGCCTAAGAGCGCCTGCGTGTACGGACCCTGGGGTCCTTTCTGGCGAGGGGGCTGCTAGTGTAGCAGCCCTGCGTGAGCAGTGCCCGGTGCCCTTAGCTGGGTGGCCGGGGGCACTCGCCTCGTTTACTTTGAGAAAATTAGAGTGTTCATAGCAGGCTGAAGCTGGCCTGAATACTGCAGCATGGAATAATGGAATAGGACCTCGGTTCTATTTTGTTGGTCTCTAGAAACCCCGAGGTAATGATTAAGAGGGACAAACGGGGGCAATCGTACTGGGGCGTGAGAGGTGAAATTCAAGGACCGCCCCAAGACGAACAACTGCGAAAGCATTTGCCAAGAATGTTTTCATTAATCAAGAACGAAAGTCAGAGGTTCGAAGACGATCAGATACCGTCCTAGTTCTGACCTTAAACGATGCCAACTAGCCATCTGGCAGTGATGACAAGTTATTTCGCCAAGGTCCTGCCGGGCAGCTTCCGGGAAACCAAAGTCTTTGGGTTCTGGGGGAAGTATGGTTGCAAAGCTGAAACTTAAAGGAATTGACGGAAGGGCACCACCAGGAGTGGAGCCTGCGGCTTAATTTGACTCAACACGGGGAAACTCACCCGGCCCGGACACTGTAAGGATTGACAGGTTGAGAGCTCTTTCTTGATTCGGTGGATGGTGGTGCATGGCCGTTCTTAGTTGGTGGAGCGATTTGTCTGGTTAATTCCGATAACGAACGAGACTCTAGCCTATTAAATAGCACCCCGGTCGGTGAATCGCCAGGCAATTTTCAGTGCTTCTTAGAGGGATCAGCGGCGCTCAGCCGCAGGAGAGAGAGCAATAACAGGTCTGTGATGCCCTTCGATGTTCGGGGCCGCACGCGCGCTACACTGACAGAGTCAATGGGCCTAGTACCTATCGGAGACGGTCGGTTAACCCGACAGAATCTCTGTCGTGCTAGGGACTGGGGTTTGGAATTATCCCCCATGAACGAGGAATTCCCAGTAAGTGCGAGTCACTAGCTTGCGTTGATTACGTCCCTGCCCTTTGTACACACCGCCCGTCGCTACTACCGATGAATGGTTTAGTGAGTGCTTTGGACGTCCCCCGGGCTGGACAGCTCACGCTGCCAGTCGCAGGCGTGCAGACGAAAGAAGTACGAATTTGATCATTTAGAGGAAGTAAAAGTCGTAACAAGGTTTCCGTAGGTGAACCTGCGGAAGGATCATTATCCATCGAAGGGACAACCTTTGTGTCTGCGTGCCAAAGCTGGACACCCCTCGGTCAGGGAACGGCAGGGCTGGTCCTTCCGGCCCCGGGGCCCTGACCCCCGAGAGGAGGCAGAGCGATCATGCCTGGACTTGGGACCTCGAACGAGGGGACAGGACACTGCCGCGAGGCAGGACCTGACCCCCGGGGAGCAGAGAAGGCTGTCTCTCCTGAGTACCGGACAAGCACGGCAAGGGACGTGGTGGACCCCTCTGCCTGCAAGGGGCTAAGGTCCTGGCTGAACACAGTGCCTGCGGCCTTCTCGTAACTTGCTAAGCCCCATCGAACGAGGGGACAGGGGACACTGCTGTGAGGCAGGACCTGCTGACCCCCGGGGAGCAGATACGGCTGTCTCTCCTGAGTACCGGACAAGCACGGCAAGGGACGTGGTGCACCCCTCTGCCGCTAAGGGGCTAAGGTCCTGGCTGAACACAGTGCCTGTGGCCTTCTCGTAACATGCTAAGCCCCATCGAATAAGGGTAACGGGAAAGATGGTTGACACACTTGCCCCGTCAGGGGGCCATGCCAAGCCAGTGCTAACAAAGTGAAGCGCACGGCACTACACTGCTTGGCTACCCCTGATGTGGGCTCCGGCGCAGAGACAAACGCGAAAGATGGTGAACACACTTGCCCCGTCGGGGGGCCATGCCAAGCCAGTGGCTAACAAAGTGAAGCGCACGGCACTGCACTGCTTGGCTACCCCCGACGTGGGCTCCTGCGCAGAGACAAATGCGAAAGATGGTGAACACACTTGCCCCGTCAGGGGGCCATGCCAAGCCAGTGCTAACAAAGTGAAGCGCATGGCACTACACTGCTTGGCTACCCCTGACGTGGGCTCCGGCGCAGAGACAAACGAAGCACGAATATTTTCATTCACGGGGGTGTCTAGGCCCAGGCGTTAGCAGTGTCCTGGGTGAGAGCGCCTTTTAGAGCTTGGGGCGTGAGGCTTAAAGAGCCGGCCGGGCAGGCTGGCCGCCCCCCGTACGTAACCCCCCTACCAAAACACTACCGTGTTCCTTTTACCGAGGTGAACGGTGAAACCCCTTCAAGTACTGCTCGTGGGCTAATAGGGGGAAGCCTGCGTGCGGTGCGGGGACACGCCTTCCCTCGGGCGGAGAAGCATCGCATTTGCCCTGGGTGCCTTAAGGGCCGAGCTCTCCGAGAAACCGAACGTATCTTAGCGGTGGATCACTTGGCTCGTGCGTCGATGAAGAGCGCAGCTAGCTGCGATACTTAATGTGAATTGCAGGACACATTGAACATCGACACCTTGAACGCAAATTGCGGCCTCGGGGGGCAACCCGGGGCCACGCCTGTCTCAGAGTCGGGAGAAAACCAATCGCAGTGGTGCCTTGCCTGCGCACTGGGTGTCCGAGCTCCAGAACCCCCCAAGAGATTGGGGATGGAGAGTAACTCTGTCGCCCGAAGGAAAGACTATCGCTGCCGGAGCAGTAGTCCCCTCGGTAGGAGGTGCCTTTCCCTACCGCCTACGTGTTGACAAACCTCTGCCCGCATTGCTCGTAAGGGTTGCTGCACTGGCACGACTGGACGGCTTGCATGTGCTGCCTTACACTCCAAGCTTGTCCAGCCGAGTCGCAGACTGCCTCAGCCGTGGCGTGCGGTAGCGGAGGGTAGGTAAGAATTTATTGGGGGAGAGATCTGCCCGGGCGAAACGAAGCGCGGCACGCTTATCTTCCAACCTGGCCTGAGATCAGACGGGACTACCCGCTGAATTTAAGCATATTAGTAAGCGGAGGAAAAGAAACTAACCAGGATTCCCCTAGTAACGGCGAGTGAACAGGGAAGAGCCCAGCACCGAATCCCCCGGCCCATAGCGGTCGACGGGACCTGTGGTGTGTGGGACCGTATCTTGGGGCGAATGGCTGGCGACTAAGTTCTCTCGAACGGGGCTGACCCTCAGGGGGTGATAGGCCCATGTGTCGCAGTGGTCACCGCTCCTCGTGCGCGTCCCTGGAGTCGGGTTGCTTGGTAATGCAGTCCAAAGGGG
>CBDCRF010000005.1:0-19613 GCA_965220895.1 Gammaproteobacteria bacterium
TGTGCATTACTCGGTCAATTAATGAAAGGTACCAGTTTTCTCCGTGATGCTAAATCCTGTAGGATCAGCTTGAGAAGGGGCAATGGCCAGGCAACGCCTTGTCTGTTTCGGGGAGTTATGCGTTGCTTGTCTCTTTTGAGAGCTAGGGCGGTGTCACGGCCAGGACCTTGGTGTGGCAGGCTGGGGGACACGTCTTCTTGGCTGCCTTGCTCCTCCGTTGTCACAGAGGGTGCCAAAAGGCTGTAGCTACAAGTGATGTTAGAATGTGACGGGGGGAGAGAAGAGAGGGGCTTTGGTCTAAGCGGCTCTCACCGTGAAAACTGGGTCCTTTAAGGAGCAGAGACGAATGTTGCTTCTTTCAGGTTATGGTAAGAGGCTATCTCTGTTTGTTTGATACTGTGCGTAACTCGGTCCTTTAATGAAAAGGTACCAGTTCTACTGAATGCAGCTCGTATGGGTTGATGTGGCTCTCTCCAAGAAGCAAGGACGTGTTTTGCTTCGAGAATGTCTCTGAGACAGGGTCCCCTTGGGAGAGCCAAGCACTGTTCCTGGTCGGGAATGCTTTAAAGGGGGGGTTTTTGTCGCGTGTGTGTGTGGCCTTACTGCTTTGGACCCTCCCGTGATCGCAGAGGATGCCAATAATGAACAACTACAAGGTCCTGTAATATGTCTAAAGAGGCTTTTATTTCAAAAGAACATACAGTAAAAGACGGTCCCTTAAGGACTAAACACGAAAACTGCTTCTCCCCTGGTCTGGGAAGAGGCTCCCTGTAATGTTTGTGCATTACTCGGTCAATTAATAAAAGGTACCAGTTTTTCTTCTTCCTCTTCGTGATGAACCTGCTTTGAGAGAGAATGTCTGTAAAACTCGGTCATTTCAGTATCCCGTGTAGTTTCTTTGGCTGTAGGCGTCTGTCCCTCTGGCATGCTGAGAAGCAGGTGTGGTGCTCTCTCAGTTGGCCAGTTGGCAGGTCTTGTCAGTCTGTGCGGGGCGGGTTGTTGTCCTGAAGTGATGTCTTAGGATGATGCTCTTGATCTCCGTGACGATGGTGTTGGCCCCTTTCTTGTTGAGGGAGTAAGGAGGCTCACTGTCGAAGTGGCTGGGCTCCAGCTGTGTGGCGCGGGTGCTGACAGCTCTCCGGGTGGAAGAGGCTTGTTCCTCCTCGGCCAGGCACTTTCTGAACTTCTCCCTGTAAGTGGCCATGGCATTGTCTTCTAACTCCGTGCCATCGGATGCTCTGGTACACGGGTTGACGTCTGGCAGCAGGAATGTCACTGTCGCTTGCGAGAAGGCCTTGAAGACCGCACGGATAAGCTGCTTCATGCCTCTGGTCGGGGGTCCCCAGCGGCCACTGCGAACGAAGGCACTATCTTCCTCCTCCCTCCTTGTCTGAGGGAGATCGCTGTTCGGTACGAGGATGACAGCGCACTGGACGTGGGGGAAGTTCATGTCTTGGCTGTGCATGTGGTTGGCCAGCTGTAATGCGTTGACTCCTTTGATGGCTCTCAGCACTGTATGTCCCGTGGGCGTGTAGAAGGTCCTAAGTGATGCAACTCGCTCGTCTCCGAGTATGAAGTTGACAGTGCCGTCACAGAGCCCCAGGGGTATCTGGCGGCGCTCATCCCAGGTTGTAGGCTGGTAGTGGACGGCCACGAGTCCCTTGGTGGGGGACTGGCTCTCAGTGCTCTCCTCCTGGCGGGTACTGCTGGTGGCAGCGGCAGTGGCACTGGCTGTGGCAGTGCTGGTGATAGGGGTGGGGATGTATTCCACCGGCCTCTTCCATTGTGGTTGGATGGCCTTGACTTCCACGGAGATGTTGGGGATTGTCTGGGAGGGCTTGGCTGGTGGCTCTTGCTCCTCGCCTAACAGCTGGTCTGGGGGGGTCTCCTCAATGACAGAGATGTCATCAGCTGGCTCGGCGTCCCCGTCTGGTTCAAGGTCCAGGCAAGACCAAAATGTGAGGGCATTCTCATCTTGGCCATGATCGGAGCCAGTGCTGCCCGAAAGCAGGTTGTCTAAGTCGGTCAATTCAGTAAAGGTGGTACTTTTCGTGGGAGAAGGTTCCTCCGCTGTCTGCTTTGATGTTGACTCGGTCCTTTCAAGACGGCCATGAGTTTTCTCTGTGGCGGCTGATGCTTTGTCTTTGACGTGTTCGGGGCCCTTCTCCTTCTTGCTTTTCTTGCTCTTTTTCTTCTTGTCTTTCTTGTGGGTGCCGGCCTTGGAGCTGGTCTGCTCGGTGGCCTCAGCCGTTGCCTTGTCCGGGCCAGGCTGTTGGGAAGGTGTGTTGGCCTTGTGTGATTGCCCCTCCTTCCTATCTCTGCTGGTTCCTTGCTCGGTCCCTTCAGAACCGTGATGTATTTCTCTCTCTGCTTTGTCTGCTTCACTCCTGCTGGGAGGGGGTCTAGTTTCGGTTGGAAACTCGGTCCTTTCAGCATCACTGAGGCATTTTAAGAGGGCCTCTTCGTTGCTGGAGGAGAACTGGCCTTGTGTGGTTGGTCCCCGGGGGGTGGGGGTGGATGTAGACGTTGGCAGGGGTGGGCTTGGTGAGCCTTCCCCCTCTTGCTCGTCCAGCAGTGCCATGGCCTCCGAGTGTGTTATTTGGCTGTCCGTGTGGGACCCTTCAGTCTGAGATGATGACTGGCTATGGTCCTGGCCGGGGGTGGTGGTGGCCTTGGAGGCAGTGTCGTCTGAAGAGCTCTCTGAGAAGGTGTTCTCGGTGCTACTTGGCTCCTTGTAGGGTACCCTGCCTACAGGTCTTGATTTAAGCAGGGCTGGGTCGAGGATGCCATCGATGAGCTCTCCCCGCCGCTTGGAGTTCTTGTCATACACGGATCCCCCTTCTGGCGTACGGGGCTTCGGCAGAGAGAGCTGTCTCTTAGCCTTGGGGGTTGGCTTAGGGGTGGTGGTGGTGGTGGTGCTGGTGCTGGTCATGCCTCTTCTCTCAATGTGCTCTCTGTACGTCTTGGCTGTGCTGTCCGTGACCTTGCCCGTAGAGCTTTGCAGTTCGGAGCCGTTGGCAGGTTGATGTCCCTGGTCGCTGGGCTCCTTCTCCTCCTCCCCGTCTGAGATGTCAGAATGCGAGGAGTGGCCAAGCAGTTGATCCCGTTGTGCTTCGGTACGAAGACGGACGCCTTGCTGCTTTGCCTTCTTGGCACTGGTCGGGGCCAAGCGGTCCTCTTGCGAGGGAGATGCAGCTGGTGAGCCGCTCACATCAAAGTCCGTGTCAGGGGCTAGTGCGCTTGGCGTGTAGATCTGGGAGGGGATGAGGTTGTTACGTGCTCGCTCCGTGAAGTGAGCCACGATCTCTCTGCCGACCAGGTCATCCTTGTGGGGGTAGCCTGCTAAGGCCGTGGCTGGGTCGCCAGAGATGTCCCATTCGTTGTCCACGTACCAGGCGAAGCGCTGTAGGTCATGTCTGACGTGCCAAAGGAGCACTGCGTGGATGTCAATGCCCCTCTGGGCCAGGGGTGGTGTCCTAGAGATGAAGCCTTCGTAGTCGTCTCTGAGCAGTTCTCCCAGCGTGAGGCCCTGTGTGAGAGCCTTGCGGGTGAACCACTTCACCTTGGTGGCATATCTGTGCTTGTTCCAGTAGGCTTTGGCCGTCTTGTTGCTGTTCATGAGGGGCATGACTGCTCGCATTGCGGCCCCTCCTGTCTTCTGTTCTCTGAAGAGCACGGCTATCTGCTCCTCTGAGAGGCCCAGGGCCAGTGTACACTTTTCCCATTCCACTGCATGTCGGGCTGTGCTGAAGGTCCGCTCCTGCCACTTCACAGGTTGGTTGTGTTCCAAGGCCACGGGGTCATTTGGGCCCCCCACCTCCCTCACGTTGTGGGCCTTCTTCTTGTAGTCCAGCACCTTTGTGAGGAGCTCTCTGGCAGGTTGGTCAGCCTGCTCGTCATAGTTGTTGAGGGAGCTAATGACCTTGAATGTGTCACTAGGGCTCAGTATCTTGTCTTCTTCAAACTGGCCATGAGTGATCTGCGCCCTAGCCCCAGTGGTTGTGGCCATCAGGGGCAGGGGGAGCTTGGTGTGTATGAGGTGCTCCTTGAGGTCCAGGGCTGCCTTATTCACCGGCTTGTGGCTGGGGGTGGCGGCAGGCTGCTTGTTAGGGCCTTGATACCCGGTCCCATCAGGATGGTGTACAGTTTTCTCCTTCTCTCCCTTGTCTTTGTTCGGCTGGAAGACGGTCCTTTCAGGAGCGATTCTTGACGTTGATGCTGTTACAGCTAGTAGTGGTGGTGGTATCGATACGGCTTGATACTCGGTCCTTTCAGGACGGCCACTGCTTTGCTGTATGCTCTCCTGGAGGGAGACAGTGCTGCCGCTGTCACTGCTTGTGGCAGTAGACCCGACCTCCTCCCCCGCTTGGGAAGAAGCTCTGTTAGTAGGCGCCTGGTGTGTGTTGTCCAGGGCTGGGGGAAGGCCATGGGTGGTGGCCCTGAGACCGGAGGCGTGGTGCTGTGATATTCTGTTGCTCTCAAGGGTCTCAGCCAGTTGCTTGACGAGGGTGGTGGTGGCGGCGGCAGCTTCAGGGTGTATGCGGCTGATGGATGCTTTGGCCATTGTGAGACCTTTCTCCAGCCGTGGCTCGTACGGGCCAGCACCCCTGGCTGCGGGAAACATGTCCTGGAGGGTATCCATATTTCTGTCGAGGAGATGGAGCAGCGCCTGGATGGTGTCAATCTTGGCCTGCTCTTTGATTTCTCGCATATGCTTTCGGAAGGCGGTGTCAGGGAACGGGGGTCTCAGCTGTGTGTCCAGGGGGGTGAAGAGTGCATCGATGCCTTTGTTGTCTCGGAGGCCGTTCTGGCAGTCAAGGAGTACGAGCTTGTTATGCTGTACTGTGGCACAGAGTTGTATCCATTCGGCCAGATCTTGGGGTAGGATCTCCCCCGTCTTTGGCCGCTTGGCAGCTTCCTCAGACTTGTCTGTCTGTTTCCGCTTGGTGCCCCTGCCAGACTGGTTCTCCTTGGGGGTGGTGGCTCCTTTGTTGTTGCGGCGCTTGCCCCTGGATCTCCTAGCCGGTGGTCTGCCCTGGTGGGGCATGCTGGCTGTGGGAGGAAGGAGCGGTGGGATGTAGTTGTCCGTGGGGGGTGGTGGGGGTAGGAGAGGGCGGGGGGCCTGGTCAGTCGAACTCCTGGAATGCTGTGAGTCGGTGCCTCTGCTGGAGGGGGTGCCCCGGTCTCTGTCAGACTCGTGGCGCCTCTCCTTCCTTCTGGGTGACCTTGAATGTCTTCTTTCCCGTGACCTCCTCCTGCTGTCACGGTGTCTGCCATGAGATGACCTGTCTCTAGAGTGCCTGCGGGGAGAGCGCTGGTCCCTGCGGCTCCTACTGCTATCTCTGCCCTCCCGGGTGTAGTAGCTGTCATACACATTGGCTGGGGGGTGTCCCTGCCTGGTCTGGTCGGTGGCATATGCTGCCTGGTGGCCCTGGCCTGTGTGGCCAGCGCTGGGGTTGGTTCTACCATGCCAGTCTTGGTGGGACTGCATCTTGCTTCGAGTGAAAGCTGGGAACCTGGAAAAGAGAAAATCAGGACATTACCCTGGTCTGAGGTGGCCTTGTGAGCCACTACAGCAGAAGCAGTGCGCCTCTGTTTGCATGCAATTAGACGGTCCTTTAATGATGAGTTGTAGTTTTCCCTGTAACTGAGAGAGAGAACGGTTAGACGTGGAGGGTATACGTATCAGTGCTGGAAGCTGCTGTCGCTTGGTGCATCCTTTGCCACGGGAAGGCTTAGTGTGTGCCAAGTCCCCGTGGCTCCTCATAGTAAAGGGCCGACTGTTGAGAGAGCCAGGTTGGTCATCTGTAGCCCCGGTATTCCAGTGGTGTCTTCTGAAAAGGCCAAATTAAAGCGGTCCGGATTAGTATGCGATACACGGTCCCTTAAGGAATCCGGATGGGGTGTGTATGTGTGTGCTCTCTATTGGTCAGTACAAAGCATACGGGGAGAGCCTCTGGTCTGGCTGCTTACCCCATCCGGTGGAGGAAGGAGGGTATGCCTTCGATGTAAAAGACACAGGTGAGGAGTGCCAGTGCTGGGAGGAGCGAGAGAATTCTCCCTTGTGGGGAAGAGGGTGTGCAGGTGTGATGTGATTTCAGTTGTAGGCATCAAGAAACTCGGTCCCATCAGCACCAGCACCCCTTCCTCGTACAGCTTGGAGAGAGAGAGAGAGAGAGAGAGAAAAAAGAAAAGAAGGAGTGAAATCTGCTCGTGTGGATGTATGCAGGGATGTGAGATCTCTGGTTGGTGTTGACCTGGAAGGAGGCTCGAAGCAGTCTGACACGGAGAGCCCAGTGCTAAGACCATCAAGAGGGGATTACGGGGGAGTACATACCAAGGCTTCGATAGCGGCTTGAAGACACTTTTTGCCCCAGCCAATGAGCGTGCAATTAACTATGTCATTGTATAAAATATATAGGGCAGCCTTGGCATGGCCTTCACCTTCATGAAGGTTGTCAAGGAGGCTCATAAATAACACGTCAAAGGGACCATCTCTCGCAATGCGTGGCCATAACCTTGGCCCTGGCCTTGAAGGTTACTGGCGGAGGAGCAGTGGGGGAAGGGGGGAAGGCGCTGGCCGCGCTGGGTGTGAGAAGGCCGCTGGGAGAGATGGTTCCTAGTGGGGGAAGGGGGAGCCTAGCGCTGTCCGTGGTGGTCTCGTTGTACTGCTTGGAAGCGGAAGCGCCAGACTCCCCCAGGGGGCTACGAGTGGAATGCTGTAAGGAGAGAATTGCCATTAATACGTGATGAGAAGTTGCTTCAGTACAAGGGGGTGGTGGTGGTGTTGAGTTCTGAAGCGATTAGACGGTCATTTCAGTACCCTTGTACGGATGAAGCATGCCTGTAAGAGGAAATAGAATGTTGATATTTAGTGCAAAACTCGGTCCTTTAATGACCATTGCCTCCTGTGATCTGAAAGAAAGGGAGAAAACTGTAATGTATTAAAGCTGCTCTCAGAACTGGGTCCTTTAAGAGCCACCGTCTGCATTCTTGTCTGAAAGAAGGAGAATCTGTTACGGTTAGTAGTTGGGAGGTTATAAACTGGCGTGGGATGCTGCTCGCTGGCTCTCTTTGCCCTGTATGACCAGGCGAATGTGGCTGTAATGTTCCCGTGTACTTGTGACTTAAAAACGGCTTGGAGACACCATCGCCAGATGCCCTCTAAGCCAATGGGGAGGGGGTTTGATTTCTGTGCAAAACTGAGACGAAAAACGGCTTGAAGACACGTTGACCTAATTAGCCCTGGGATGTCAGCCAATGAGGAGCCGCATGCGAAAGAAATTGTGTCAAGGGGGTCAGATGGCCTTGACATTGGAATTATTTGCTTCAGAGAGCCACTGCGAGCAGGATGCCATTGTAAATAGAGTTGGGAGATGCTGAAATGCAAGGGATTAGTACAAAACTGGGTGTTTTAATGCCTGAGACCTGGAAAAAAAGAGAGAAAGTGCAACTGGTATCAGATATTACAGCCGTATTGCCTGTAAGGTGCTAAAACCCGGTCCTTTAAGCACCACCACCTGAAATAAAAGTCTGAAAGAGGGAAATATCCGTTGTAGTTAGTAATTGGGGTTAAAATCTTGCTTGGAATGCTGCTCGTTTGGTCTCTGTGGCTCTTACAAGGAGGGTATGAATTCTGTGCAAAACTGAGATAAAAATCGGCTTGAAGACACCACTGACCTAGTTTAGTCCTGGGCTGTCAGCCAATGAGGAGCCGCCTGCGAGAGAAACTATGTCAAGGAGGTCGGATGGCCTTGACATTGGAATTATTTGCTTCAGAGAGCCACCGTGAGCAGGATGCCATTGTAAATAGACGTGGGAGGTGCTGAAATGCAAGGGATTAGTACAAAGCTAGGTCCTTTAATGCCTGAGACCTGGAAAAAAGAGAGAAAGTGCAACTAGTATCAGATATTACAGCCGTACTGCCTGTAGGGTGCTAAAACCCGGTCCTTTAAGCACCACCGTCTGAAATAAAGGTCTGAAAGAGGGAAATATCCGTTGTAGTTAGTAATTGGGGTTAAAATCTGGCTTGGAATGCTGCTCGTTTGGTCTCTGTGGCTGTAAAAAGGAGGGTATGAATTCTGTGCAAAACTGAGATGAAAATCGGCTTGAAGACACCACTGACCCAGTTTAGCCCTGGGCTGTGAGCCAATGAGGAGCCGCCTGCGAGAGAAACTATGTCAAGGAGGTCAGATGGCCTTGACATTGGAATTATTGCTTCCGAGAGCCACTACGAGCAGGATACCACTGTTAGTAGACGTGGGGGATGCTGAAATGCAAAGATTTAGTACAAAACTGGGTCCTTTAATGACTAAGACCTGCAAAAGGGGGAGAGAATGCAACTGGTATCAGATATTACAGCCGTACTGCCTCTGAGGTGCTAAAAACCCGGTCCTTTAAGCACCACCACCTGAAATAAAAGTCTGGAAGAGGGAAATACCCGTTGTAGTTAGTAATTGGGGTTGAGGTCTGGCTTGAAATGCTGCTCGTTTGCTCTCTGTAGCTCTTAAAAGGAGGGTATGAATTCTGTGCAAAACTGAGTCCAAAAACGGCTTGAAGACACCATTGACCCACTTAGCCCTGGGCTGTCAGCCAATGAGGAGCCGCCTGCGAGAGAAACTGTGTCAAGGGGATCAGATGGCCTTGCCCTTAGCATGCTTGATTGAGAGAGCCTTTGCGAGAAGCATTTCACTGTCAGAAGACGTGGGGGATGCTGTAATACAAAAAACTCGGTCCTTTAATAACCACCACCTGTATGTGAGAGAGAGAGAGACTGAAATTTCCAAGCTGTTCGTCTGTGAGGGTTGATTGGATCCAGAACCTGGTCATTTAAGTACTCCCATCTACCTACAACCTGAGAAATAATTGCTGTGAGTGTGCCATACGTCCTAGAAGGTCCCGTGTGATGCTGCTTTGCCTCTATCCGGATGGCATGAATGAACCTGTAAAGCAAGAATTCATGACTTGGTTTGACAGACTGCCTCCTCGAGATGGTCCCTTGTAGACGGTTGACCTGTGTGGTGTGTTGGAATGGCATGAGATCTCTCAGGGGCAAAGCCGTATGCCAGGGGAGGCCATCCTGTGTGGTATGAATTTCGTGCAAAACTGAGCCAGAAATCGGCTTGAAGACACCAAATGCAGTGGCCGCGCTGGCCAATGAGGAGTGAGCTTTAAACCCGTATGAGCCAATAGGATGTGCTATGCGAGGATGGCCTTGTGTGTTGCCCAGCAAGTGGCCATGACCTTGGGGGAACCTGTCTGAGAGATCTCCAGCCCTTACAACTGGTAGAATGCATGAAGACGTGATAATTACTAAGGGTGGTGGCTTGAAAAGCACTGAAACTCGGTCCTATCAGTACCACCACATAATTCATACTAGCTGTGGGGAGAATGCAAGGGGGTTAGGGTTGGAAATCTGTACTATTAGCCTTGTTGACACGGTTAAAGCATTGAATTACATACGAGTAACAGTTGGCCATTAGACAGCTCTTCCGGGAAGGTCACAGTGGTGGAGAGAGGGTTGCCCTGGGGGGTATGAATTCTGTGCAATTTTCAGCCAAAAATCGGCTTGAAGACACCAAAAGGAGAAATGCTGGGAGCCAATGAGCTTGCCGCATGCAAGGCTCGTTGGCGGGGTGCTGTGAGCCAATAGAATGCCTCTTGCGAGGATCCTTTTGGCATGGAATGGCCATGACCTTGGGTATAAGCTGTCTCATGAATATTAATGAGGAGGAACCTTTGGCGGCTGAGAGCAAAGATCCCCCCATACGATACATTGAAATGATGCTGCAAAGGAAATATTAGCGATACTCGGTCCTTTCAGACCCACCACATAATTCATACTAGTTGTGGGGAAAATGCAGGGGTTAGGGTTGGAAATCTGTACTATGAGCCTTCTTGACACGGTTAAAGCATTGGAATACATACGAGCAACAGCTGGCCATGAGACAGTTCCTCCGGGAAGGTCACCGTGATGGGGAGAGGTTTGCCCCGGGGGGGTATGAATTCTGTGCAGTTTTGAACCAAAAATCGGCTTGAAGACACCAAAAGAAGAATTGCTGGGAGCCAATGAGCCTGCCGCATGCAAGGCTGTTCGGGGGGGTGCTATGAGCCAATAGGATGCCTCTTGCGAGGAGCCTTTTGGCATGGAATGGCCATGACCTTGGGTACGAATTGTCTCATGAATATTAATGAGGAGGAACCTTTAGCCGCTGAGAGCAAAGATCCCCCCGTACGATACATTGAAAATGATGCTGCAAAGTAAATACTAGCAATACTCGGTCCTTTAATGGCGCTAGTGTGATCTGAAAGAAAGTCCGGGTTAATACTATGTGAGGGTAGGGCATACAGCGGCCTGGTGAGCCTTGCTGGTGGCAGTGGGGGAGATGTGCTCCCCGTCCCTGGCGCGCCGTGCCCTTGTGAGGGCTTTGGCAGAGGGTGACTGCATTGGGTTAGGAATTAAAATGCACGGTACATTAATGAGACATACTAGAAAAATACAATTTGATGCAAATATTACAAAGACGGTCCCTTAAGGGGAGCCGCTGTATGCCCTATGTTACAGTGATGCTGAAAGAAAACTGGTAAAGGTTGGGATCTGGAATTGCCAAGCGCTTTGAGTGATGCTGCAGAGAGGCCCTTGGGTTAGGTGGAACGTTTCAAACTTGCCATATAGTTCTTTTTCAACCACCGGCAGTAAGGAGTCTCTGCAAGAGGGCTTGGCATTGGGGAGACCTGAAAATGACAAATTTAGTGGCAAACAATAATAATAATAATAACATGTAATGTAATGGTTAACATACCCCTTGATGATCCAGGCGTTGGCTCCTTTTGGCTATCCGTGTCCTGTAGTTGAAGCAGAATGAGATGCTGGTATACGTCAAAAGGTGGTCCTTTCAGTACGGCTACTAGTTTTCAGATTGACAAGGCTCTTTCCGATCGGGAAATAAGCCTTCAAAACAACAGCTTGGTTAGCTATCGAATTGCCAGAGATCTGTCTGAGAAGCAATGTGACTCCTTGGAAAATCTGCTCGCAAGTGATGGCCTGCCGCAGAAGAGGGGATCCTATGTACCTGCTTGAGACAATGAGTTGATAAGAACAAAGGCGAGAGAGAGATAGGCGAGAAGCAATCAAACGTCTTTGGTGACAATGGGACAGATAGTGGTGTTGACGCAAAGGGGGCAATTGAGAGATAAGGCGTGATGCTTTGATCACTGCTCGTCAACGGGATGGTCCGCTTGGCTGCACATGCCACTCACAGCGGCCTATTGTCTTAAGCCTTGGTGATAGCGGCGATGGATCAAGGGGACCAGTGCTGAGAGGCAGGGCAGGCGTGTGGCTCTGCCGTGAATCATGCATCGTCAATGGGGAAGCGGGTACTGCTCTCCCCGGGCTACCAAGGCCATTCACCCTGGAAACTAAGACTTGCGCGCCGTGTCCAGGCCTTCCCCCAGGATGCAAGGGGTGGTGTGGGCCACGGTGCTGGCAGCCCCGTCCGTCTTGGATCCTCTGAGCCTTGATTGTAAGGTCCCAGGGGGTCTGGGTGGGACATTCTGATGGCCATCCGGGGAGATTACACGGTCCTTTAATGAATCCGGATAGTTTCTGAGTGAGGTTTTGGAAGGGGGTAGGGGTGGTGCTTTTTACTTGGCTCTTTTCGAGCGTCTCAGATCTGATTGCCCGTGGAGGGTGGTGGCCCTATCTCATTGCTCGTATCCAGATTTCAAGTAAAGAAGATGGTCCCTTAAGGATGGTTTCTTTAAATCCGGATTAGCAATACTCGGTCCTTTCAGGACCAGTGTATGAAAAGCCAAGACATTTTTCTCTCTGCTACTCCATTGTGGGGCAGAAGGAAGCAAAGGCCCCGCTGTCTGTCACAGTGCGGCTCTCACCTTGTACAGGGGGTCCCTTGTGGAGACGCAGGGAAGGGGTCTGGGCGCTGCCGTGAGTGAGGCTTTGGCCTTGGGGAGGAAAAATACTCCTCCATCTGGTCTGTAAGGGCCAGTTCCCGTGGGGGTTGGGCCTTGCGTGCCTTTTACAGGCTCACCCCAGGGTGGGGGGGGTGGTGGTATGGGCCACAGCGCTGGCGGCCCCGTTGGTATTGGAGCCGTTCAGTGCTGCTGGCAAGGTGCCCAGACGGTCTCTGTCAGACCTAATGGCTCTCTGTTGAGAGGTTTCGACGTGTTGGCTTATTCCCTGGGGGTGGCGGGGGAAGCCAGATGTGCCGTATCCAGTATTTGCGATGCATTTCCTCGGTCCTTTAATGGCCACTAGCAGTTTTGTCTATAATTAGAAAGGGGGTAGGGTTGGTTCTTTTCACTTGGTTCTCTCCAGGCGTCTCAGATCTGATTGCCCGTGGAGGGTGGTGGCTCTATCTGTTTGCTCGTATCCAGATTGCGAGTGAAAAAGACGGTCCCTTAAGGATGGTCTCTTAAAACTGGATTAGCATTACCAGGTCCCTTAAGAACCACTACATGAAAAGCCAAGAGGTTGCCCTATCTGTTACTCGAGTGAGAGCCAGAAGGAGGCAACGGCCATGCTGTCTGTCACAGTACGGCTCTCTGCATGAGGAGGTGGTACCTTACAGAGATGCAGGGAGGGAGTCTGGGCCCTGCCGTCAGTGAGGCTTGGCCCTGGGGGAGGATTGGGCCCTCTACCCAGCCTGTCAAGGCCAATCCCCTTGGAGGTTGAGCCTTGCATGCCCTGTCCAGGCCACCCCCCAGGGTGTGGGGGAGAGAGTGGGGTCACCGTGCTGGCCGCTCCTTGTGTCTTGGAGCCTTTCAGTATCACTGGCAAGGTGCCCCAAGGGTCCCTGTCAGACCTATTTGCTCTCTGCTACGAGATACCATGGTCTTGGCTTACTCCCAGGGTGTGGCTGGGGAGAGCCAAGTATATCGTAACCAGTTGTTACAAGTGAATTGCTCGGTCCTTTAATGTCCCTCACCAGTTTTGTGTGCTGCTGAGGGAAGGGGGATGGGGGTGGTGGTGATTTGATTGGCTCTAAGAGGGCATCTCGGATCTGATTGCCTGTAAGAGGTGGTGGCCTTGTGTGTTGCTTGCATTCCGATATCAAGTGAGCAAAGACGGTCCCTTAAGGAAGGTCTCTGAAGTCTGGAATGGCTAAGCTGGGTCCTTTTAAGAACCCTTACATGGAGAGCCAAGGCACTGTCTCAGCCTTTACTCCGATGTGAGTAGGGAAGAGGCAGTGAGATTGACGCAAACAGTGGCCGTGGAGGTCTCACAGCGTACCGATAGGAACCTTCCCGGGGTCTAAGAAGGCTGTCCCCAAGGCCTACAGTGGTAATTTCCACTGTATGTCATTGTGATAGGTTGCCCAGGGGTGTAATGATACGGTCTCCTTAGCGGCATTGTAAGCTGAGAAGAAAGTGGACGTACCTGGTGATAATCGGCTGTTTGCGGTGTTATCCATAGAGGTTCAGGGACGTTGTGATGCGGGGTTGGGCTGACATCAGCTCCTTTATGTGGTGTCTCGGTGACCTAGTTTGGTAGCCGGGAAGTGGGCCAGGCAGAGCTGACATCAGCATGTTCGAACGCGCGCATGAAAAGTAGGTCACACGTGTGTGGGTGCGAACTGTGTTCGGTGTGTGATGGCACGGCCGATTGCCCCTTGTTGTTATTAGGGTTAGGGTTAGGGTCCTGGCGATGTGTGGTCCGACCACGTTGGGTTGAGCCGTGGAGAGGCTGGTGGGCCCTCGGACGGTTAGGGTAAGTGTCCCCGGGTGTGGGGGGGTTTTTTTTGGGGGGGGGGGGTTTTTTGGGGGGGGAGGGTTGAGTATGTTTAACCCTGGCCCCCCTGGGGGGTGGGTCCCGACCCCATGTGGGGGTAGGGTGAAGTGGGGATAAGCAGTACGGTACCCCTGGTGGGGTGATGCTGTGCCCCTGGTTAGGTGCCCAAGGTGGGTTTGGCTTGGGTGATGTGAGCCCATGGGTTAGGGTTAGTACTGGGGGTGGTTGCCCCAGGCCATGGGTGAAGCAGGGGTTGAGGTTAGGGTTAGGTGTGTTAGCCCTGGCCCCTGCGGGTGATTATGTGCCCCTTGTGGGGGGTCATGGTGTCCTAGGTAGGGTAAGTCTAGGTTGGCCCATGGGGTAGGGTTGATTCTGGGGAGGGTCGCCCCAGACCATGGGAGAAGCAGGGGTTAAGGTTAGGGTTAGGTGTGTTAACCCTGGCCCCTGAGGGTGGTTATGTGCCCCTTGTTGGGGGTCCAAGTGCCCAGGGTGAGTGTGGCTGTTTGTAATGTTAGCCCCTGGGTTAGGGTTAGTTCCGGGGGTGGTGGTTGCCCCTGGCCCTAAAAGAAGTAGGGGTTAGGGTTAGGGTTAGGTGTGTTAACCATGACCCCTGAGGGTGGTGATATGCCCCCTTGTTGGGGGTCCAAGTGCCCCAGGTGGGTTTGGCTTGGGTGATGTGAGCCCATGGGTTAAGGTTAGTTCTGGGGGTGGTTGCCCCAGGTCCTGGGTGAAGTAGGGGCTCAGGTTAGGGTTAGGTGTGTTAAACCCTGGCCCCTAAGGGTAATTCTGTGCCCCTTGTCGAGGGGTCCTAGTGGCCTAAGTTGGGTTGGCCTAAGTTGGCCCATGGGTTAGGGTTGATACTGGGGGAGGTAGCCCCAGGCCATGGGAAAAGCAGGGGTTAAGGTTAGGGTTAGGTGTGTTAGCCCTGGCCCCTGAGGGTGGTTATGTGCCCCTTGTTTTGGGGGGTTCCTCTGCCCCGGGCGGGTTTGGCTATTGTGGTGTTAGCCCCTGGGTTAGGGTTAGTTCTGGGGGTGGTTGCCCCAGGCCCTAGAAGGAACAGGGGTTAGGGTTGGGGTTAGGTGTGTTGACCCCGGCCCCTGAGGATGGTCATGTGCCCCCTTGTTGGGGGGTCCAAGTGCCCAAGGCGGGTTAGACTTGGGTAATGTATGTCCATGGGTTAGGGTTAGTTCTGGGGGTGGTTGCCCCAGGCCATGGGTGAGGCAGGGGTTCAGGTTAGGGTTAGGTGTGTTGGACCCTAGCCCCTGAGGGTAATTATGTGCCCCTTGGTGAGGGTTCCTAGTGGCCTATGTTGGGTTGGCCTAAGTTTCCCATGGGTTAGGGTTGATCCTGGGGGAGGTAGCCCCAGGCCATGGGAAAAGCAGGGGTTAAGGTTAGGGTTAGGTGTGTTAGCCCTGGCCCCTGAGGGTGGTTATGTGCCCCTTGTTGAGGGGTCCTGGTGGCCTATGTTGGGTTGGCCTAAGTTGGCCCATGGGTTAGGGTCGATCCTGGGGGAGGTGGTCCCAGGCCATGGGAAAAGCAGGGGTTAAGGTTAGGGTTAGGTGTGTTAGCCCTGGCCCCTGAGGGTAGTTATGTACCCCTTGTTTTTTTTGGGGGGGGGGGGGGGGGGGGTGGGGTTCCTGTGCCCAGGGTGGGTTTGGTTATTGTAATGTTAGCTCCTGGGTCAGGGTTGGTTCTGGGGGTGGTTGCCCCAGGCCCTGAAAGAATAAGGGGTTAGGGTTAGGGTTGTTGACCCTGCCCCTTGAGGGTAATTATGTGCCCCTTGGTGAGGGGTCCTAGTGGCCTATGTTGGGTTGGCCTAAGTTGCCCATGGGTTAGGGTTGATCCTGGGGGAGGTAGCCCCAGGCCATGGGAAAGGCAGGGGTTAAGGTTAGGGTTAGGTGTGTTAGCCCTGGCCCCTGAGGGTGGTTATGTGCCCCCTGTTGAGGGGTCCTAGTGGCCTATGTTGGGTTGGCCCGAGTTGGCCCATGGGTTAGGGTTGATCCTGGGGGAGGTAGCCCCAGGCCATGGGAAAAGCAGGGGTTAAGGTTAGGGTTAGGTGTGTTAGCCCTGGCCCCTGAGGGTAGTTATGTGCCCCTTGTTTTGGGGGGGTCCCTGTGCCCAGGGTGGGTTTGGCTATTGTAATGTTAGCTGCTGGGTCAGGGTTGGTTCTGGGGATGGTTGCCCCAGGCCCTGAAAGAATAAGGGGTTAGGGTTAGGGTTAGGGTTAGGTGTGTTGACCCTGGCCCCTGAGAATGGTTATATGTCCCCTTGTCGGGGGGTCAAAGTGCCCAAGGTCAGGTAGGCTTGGGTAGTGTTAGCCCATGGGTTAGGGTTAGTTCCAGGGGTGATTACCCCAGGCCATGGGTGCAGTAGGGGTTAGGGTTAGGGTTAGGTGTGTTAACCCAGGCCCCTGTGGGTAGCTGTGTGCCCCCTGTTGGGAGTCATATAGTCCTGGGTAAGGTTAGTCCAGGTTGGCCCATGGGTTAGGGTTAGTTGTGGGGGTGGTTGCCCCAACCATGGGTGAAGTAGGGTTAGGGTGTGTTAAGCCCTGGCCCCGAAGGTGTAATTTTGTGCCCCTTGTTGGGGGGTCCTAGTGGCCTATGTTGGGTTAGCCTGGGTTGGCCCATGGGTTTTAGGGTTGATTCTGGGGGAGGTAGCCCCAGGCCATGGGAAAAGCAGGGGTTAGGGTTAGGGTTAGGTGTATTAGCCCTGGCCCCTGAGGGTGGTTGTTTTATCCCTTGTCGGGGTTGCCCATGTCCAGGGTGGGTTTGGCTAATGTAGTGTTAGCTCCTGGGTTAGGGTTAGTTCTGGGGGTGGTTGCCCCAGGCCCTGAAAGAAGCAGGGATCAGGCTTAGGGTTAGGTGTGTTAGCCCTGGTCCCCGAGGATGGCTATGTGCCCCCTTGTTGGGGGTCAAGGTGCCCAAGGTGCGGTAGGCTTGGGTAATGTTAGCCCATGGGTTAGGGTTAGTTCCGGGGGTGGTTGCCCCAGGCCATGGGTGGAGTAGGGGTCGGGGTTAGGGTTAGGTGTGTTGAGCCTGGCCCCTTGTGGATGGCTGTGTGCCCCCTGTTGGGGGTCATATTATCCTGGGTGAGGTTAGTCCAGGTTGGCCCATGGGTTAGGGTAGATACTGGGGGTGGTTGCCCCAGGCCATGGGAAGAGGAGGGGTTAAGGTTAGGGTTAGGTATATTAACCCTGTCCCCTGAGGAAGTGGCTATGTGCCCCTCGTTAGGGTTCCAAGTGCCCAAGGTGGGGTAACCTGGGTAATGTGGCCCATGGGTTAGGGTTAGTTCTGGGGTTTGGTTGTCCCAGCCCATGGGGGAAGCAGGGGTTAGGTTAGGGTTAGGTATATTGACCCTCTGCCCTGCACGTTGCCCCTCGTCCCTTGTAGGGGTTGAGTGGGGTACTGGTGGTGTGTACGCCCCGTCGGGGTGGAGTGGCCCCTAATGTTGGCCCTTGGGGGGCGCGCCCTATACTCCAGGTGTGGAGGGGGTTGTTAAGTCCAAGGGGTGTTGTTGTGCCCCTAAGTGGGGGGCTGAATTGGGGTACCTTGTAGGGACCCAGTTGTTTGGTTTATAGTCCCTTACCACTGGGTGTGGGGTGGGGGGACATACGGGGTAAAGAGGTGGCCCCGTGAGGGATTAGAACCGTCCTGGGGAGGCCCCGGGTGGATCCAGGGAGGCTAGGCATCGTGAGAGGGAATGCGAGGGTTAGGTTTTGTATAATCGAACAGAAGTGTGTCCACAAGGTCGGGCGCCCCCCACGCTTCGTGTTATACGCTAGCGGGGGAGTTACGGCCTTTATTGATGCTCAACCAGCACCCACGAAAGTCCCAGCGCATGCCCCGGGTCCCGTCCGAGGTCTCCCCCGCCCCACTCGTGTGTGAGGGAGGGGGCGGAGGAGAGGAAGAGGTGAGGGGGTGATGCGGTTGCTCCCCTCTCCTCTCCTCTCCTCCCACCCCTCCCCGGCCGAGAAGGGCGACGGAGTGTTCCAGCCCGTGGGTATGGCTGATCCCTGAGTAGTGGTTTTGTGAACCTAGAGGGGGTGTGTAGTGATTGGGGGATGAGGCCTTTTTTAGAGGCCCCCTACACGAGATGATGTCCCCTCTGTGGTGATACGCTGCTTGTCGGCAGCGTGAGATAGGTTGGTGGTGGTGGAGAGATGAAAAGGCGCCCCATTCCTTCTTAAGCGGTCCCTTAAGGAGGGGGGTCTGTTTTAAATCACAGCCAAGTAGACAACTGGTGGTTGATAACCTGAAAGTTGCTGTGAAAAGGTCATTTTAAAGCTTGTGTGGGCTTAAAATGAGCTCCAAATGGTGGAGTAGGCAAGGCAGAAGTGATTGCTTAGCCAGCGGCCTTCTGGATGGGTGTTTCAAGCAGGGATTTGATGCTCGCCAGAAGGCCAGTGACGATTTGTAGTCGTCTGGTGAGGCATTAATGCCATATGGGGCTTTTTAAGCCATTCTGTCATGATCTGAGAGAAATCTCCTCTAAACTGCAATTCTGGATTTGAAGGAAAAAAGGCCTTTTTGGGGCTCATTTCGCCAGTTTTGGTCCGATTTGAGTGCTGTTTCGAACGTCAGAATCAGTGAGGAGGGTGTCCCGAGGGTCCCTGAGGTGCCAGGAGGCCCGGGGATGAGTTTGGTGTCAGTTTTTTGGCCGACGTAAAGTTGGTCCGAGGTGGTTCGGACGCCCCCTAGGGTGTAGGGGGGATGTAGGAGAGTGGTTCTGTTTTTGGTCCGATCGAAATCGGGGTCTCGGAAGTGCCGAAACGCTCGAAATTGGCTTAAAAAGGGCCTTGTGAGCCCTATGCCTCTGAAACTGCTTCAGTTGCTTGATATCTCATTCTCTCTCTCTCTCTCCTTCTGTCTTCTGAGATGGTCTTAAAAGGGGGACCTTTCCTGTTAGGACCGTTTAAAGGCTGTATTGTGGATGCCTCTACGCTAATTTTGGTCCGATTAGAGTGCCGTTTCGAAAACCCTGCCTAGTGGGGAGGGTAGCCCGGACATCCCTGGGGTGCCAGGAGTCCCGGGGGGTTTTTTTGGGGGTGTGGTACTGGATAGTTGTTGGCATCGACTGGTTGAAGACACCAATATTTTACTAAGGCTCGGCCCGAGGGTAGTGGTGGTAATGGTAGTGGTGGGCGGCCCGGCACTCCATCCCCCGCTATGGTCCAGGGGGGTGTGTGTGTGTGTGTGTGTGTGTGTAGGTGTATATGGAGGGGGAAGGCGCGGCACGCGGTGGCAGCTGCGGCAGTGGTGGCGGCAGCAGCGGTAGCGGCGGCGGCGGTGGCCAGCCAGTCGGTCCGTCCCGTAGGGGTGGTAGTAAGGGGGCAACGACGACGGCGGCGGCTCACGGTGGTGAATTTTTTAGAGGCCAATCATGAGAGTAACCCAGAGTGTTAGGTTGCATACGAGTTCTTTTATTATTATTATTATTCGATATCTGAGTAGAACTGTGGTGGTTCTTTTACAAAGATAATGCGATTGTTCCGAATAACTCGAATTCGATTCTACTTGGTACAAGAAGAAAGAAAAAATTAATTTTCAAATCGAACAACAAAAGAGGAAGACGGTCCTAGGAGCAGTGGTCACTGCTTCTGTTACTACTACTACAATAATCAATAAACCAGGACGGGGTGGTGGTGATGCTGATCAGCTTACAGGCCACCCCTGTATGTGTGCGTGTGTGCATACATACACGTCTAACTGTTGAGAATGTCTCATTTTGGCCGTCCTACTTTGCTCCTCCATTGTCACAGAGGGGGTACCCTAACCATATGTTATCGTGGTTGGGGCCTAGAAGGGTTCTCTGGTGAGAGAACGTGCAGTGCATCTTTGTCTCTTGTGGACTGTGCCCGAAAAGAGCC
>CBDCRF010000006.1:0-100560 GCA_965220895.1 Gammaproteobacteria bacterium
CGTATGCGGGCCTGCCGTGCCGCCATTTGGATAGCCTTGCGAGATGATCCATCGCCTGTTCGCAGGCGGCGTTCCTACTGTGCCATACCTCCATGTCCCGTCAGGGAGCCGCCAGCGTATCTCGTAGTAGTCCTCGTCCGCAGGCGGGGTCGTAGACCATGCTGACGAGTCCGGCGCGCTATCCTCTGGCGCGTACTGGACGCTGAAGGTCGAGTCGATGGCGTAGATCGTCCACGAGTCTATCGTCCACAGGCCAGTGATCGCGCTGTATAACGCTTCCGCCTCCGCCAGCCAGGTCGGGTCGCTGCCCGCAGGCAACTCTACGTCGATGGTCCTGTACCCGTTCGTGCCCGCGTTGATGACGCTTCCGTCGTATGAGGCTCCCACGGGATTGGCAGGACGGGACGCGCTCCGAATATGCAGTACAATCCGGCGGGCATTGTGTTGCTGCAACACGTCTAACTTACGCCCCAAGACACCGCCAGTGAAATACTCGATGTCAATAGCCCCCTGAATGGAGGGACTGGTTGTCGTGAATCCAGCTGGAGCAAGGAGCACCCGGTTATGCGCGGAGCGGCCTACGCGCACCGCGCCCGCCGAAATGCCGTCCTGGTATACGAGACTGTTAGCGTTCGTCAGCGTGTCGCCTGCCGCCGCCTCCGGCAGCAAAAGCCACGCAGGGAGGTCGAGTTCGATCCTGTCCGGCGTCCCCGCAGATACCGAGGGCGTAACCCGGAGAAACATCCGGTCTGTGCGCGAAGGCACGATGGGCGAGCCGAGCAGCTCTTCGGCGGCGTTCCAGCCGCTGGCGGGCCAGCCATGATACTGGTAGTTCGCTGCTTCGGCCAACGTACCGAGCAGCGAATCGTCCACCTGAAACGTGGGATGGAGATCGATATTAGGCATGACTAATCCGTATCAGAATTTCCAGGTCGGCCAGGTTGCTCGTCAGCTGGGCGGAATCGTAAATACGCTCTCCCGATGCCGTGCGGGTGGAGAACGAGCTAAGCCTGTTTCTCGATTCTACGGCGACGGTATTCAGGACATAATCCTCCGGCACGGCGAAGTGTACATACCTGTCAGTTGTCGGGCCGCCGAACTCCACATCGTACAGGCCGTGTCCCGGCCACAGCTCGATGATGGACGCATCTGACGGCACCGCAGGCGTAGCCGTATTGTCGCGCCAGTACTTGACCATTACGGGCGCGAGCGTAAGTGCGCCGATACGCATGAATGCCGCCGCGCCCCCTACTGCCGTGCGCAAGTCTACCGGGTCGCCGTCGGCATCGACGAGCCAGTAATAGTCGGCGTACGGGTGCCCGCCCGTTACGTCGATCTTGAGCCACCGCTCGCCGTTGCGCGGATAATCAGTGTTTCCGTTAGCGGCGCGGCGCACCTGTACAGCATCTGGGAGCCAGCCGCGTGGCACCTGAATCGCGACATACGAAGCGCGGTCGTGCAAGCTGAAATTCGCGATCCCGAAATCGTCATGGCTCAGGCCCGACGGGTCAGGATTCGTTCGTACTTCCATGCGAAACCAAGCTTGATCGTCAAGCGCTATCGTACGCCAGGTTCGTGTCGCTGACAGACCCAAGCCCCGCAGGAATTGGCCGTATAATCCGAGGACCTGCTGATTCCCGGTTACTTCTCGCCCCAGGTCGTGGAACTCCAGTCTATCCTGCGTTTCGTTGACCCTGACGTATTCACCATGATCGAGGCTGCCGGGCGTATCGGAGAGTCCCGCGAAACTCGACGATCCCAGCTGCGACGTGTCGAGTGCATAAACTTCGACCTTGAGCGTGTCGCCCGCACTGAACGTTGTCGCGCTCCCGACGAGGTACGAGATAGACAGGGCGGAGACGAGATTCGCGCCGGAGTTTGTTATCGGTGCCGCCGTCAGTCTGAAGATGACTTCCGCCGTCGATGACGATATGCGCACGGTGGCCCCGTTCACGATGGCTGCTGCCGCCGCCGCGTACGTCGCTGCGTTGAAGCGCATGGCCACCGCGCTTGCTGTCATGTTGACCCGGTTATCCGACGTTACTGCGTTGTTGCGCTCCAGCCCGGTGCCGAGCGTCGTAAGCGCGAGGTCGCGTAGCGCATTGACAACACGGGTATTTTCGGGCGAGCCACTACCGCTGCCGCCAGGGATGTCCAACTCGTTATTCGTGTCGTCCGCCGTTACGCCCGCGTTCGTGTCCGGGTGCAGTATCTCTTTGACCGCCGAATACAGGTTAGACTTCGATGGCGTAAACGATCCGCCGCCGCCGGGCGCCCCAGACACCTTGCGCCAGCTGGCCGTATCGGTTGCCGGGTTGTCCGTGTTACCCGCTACCCGCGCTACAGTACACTCATACAGCGCGCCATCCCATACGGCTTGATCGCCTACGGCGTGGACCGCTGCCCGCCACTTGAGCGGGCTATCGGAGAGTTTGCCTTCCTCGTCATCCGTCAGGGCGCGTCCTGCGGGTGCCCAGCCCGTAGCGTCCGCCGAGGGGTTGCTCGTATTGCTGCCCGTCCGGGCAACGAGGCAGACGTACAACTTGTCGTCGTATACGACCTGATCGCCGACAGCGTACGTGCCTGCGGCCCATAGCGGCGGGATCGCGTCGATATGATCTTGCGTGGCTGAAGGCAGCGCGGGGCCGGGATCGCCCTTCGTTCCGCCGATGGGCATAATGAACAGGTCGCTGACAGATGTAACAGCGATGTTCTGCGCTTCTTGCGTTGATCCCGCAGACGATTCGCTGATTTGCCGATTGGCGACCTGCAAGGTAACTGCTGTTCCGCCCGCAGGTACGACGAAATCCACGAAGCGATAAGCTGTACGTCCCGGAGAGTCCGCTTCGCGGGAGTACGGATTTGAGAAGCCCCGTACTACGACGTTCGTTCCATCGACTGTGAAACTCGGCCCTGCGCGCCCGATGGTGCCGCCAGACGTGAACGCTATAGAGCCATAGAGACGATACGTCCCTGCGTTCGTTATGACGATCTTGCCCGCGTCGCCGCCCGATCCAAGCGTGGCGAAACTGCCCGCGCCAACAGCAGAAACAGTGATGTCCTCTTCATCGTCCGGCACGATTGAACCCGATGCTGTACCCGTTACTTCCTGCGGTATCGCGCCGACGACGACGCTCCCTTGCGGGATATTGGGCCTGCCTGCAAGGTCTGTATACTGACCAGATGTGGCTACATCAGCCAGCGTTGGTTTGTTGTCAATGAATGCGTCGTCGCTGGAGTCCGTTTCATTCCAGTCAGACTTGACGTTGACTTCTGCGCCTGCGGCGATCCCGTCCAGTTTCGCCTCGTCCGCGTCCGTGAACGGGTTCGCCACTTCCAGGGGGTCTCCGCTCGTCCCGCTGCCCGTCAGCGTAGCGTCGCTTGACACGGCGGAGAGGCCGCCACCGCCGCTCCCTGTGCCGACGACAGCCCACCCTGTCGTGTCGGCAGACGGATTAGACGTGTCGCTGCCCGTGCGGGCTACGAGGCAAACATATATCTTATTGTCGTAAGCGACTTGATCGCCCACGGCATGCGTCCCTGCGGCCCATGCGGGGGGCGTGGCATTGACTGTGCGCTTGTCCGCACGGCTCATTAAGCCTGCAAGCGACGTGGTGGCAGAGGGAACGGTTGCATCATCGCCCGTGCTCGACGTGAGATCAAGCGTCGTTGCGGTGCGCGTTCCTACTCCAATATCCGTACCTACAGCGACCCCTTCAGAAGATGGACGGAACATTGTCCTATCGAACGGAGGTGCTTCAGGCGTATTGCCGAGCGTCGTACCGTAGATGCCGGACGCCTTGATAAGGTTCTGCTCTTTCAGCGCAGTCAACACATCTTCCAAGGTGTCTTCTGCGGGCAGGTATCGTATTTCGACGTAAGAGTCGTCCGAATTGACTACGGCTTCGATGGGGCCTGCGCCCACAGCGTCAACGCCGCCAGAGGGGCTGGCGGGAAGCGTTTGGTTGCGAAGCGGATCTGTTCCTACCCCACCGCCACTAAAGTCCAACGTCAGCGAAGCAGCAGCCAACGTCTGCGTATCGCCAGCCGTATTCGTATAATCCGCTGCGAGAAAAGCATTATACAACTCGTTGAGCGTCGTGTTATCCGAGCGGTCATCGACCGCATGCAAGGAAATCGTTATCGCTCCGTTATCAGCAAGCGTTACGGACGGCAGTTGGCGAGTAACCTCGTCAAGGCCATTGGCCAGGTTGGCGTTATTTACATCGGTAACGGTAGTAAACGTATCGGTTACGTCGTCTCCCGGCGTTGCTCCTATAGTGAAGCGCGAGCCGGAGTAAGCGTCGATCACGTCCTGAACGCTGTCCGTGGCAATCAATCCCGTAATCATAAAGCGGGATACTGTGCCTGACACAAAAGCGTCGGAGACAGCGAGAGGGGTGCGAGCAACGGCATCTATGCCGCCGCTGAAGTTGTAATCGACATGCTCTCCTGCTGTGCCGGGCACTGTGATGGTCGCGCTGTCGGAGCCGCCGTCCGTATAGGACAGGTTCGCAGTGCTGAACTCGTCAAGGGCGGCGATGACCGCGCTCACAGCAGCTGCGGTGTCGGTGGTCAGGGCTGTAATGGTCAGGCGGTGCGCATCCTCGTCCCAGACAGCGGAAAGGGGATTGACCGTATCGGTTCCGCCAGACGTTCTCCAGCTTATATTGCCGGAAGGAGTTACACTATCCGCACGCGAGCCTTGAGTAATTGCAACAGTAAACCGACTGCCTGCCCCATTCATCGCATCGACGAGCGTTCCAAGCGTAACGCTTCCATTATACCTGACAAGGAAATCGGCGCCAGAATCTGTAACATCAACGGTGTTCGCGTTCAGGTTCGTCGTGTCTT
Organism: Gammaproteobacteria bacterium; assembly: GCA_965220895.1. Classification (GTDB taxonomy): domain Bacteria; phylum Pseudomonadota; class Gammaproteobacteria; order UBA4575; family UBA4575; genus WTFY01. Next base: position 4,855 of record CBDCRF010000006.1, read on the forward strand.
GCCGTATGGAAAATTGCAGGTTATTACCGCCAGTTCCTATCTGATGAAAGGTCAGCGTGATCTGCCTGCCCGACGAGATCTGCCAGACATAGGTGGCTGCCGTACCAGGGACCCGCGCCGCGCTGGCCACCACCCGCACTTCGCCTCGGTTCGTTGGCGTCCCCGGCCCGCTGGCATGGGTGCCTCCGGCGAACACCAACCCATTGATGTTTCTGAGCGGATTATCGTTCGAGCGGATATAGTTGATAGTGATGAAGCCATCCTGACCAAACGGAACTCTATCCGCCTCTACAAGCTGCTCGCCTTGAGCTGTCCGCGCCGCGTTGATCGCGTCAACCAAACCTTCTGTGCTGACGGTGAACAGGTCGAATGTGTTGAGCGTCGCAACGATATTGAGCGTCCTGTTGTCGGAAGAATAGGTTGCCGACCAAGTAATCGTTTCCGTCTGGCTGTTGTCTCTGACGGAACGCATTGCCAGGGTAAAGCCGTTCATGGCTGTGCCCGGAACCAACGCCCGAACGTTCATGAACGCTGCATTGTTACCATATCGCGGATTGACCCCTGCTACCTCGTCCACCGTCCCCGTCGCGTCAGGGCTGACAACCACCAATTCGCCCGTGGACAGCCCGATGGCTGCATCCGCGTTCTCTACGTTCGTTCCCGCCGTACCCCCCGTGATACGGACAACATCCGAATCCCCCGCTGAACCATCACGTGTTGACGTGATACGAAGAGGACCATAATTGTAGAACGCCTTTACCTCGCTGACAGGCGTAGCGTAGCGATTATACGTGATCGCTATGCCACTCGCTGTCGCGGGAGACGCTGCCCAATCTAACGGCAACGATACCGCAAGAGACCCATCCTCGTCTTGATTATCAAACGACAGCGCAGCCGCCACCGCAGGCGATCCCGCTTCCCGTGCGCGTCCGCGCAAGTGCCACGACGAATCCGCGCCCGTATACTGCAAGAACAACCCGTGATCCGAGTCCGAAGCGTCCCGCAATTCGGCACCCGCTACAGAACCCCCAATCAGGTTGCCTAATTCTGCAACCGTATCCGTTACCAGTGCCTCCTCTGGCGTTGATGCCCCCGGACGGAATCCCGCAATCTGATCCGTCAACTCGAATGAGCGATCCTGTACTTCCTGTGCAGCAAAATCTGGGCGCGCCATGCTACTCGTCGGCTATGGAATAGAAAAGTTTCACTCCATCATAACGCAGCGGCTGCCCAGCGTAAAAAAGACCACTGCCTCCCTCTCCAAAGAAGAATATGAAGGTTGCGCCTGCGGCCATGGAACAAGGGGTGCGTTTAATGGATTCAATCAATATATTCTATATGCCCGTTATTGTCAAGCCAAACCTCAAAAAAATCTAAATGGCGAAGGTCGAGATAACGCTCAACGAGGAGACGGTTACCGTCGAAGCAAAAGCCACTGACTGGTACTTCGACGAAGAAGAGAATGCTGTTATTGCGGAGAATTACGACCTCTTCTGGACAGACGGAACGCCCTTCACTGCTGAACAATACCGCCTCATATCCAGCGAGGACTCCGCAGCGATCTACGACGCGCTGTACGAGGATGCGCCAGACGTCAAGACGTAGGCACTTACCCCCAAAGTGCCTACAAAAGCAAACGGGAACGCCCCTTCCGAGGCATCCCCGCCGACCGGGAAATTTGTAATCCTATTGGAGCAAACCGGCAACAACATCCACATCGAACCAAGCCCTCCAAGCCTTCTCCCATTCACCTGACGCCGCCCGCCAATGCGCCCATGTGTTTAGAAGGTGGTCCCACTCGTGCTCGTTTTCCAAATTCTTGTCGTACGCCATTACCTCTTTGTCCGCCTTTAAGGACACATAGAAATCCGTTATAGCCTTAACCTTCTGCTCCGTGGACGAGACGCGCTTCAACTCCTCAGTTACATTGTTCATGTGTTTCCAATACGCCAAGACATCCGTGTCGTTGCCAGAGAATGAGACACTGATAATCAGTTCGTCAGCGCATTCAAGATAACTTTCAGCCCTCTCAAGATTACCCTGAGTTGGGGCAAGACGCTTGCCTGCATCGTTGCTCTTCTCCGTCATAGCCAACGCATAATGCAGAGCTGTTTCTGCCTTCGCCTCTGCGAGAAAGGCGTTACGAACCCTCATCAAGAGGGCTTTTCCGAGTAAGTCGTTCATGTCGTTTCTCTGTTTGGATTTTCGAGGTCTTCGATGCGTTGAGCGAGCACGTCCAGAGCAACACGGCTCGCCATGTGGTTTTCTATCTGTTCGATGCGGTCGGCCTGTTTCGTCTGTCCGCCTTCGATGGCGGTAGCCAGGTCAACGAGGTCGTCGATGCGCTTGGACAGATGGTTGGTGTTGGCGTTTATGCCGTCAACAGCCGATTCCTGCACCCGATCCACCCTGCTTTCGAGGTCGTCGATGCGCTTGGACAGGTGGCTGGCCTCCATGCGACTGGCACCCGATTCCCGCACCCGGTCCACCCTGCTTTCGAGTGCTTCGATGCGCTCGGCCAGCGTATCCAAGGCGTTGCGATGCACCATGCCCTTTTCGAGGGCTTTGATGCGGGTGTTAATGTCGTCGATAAACACTCCATGCGTAGCCATACTCTTTTCTATCTTTTTGATGCGCCCGGTCAGTTTCATCCGTCCGCGTTCGATGGCAGTAGCCAGGTCAACGAGGTCGTCGATGCGGGTGCGTAGGACGCTTACTTCTGCGAACGTCTCGTCCAGTTCAGCCCTTACGTCCGGGTGCACTTCTTCGGGCGACCCGTCTTTGTACAGCGCAGAGTGAATCTCCTCTACCAACTGCTTGATGTACTGCACTGCCTGCCCAAGATCGCCTTTCCAGCTGTCTTTGAAACAGTCTAAATCGTGTTCGACGTCTTTGACATCACGAGTATTACCTTCTGAATTCAAGGAAAGCCTGCGTATTTCCTTTTCGACCTCGGTTATGCGATCCTTCAGTTCCAACTCCCTGCCTGCCATGGCAGAAACCGTGTGAAAGAGACTGTTTATGTGCGCCACTAAATCATTCATGTTTTTTCTCGTTTGGTTATGGAGGCTTGGAGTAAAGCCAAGCGGTAATACTTGACTTGCTTGTTTTTTCGTTGTATCTTGTTATTGCTTGTCCACGGGCGGGACTCTCCCCGGCGGATGGGGCAAGCCTCGACACGTCTATAAGCCCGCGTCGGCGGCAAGGCCACCATCCAGAACCGCAGCCGCGCAAGCGTGCATGTAAGTCCCACTATCCCGACCTTATTTTGCCGGGAGCCGACGCTCCCGGCTGGGCTTTCCCGGCTGGCCACATCATACTGTCAGCTTTGGCGATACTACGAAGCCCTTCTTGTGGAGCTGGCGGGAGTCGAACCCGCGTCCGAGCCAAGTACTTATGCGCGTCAATACCGTGTCAGCCCCAATGTGAAAGAACGCTGGTTGCCCCCTGCGCAGAGGCGCGGATTATCAGTCCGCCGCCAACGGGCAGCCAGTGGAAAACGAGAAGGACTCGAACCTTCTATGCGGCGGGCTGGCCAATTCCTCAACACCGCATACTTGACCCCGCAAGTCGTCTTCATGGAAGGGGGAATCAAGATTGAATCTCCCCCCGCTCATTGTCAAGGAGATAAGAAAGCACTCGCTCTGCGTTTTTCCAAGCCTGCCAAGCAGCAAACCATGCGTCCTCCGTAATATCCCACTTGGCGCATGTCTCTCGAAACAGGTTCTGATCGAGTTCCTTGTCTCCCGTCTTGCACCAATGTATCACCTCCAGGTCCTTCGCAACAGATTCGTAAAATTTTCTTATGAACGTCATTTGAGCATGCCCTTTACGGGTGTATTGCAAACGCTCATCCAAATTTTTAGATTTCCAAGCCTCTAAAACTCCCTGGTAATTGGTACGATGGTTCCTGATGCCAGACACGGAACAATGCTCCACCAATGAGACAGCCTCAAACCGACACGATGCAGCTTGATTCTCAATTGATGCGTTGTTATTATCGTTATTATGCACAAGGTCAGCATCACCATGACATTTCCTTGCCATCTCCAAAACTTCCTGCAAAGCCTCTTCTGCATTCGCCTGCGCAAGTAACGCTTGGCGAACGCTCATTAAAAATCCCTTTTCCGTTAGTGCCAAAGTTTTCATGTCGTTCTTTTCGTTTGGTATAAAGGAGCGAAGTGGAGCCAGAGGGAATCGAACCCCCTGCACCCTATTCAGGCTTCAGAAAAGCCATGCAACTCCCAGCCTCCATGCCCTTACATTGATACCTGACTATCTTATAAGAAGATTGCATACGATGCGGATCCTCACCCCACTCTTCAGACCTTACACCGTGTCCCATACTCACAGTGCAGCCCTTATGTCCACCGATCACCGCCGTTCTACCAGGCAGTAGGTAACGAAGCCACAATGGTTTCCGACCCAATTCCAGAGGCGGATTGGGGCCCAAAACTTTCACTTGCCCATAAAGCATAACGCCTCGCTGCTCGTCCATACTCGACGCAAAGCCCAGTACCTCACCCGCTGCATCTATAGGCATTTCTTCTCCAATATAGAAATCATGTGGCAGTATGCCGTGAGCAGTACTCACAGCTCCCGTAACCTCATGGCTTTGCCAGTCATATCTGTCTATAAATTCCAGACGGATATTACGTATTTTGCTTTTTTCCATGATGTTAGCCACCTCTGGGCTATTTATTCAAAAAGGCGTGTAATTCACGCCAGGATTCGGGTACATCCCAAACCTGTCGTGGAGCCAGAGGGAATCGAACCCCCGACATCCTCCTTGCAAAGGAGGTGCTCTGCCTACTGAGCTATAGCCCCGTAATAAGCAATTTCCTTCAGCGCGTCTCCTGCGCAAGCGTAGGAAATAACCGCCTTCGGCCTTAAAGCGGGCTGGACAGCATCATGAACAGTTTCCTTCATAAAAAAATTACAGCCAGAAGGCCCGCCTACTACAACCTGATCGTTAATATAGTTAAAATGCAACCAGATACGATCTGCATTTTTTTCCAATTCAGCAGCCATGGCAATATCTACATGAAAAGAACCTTGCCATATCGCAAAAGGGTGTCCAGGAGCGGGGCTCTCGCAAGCATACTCATGGGTTCGAGGCACATTCATCACCACGATACTGCCATCAGGCTCAAAAGCCTTATTTTCCCAATCGAATTTCTTAAGTAACGTCAATGTCGGCATTCCCATAATCGTCTATCGTTTTGGTGCAGGTTTGTCCCCGCCCGGACGGCTGGGCGTGGTGTTCTCTTCAGAGGGGGCGTACATCGCCTCTTCCTTCGACACGCTTGCCTGAAGCCCGATCAATTGAACGGGCTTCGCCTCCATCAACTTCAGCCGCCCGATGTCCACCCATTCTGCTTCGGGTTTCTTGTCGTCCTCCTTGCTTCGAGGCTGGAGTAAAACAGTATCGCAGCCCGTCGCATACGTGGAGAAGCCGATAATGTATCCTGTCAGGCCGCTGACCTGATCCATGGCCACCTGGCCGAAATGGAACGGGAGCGTGATTGTCGTTTTGGGCATTATATCCTCTCGTTTAGAACGAGGGTACGGTTCTGGCTGGTGGCCATGCCCGCCGTAGCGGGGCTTACAAGCGTCTCTTCCTCTGTCCCAACCGGCGGGTCTGTGCCCTCCCGCTGCAAGGCAATTGCCTTGCGACAGACATTTATAGCCGCATTCACGTCCCGATCAATCGTGTAACCGCAATGCTCGCACGAATACGTGCGGACATTCAATTCGATCTTCTTCCGGGGCAGGCTGTAGCAGTTGCTGCACATCTGCGTCGTGTTATGCGGAGCAACCCTCACGCACTCGCCTCCAGCACTTGAAGCCTTGTAGACAAGTTGGGCTGCTATGATGTCGAGGGCTGTTTCCCGCATGGCGCGGTTCAACCCCCGTTTCCTTGACCCTTTGCGGGTCAGGTTCTTCAGTTTCAGGTCCTCGATGGCGACGTTCGCAGAATGATTCTGCACCACGTCCGTCGTTATCTGGTGAATCGCGTTGCGCCGTCGATCTTTGACGCGCCGCGATTCCTTCGCCGCGAGCACCTTTGCCTTCGCCCGTCCGTTGCTGCCCTTCTTGGCGCGGGACAGTTTCCGCTGCATTCGCTTGCGCTTCGTTTCCGAAATGCGGATGCGGGAGTACTGCGTTCCGTCAGACAGGGAGACAGGCGATTTCACGCCAAGGTCTACTCCGATCATGGGCCGCTTGTCAACGACCTTCAGCCCTTCGTCGATCTCGCACACCAGTTGTATCTCGTACCGCAAAGGCGAACGTACAACGCGAACTACTTTGACTTTGGCAGTGTCGAGCACTCCCCGCGTGTCTGTGAAACGGAAACGCCCCAGACCCTTGAATTGAACGTAATGCCGCCCGTTGCGCTCGCGGGGCTTGGCCTGCTCGCACTCGAATGAATGAACGGACGTGTCGATATTCGAGAAACGCGGCAAGCCCGCGCCCGTGTCGAAGAAAGCGTCGTACCCCTTACGGACACGGGCAAGAACGGATCGCTGGTGAGATACTGCCCATTGATACGTGCGGGAATCCGTGCGCTGGCTGACAAGCCACTTGCACAAATCGTAGTACGACGGCGTTTTTCCCTCCGCTTCGTACACCTCCCGCATGTGCTGCACCGCCTGGTTTCGCAACCAGCCGAGATGCCGGAACATCGCCTCCAGACGGCGGTGCTTCGCCTCCGTCAAACACTCTATGCGATATGTGTATGTCCTTGTCATACAACAAGATACGACAATTTAGGGAAATTGTTTTGCAGCCTCATATGCCCTGTGCGTCTCGTGCTGCCTAAGCATTTCCTACGCAGTCTCGTCCCGCTGTTCAATAAGGCGATTGATCGCCTTAGGGTGTAGGTTCAGAATCATGCCGATGGCCTTCTGCAACGTATCCACTGTCTCCTTGAGTGTGTCCACCTCCTTTTGCAGCGCGTCGGTATGCTCGATAGTGGCGTTAATCGTTATGGTGCTGACATCCTCCTCCCCCATGTACTCAAAATCCGCAGGTTCCTTGGCAGAGTTTTTAATGCCGGCTCCAGAGACACCTTTGTCCGCCTCGTCGCGCTTGTCCGCTACGAGCAGTGAAATTATCTGGTTGACCTTGGTGTCGAGAAATGCAATCTGCTGGTGCAGAGGCAACGAGGACATATCGGAAAGCATGACAATAGGGGCTACGTGAAAGGGGGGTGAACAGGCTATGCGTCCTCCGCAACAAGTTCCAGCGGGATCTCAGCAGCGGCAATATCGCTGTTCTCGAAAGCCTCTCCGGGCAGCATGAATACCCCCACCTCGTGCTCTGCCTCCAGATACGCATTGATCGCATCCCTGTGCGCTGCCCCATCCGCAAGTTGATAAGACCCTGGCCCGCTAACCGCGCCAAGCCGCTCCCACACCTCGCCTGTGCCCGGCGCATCAGGCACGTTCTTGCCACCGGTATACAGCCAGTACGCTTCGCCCCGAATAGCGGGGGCTTCGTAGTGGACAATCTCTCCCTTCTTCATTTTCATTCCCCGCTTCCACTGGCCGACGTACTTCTCTGCGTCGATACTGACGGTAGACCTGCCGTCCTCTCCTACGCATCCGCGCACCTCGTCGCCGTTGACGCCTTTCGCAGCGTACTCCTTGTTGATCGCGTTGTATCCCGCAACGAAATCCTCCGCCAGGTTCGTGATTTCGCGGGCGTTACGGGCAATCGACAGCCCGTGCCCCTTGATGTTTCGCTTGGAGAGCGCGTGTACCTGGTTATTCAACTCCATGATGCGGCCAGCCTTGATCTTGACGGTTTTGCGGCTGGTCGAGAAGTTCAGGATTTTGGCTTTAGCCATGGGTATTTAAGGCGTACGTGAATGAATTGGCGGGCAGCCCAAACCCCGTTGGAAAAGGCTGCCCGCCATGCCCTGATCAGGGTAACGAGACGTAATGTACGACAAAAAAACAAGAATGTCAAGGGGAATCGCGCAACGTCAGGGCAGTATACGGCGCGGCCCCGGAAATGTCAAGGGGTCAAAATATCGCTTACCGTTGCCCATGCGCCCGCACCCGACCTGTTACGGCCCCGTACGCGTACGGTATGCCGCTGCTGCGAAACCACGCCAGCGAGGGCCGTGTAACGCGTATTGCCCGTCGTCGCTGAATTGCCCGGCGGGTTGTTCGACGGGCCCCATTCCACATCGTACGTCCCGGCAACGCCTCCGATGTTCGGGGCGTCCCAGTCGATGACGATTGACGGCAGAACGACGCCGCCCGTCTGCTCGCCCCTCGCCGTCAGGTTGCGCACGGGGCCGGGCACCTGCAATCCCGTCGTCGCCCGGCTCACGGACTGCCACGCGCTGCGCCCGCCCGGCCCGACAGCGCGGACGCGGAAGTAATACGTGCAGGACGGATTCAGGCCGGTAACCGTGTAATCCGTAACGTTGCTCGTTGCGGAGCCGTCGCTGTAGTCGATGGTACGGCCCCACTCGATCTCGTACGACGTTACGGAGCCGCCCGTGCCCGGCCCCCGCCAATCGATAAACATGCGCGTTGACGGCGAGTATATCGCGCCCGCCGCCGTCAGGCTGCGCACGGGGCCGGGGGCCGTAACGCCTGCGGCGAGCGTCGTTACGCTGCCCGTTACCCATGCGCTGTTGCCAGCCGCGTTCTCGGCGCGGACGCGGTACTGGTACGTCGTACCCGCCGTCAGGCCGTCGATAAAATCGAACAGGATTCCGGGCGTTGATTCTTCTATCCACGTGCCCGACGTACCCTGCCGATATTCAAGGCGATACCCCTGCACCCGCCCACCAGTATTCGGCTCATCCCAGCTCGCCCGAAAACGTGTCTGCTCGATAATGCTAGCTGTCAGGTTGCGTACAGGGCCGGGGGCTTCTGTTACCGGGTCAACGTCATCCAAACATAGTTTCGCCCGCAGCGTGATCGTCAGGCCGTTGCGCTCGGCCTGTGTCATATCATTATATGCAGTGATAAATGCGGCGATCCTGTCGTTGTCGGCGAGGCCGCCGTCCTGGTCTGCCGGATAGCGAGCTGAATACGGGTCAGTCGCATCCTGTAGCGCGTTATCCGGGTGGTTCGGGCCGGGTAATATCAGGCTGTGGTCGCCTGCGCGTAACTCGATAGCCCGCTCGTAATTCTCCCATGCCGCGATCAGGTCAGGGCCCGCCCCACTCCCACTTGTATCCGTCGAATCCGTCGTAAACCTGATATTCCACGCCCCGGCTCGCGTACCTCCTCGTGATGATCCAAAAGCAAAACTCAGACTAAACCATACCAGGTAAGCCGTCTGGTCTGTCAGTACGTCGTCAACCAGTTGCGCAACCGCTCCATGCGATCCCGGACGCCATAAGAAACCGCTACCGGTGGGGCGAGAATTGGCAATAGGTATTTCGTCGCTGACGATCCACTCCCACAGCAACTCCTCGCCCTGCCACACTTCGCATATAGGGTCGTCGTCAATGTGGATTTCTTCGACGTTATCGGTTCCGATCTCGATCATACGATAAAGTATATCGTGTCCGCGTCTTTCGTCGCCAGCGCGTCGTACTGCGCCTTCGTCAGTTTCACGAATCCCGCCGCCGTCCGCACCGCCGTCTTTTCCGTCCCCGTCAGGTCGCTTGGCGGATTCGAGAACGCCTTATCCCCAATCGTCGAGTCCGCCAACGTCGCCTGCTTGTCGTTGATCTGCGTCTGGATCGGCCCCGTTACGCCATCGAGCCACCCATACTCGGCGTTCGACACGTTCCCGTTGGCCCCCACCAGCGAAGCGTCGAGCCGATTGTCCGCGTCGTACGTCGTACCGCCCCCTGACGGAGCGTCAATCCACTCCATTCCGTCCGCATCCGCATTGACGGAAAGTATCTGCCCTGCCGTACCGTATGTAGGTATGGGCCGCGTAACAGCTACCCCATCCGCTGACACTGTGATGCCCGTGCCTGCGCCCACGTTCAGCGTAACATCTCCGCTCGCACCACCCCCGGTCAAACCATTGCCCGCCGTAACGCCCGTAATGTCGCCCTGTGGCAAGCCGGTGATGACAATATCCGCAAGGCTGTCGTTGCGCATAAGCGTGATATTACCCGCTGAATACGATCCGCTCGTAACGTAACTGTTTCCGTCGTTCGATCCGCCAGAGCCGCCTTTCGCCGTCCATATCAGCGCATTGCCCGCAGCATTGACTGTCAGCACCTGATTGGCGTTCGACGAACCGAAGTCTGGCAACGCTCCGCTTGCAAGAGTACTCAACAACGTCGGCGTAGACCAATCAGCTGAGATAGCATCACCAGCACTCGGAGCACCTGTATAACTTCTGCGAGCGACCCACAGGAACGAATTGGTGGATGTTAAACTTGGGGGGGTGTTACTCCAGGTAACTGGATTCTCTTGGACAATATAGCTATCTCCAACAGAGAACGGCTGATCGGGGTCTCCGAAGGTGCTTGGCGGGAGCGGGGGTTGATCGTTTGTGGCTGTAGCACAATAAGCATATGTTTGCACACCCGGAGTGCTGTTAGAGATTCGAGCGTTTGTGCCAGTTGACGATCTCAGCCGCAGGGTTTGCCATCGATTGTTTCCAATCTGCTGTATCTCCCATAGGTAAGGATTAGCAGTTCCAAAGGTCGGCGGTTCTTGCGATATGTACCATGTAACAACGGTCTGAAACAACGGTGCTTGCTGCCCGAAGCCCCAAGCGTTATCGGGTAATATATTCGATGGGAGCGTATTCGCATTAAATACGAGATAAACCTCTTCTTCAAACGTCGGCAACGACAGAAGGTCTGAATACTCTCCAGACGTAGCCACAGCAGCTAAGCCGGACACGTCCGCCGCCGCTCCCGTGGTGGCTACCGTAGCAAGATCGGGTATGTCTGACGCTGCGATCTGCCGCCAAGCCAGGGTAGGCGTAGTGCCCGACGTGCTCGTGTCGCTGTCCGTGGCAAACAGCGCGTGTCCATTCGTGTCGTCCGCAGGTTGCGGTACGGGTACGTCCACGTGCACACCTTGCGCATCGACCGTAATGCCCGTGCCTGCCCGCACCCGCGTCTGTCCGCCCACTGTACGCAGCCCCTGGCCTATGCGAGCCGAGATAACGTTAGCTGCGCTTATCGTTATGCCGTTGCCCGCGGTGTACGTCGTATCCGTATCTGTGTCCGTATCTGTGTCAGCTGCCCATTCAAGCGCACCATTGACAACCTTCAATACTTGTCCATTGTTATTCGTATCAAACGAAGGCACGGGGCGCACCAAACTCCATGTCCGCAACACAAGGTTCGCGCCTCCGCTATTGCTGTTCACCAATTCAGAGGTAGCAACGCTGAAATGCGCGCTATTCAAGGCAAACGACTCCCATGCAGGCGTAGCAAAGCCCGATGCTCCCAATTCGCTTTTCAGATACCACACGCCTGTCGCGCCGGTATAGCCTGTCGTCGCGGGAAAGTCTGGAAGGGGGTTCGTTACCGCAACCCCATTCGCATCAACGGTTATGCCCGTTCCGGCATCGACGGACACCCCGTTCGCATTCACCGTTATGCCGTGATGCGCTTTGACGGAAAGCGTCGTACGCGAATAATCGCTCTCTTCCCCGTGAATAAACTCTATTCCATTGCCGTTGACCAAACGTCGCCAATTAGCAGCATTCCATGCACGGGGAGCCTCGGTAGTAACCGTATTCGAGACAAGGAATATCCCTGACGGACTTGGGAAGCCTCCATCCGTCTGATCTGGCAAGGCGGGCAAGCCCGTGCCTGTCGCAAAGCCTGTTATCGTTACATCATCTAATCCCTCGCGTGTCAGCGTGAGTGTCCCTGCTGAATACGCCCCGCCCGTAACGTAGTTGTTCGCTCCGCCGACTACCGCGCCGTTCCAGTAGAGATCGTCGCCGGAACGGTAGAGCCGGTGGGCTGTCGTTCCCGGCGCGCCGTCGTCAAGCAGTATGCCTTGGGCTACTCTCAGGCCGTAGCCGTCGCTCCTCTCAGATATTGTGTCTGTATCCGGGCTTATCCGAATCGTGCCTGCCGTGAACGTGTGCGGCGTATTGATATTGAAGTCGGGATTTACGCCGCCACCGATATTGATGCTGTACCCGTACGGATCATCCTGTGTCCCTGCCCCTGTCCTGGTTCCCCATATCCGGGGCGGATCCGCTATTTGCGTTTCCCCTGCCGCTGACTGCCAGACAAGCCCTCTCGCCCTGTTGATGTTGTCAGGGTCAGCATCGTTGACAAAGCGGAATACCATACCGCTATGCGATAGGCGAAATGTCTCGATTGGATTTGTAAGTGCATCGTCGTCGTGGTCGTACATATTCCCGATGTACCCCGCATCGGAATCCATGATAAGGCTGCCCGTTACTTCGAGATTGCCCGTTTTCGCCTCCAGCGACTGGAGCGAGTGGGCAAAAACAAAAGGAGCGGTAACGATGGGCGGAACGCCTACGACGGGAACGAAAAAGAGAACGCGCTCCGTGCTTGTGTACCCTCTAAGGATACATAGCAACTTGTTGGCTTCGTTGAGAGCGACACTCTTTGTCGTGGTAAATTGCAGTGCCAGCGCAGTCGTAGTGCCTTTAGGAACGAGTTCGTCGTTCACCGTCTCCATGACCTCCACATAGGCGTAGACGGTAACACCATCGCCCGCGCCAGAAATGTCCGACGTGTCAAGCAGGTCTTGCTGCCCCCTGGAATCCGAAGTAGTGCCGGGCGCGGTTCTGTCCGCATCATCATCCGACGCAGGCGTTCGGGCGATTGTGTAGGTATTGCTTGTTCCAATGAAGGTAAGGGTGGGATTTACCTTAGGGTTTTGCCCGTTATACCACTGAATCGTGTCGTGAACATCGCTGCTATGCGGCGTAAAGACAATGTTTGTTTCCACCTCCCGCGCTGTCTGCAACAGGAAACTGCGCCCCACCAAGTCCGACTCCCGCACAATATCCGTGGGCAGCATGAACTCGCCCGGAACCCTGAACTCGACCGTAACGGTTGGGCCTGCTGTGCCCATCGCGTCCGCTTCTGTGAAGCCCTGAATGATCGCTGTCGCTGTTCCCGTCGCCAGCACATTCGTCGGATTCACGCGGATCCGTCCGCGCTGCATGTTCTGCGTTACCTCCTCTGTCCCTCCCCCCGGTATCGTGTACGTCGTCTTGACGGACGCTGTGTCTACGTCCCCCTCGTATTCGATCTCCAGGAAGTACCCGCTCATGGTGGACACTTCGTAACTCCCCTGCACGAATACGTGCGGGACGCCATCGGCGGGAAGCACTACGGGATGCTTGATCGTGCGTCCAACGATACCTTCGCCTTCCGTCCCTGTCCATTGAGCGAACGGCTGGAGTTGCAAAACAATGTTCCTGTCCGATGCCACAAGCCGGGTCGCCGTCGTACCGCCCGTAATAACCTTGGGCAACAATTCGCCTGCCTGTATCCAGCCGGATGTACGCTCTACTCCGTTGACGAAAAGCACATACTGCACTGCGCCCACATTTTGGATAATGCGGAAGTTGACGCTTGCAGCATATTCCCCGCTAACGCCCTTAATCACTTCGGTAGCAACAGAGAGCACATCTATCCTTGGAATAACGGAAATAGGAAAGCCTGTGCCCCCGCTTTTGCCTGCGGAGCGTTCGGCGGGCTCTAACTCGTTGCCTATAACTCGGCTACGTTCTGTGCGCAGATTATACTGAATATATTCGGGTATGTACTTGATGCCCGCACCGTCTTCGTATACCCGATTCGGCTTCCTGAACGTATCGCGCTTCAGTTCCAGGTCTTGGGAAAACGTAGGGCGTTCCCGTTGCGGATAAATGCGGCCTACGCGGTATTGATGTATGTGCTGATCCTCGGTAGTGCCCCATTGGGACTCCGCAGGTTGCCATTCGTCTGACGTGTCAAGATACTCAAGCACTGTGTCAGGCCATGTATGGCAGTCGAGCCTGTCGCCCACATTGTACTCCTCCACAATAGGATCGCCTGACACAAGATACCTGTCTGTCGCACTGCCAGGGAGTTCCCCAACAACATCCTTGCATTCAGGTGCAACCCGGATTACGTACTCAAACTTATCCAGAAGGATATAGGCATTGAAACTAATGACCGTAGACGGACGCCCTTGCCGGAGGTTCGGATTAAACGCGCTAACCCCTCGCGCTGTCAGAACCAGATTCCCACTTGCAGGAAGCGTAGCAGGCAGAATGACAGGCGTATGGCTTATCAGTTTCCATATACGCAATGTCGGGTTAGTTAGCTCATATAAGCCGTCTACAAATACATCTTGAGTAACCCCACTGGTGGTAAACGGAACCTTAATGTCAATCCACGCCTCTGTTTCTTGCCAGCCGTAATGATTGTTGAGCCACCTGTCTTGACCATCGGCAGTATTCGTTAATCGTACTTGAATAGCTTGCGGAATCGTTATCTCTGTCGTTGAATCTGTCCTAACGCTGGCTTCGATCCATGCAGCCCTGTTTGTCCATATGGAATACCGCGCTGAATGTTCTATCTCGACAAGAGCCCCCTTGATCACTGTCTGTTCAGCAACTTGCGATATAACGTCCGCAGGTTGCCGAAGGTTTACATAATAGTGCCCCAAATCAAAGGCATCGCCTGGTCTGCGCTGGTAAGGCGTACCCGACACAAAGGGAGTTGCATAATCTGTATATGCCTCCCTGCCTGCGGGCCATGTCCATTTTGGCGGCGTTACACCGCTCAATCCCCCTGCTCCAGTTGCAGAACTGTCATCCGTATCCGTGTCAGGATCGTCAGGGTAAAACGCCGGATTCAATATGGCTGGCCTATCCTCAAGTTTCAGGACCGAGCGCATCCCTGCTATAGCGTCCACATAGCGATCTACCGACTTTGCTTTGTCGATCACGCCCTGCGTCAAGATGGTACGAGTAAGGGCATATGAATATGCCTCGTCCGCCACCGTACCGGCTGTATACGACCGCCTCGCTGCCACATAATCCGCCCCACGGATATGACGTTCGATAGCAAACCAAGCCCCATCTACCTGCATCAACTGCATGCCATAGAATCGCAGCACTCGCAATAGCACCTCATACATATCGTTGTCATTCGTGCCCCACGCAATAGCACTGGGTCGTATGGCTCTCGTACGCGCAACACCTTGCTTCATGCCCGCATGCTCATGTCCACAGGCGGACACGACATCTATATCATGCCCTACATGGTTAAGGAATTGATACAGGAACTCAGCGACCGTGGACCGCCCTGTCAGACTGTATGGCACCGACTTCAACAGGGTGCAGCCATCATGCGATTTGATCGCAAGCACAGGATCAGAACGATGCAATAACGGACGTTCATTGCCAAACATCCATGTGTATCGGCCTAATAGGTTGGCCCCCCGTTTCCAGTCAATACGAAAATCGCCGGGGACTTTCGGCGTATTGTCTGTTTTATCCGAGCGCACCCTGTTCGTGAGAAAACGGCCTACATCCCGCACGCTAAAGTTGAGTTGAGACTTCAGGTGTGGTTCGAGTATCCGCCCTTGTGTTCCGCCAATAATCAAGTTCGGGTCATTGACGATTTCGAGGGCAACCTCAGTAGGTGCAGTTTCCCCAGAAGCAATATCCTCCCATATTTCGATACGCTCTTCAGGCGCGCCCCAACTTGCTGTCGCTATTTTCGCCCAGGCCATACTATCTGCCCTCCTCGTATTGGAAGCGTGTTATCGTCTCCTCCAACTCTCGTATGTCGATACTCGCCCTCGCTCGCTCCAGCCGTTCTGTCTGCTCCACCACTGCTTCGAGCAAGGCTTCAGTACGATTCAGTTGCTCAAGCCGGATTTCATTCGCTGCCTCATCGTTTATAGACGGCGCGACGGGCGACGTGTTCAGTGCAGCCAGCCGCTCGACGTTTTCGTTCGTTATGACGTTCGTGCGAGCAGGCAGGTTCACCAGCATCTCGTCTTGGTGAACGCGAGCGATACCACCGCTGAAGTTGGTTACACCCGCCTCGAACGACGGGATGGGGGCGGCAGCAATTGCCGCTACCTGCGCTGCGCCAAGCGCAGCAATGATCGTTGACATTGGTATGCCAGCGATAAAGCCGCCTTGGGCCAATGCCTTGGTAACCGCCTCCGATGTGTTGATTATCGCTGCGAAGATCGCTTGCGCTTTCTGTTGCCGTGCCTGCTTTTCTCGAAGTTCTTTCTCCTTTTCCGCAATCTTCTTCATCTCTTTCTCCCGCCTTTTCTCTATGGTCTTGCGCATAGCGTCAGTGAGCCGCTCATTGTCCAACTCAGCCGCATAGCGTTCCGTGATCGCCTGTTTCTCCGCGTTGATCTCGTTCAGCCGACGCTGGTGGGCGTTCGACCACAACTGCGATATGATGCCCGTCGTCTGCTGCGCTATCTCCTTGATCTGCTCAAAATTCTCCATCCACTTTTCCAAGCGAGTCATTGCATCTCCACCGATTTCGCCGCTGAACAGAGACTCAAAAGAGATACCATTTTCTGCCAACCATGCTTTGAATGCTATGATCTCGTCTTTTGCTGCTTCATTACCCGAAGCAATAGCCGCAGAAAGAGCAATCGCCTTCTTTCGATATAACGCAATCCGCTCATCGTTTAACTGCTCCTCGCTAATAATTTCGTCTTTGAATTGTTGTTCAAACGCACGAATATCAGCCTGGAAATCAGCATCCATACCCTCCAAGTCCATTCTCCACGTTGGGATAATCTCCAAGTCCAGTTCAAGGGCATCCCAATCCAAGTTTTCAATGTCATCTAACGTCTCTAATTCAGGCCCAGTATAAACGATCTTGGATACGGTTCCATCGAGAGAGACAATGTTCCCTACCGTTTGCTCATCCAGTATTTCCTGAAATTCTTGATTGCGAAGGTCGATGCCCTGTTGCTCTGCTAATGCCCTGATCCGTCTCCTTAACGCTGCCTCATTGTCATTCAATGCCTGGGTAGCCAGTTTCAAATACTCTCGGTAGTTTTTTTCCCTCTCGGTGGCTTCTTCTATGGGTAAATTTGCTGCACTTCTTACTCGTTCCTCCTCTTCTATCACCCTTCTATATTCTTGGGCTTGCTCAAGCAATTCTTGCCTTTGCGATCTATATGCTTCAACTACTTTCTCTGCCTTTTCGAGATTAGTTAAACCAGAAACAGCATCTTCAATGTCTATTGCAGACAGTGCTTCATTCAGACTAATGCTTGCGTCAACTACTTCTGCTATCCTGTCTCTTGCGATACTGGCTGCGCTGATAAACAAATTCCACGCCTTAGTCAAGCGTGTATGTTCTTCAGTGCCTTTTTGCCCTGCATCCTCCAGTATCTTAATAGAATTAGCAAGTTCTTCAGCATGACTCTCTGCCTCATCTAATTTTTTAGTCAAGGCATCAAGGCTCGTCGAATCAAGCTTGAAATCGCCTATACCTTTCCTGTATGCAACATCTGCCATAAGTACAAGGCGTTCAAACAGAGGTTCAACCTTATTCAGGGAGAACAATAAAGATTCACTTTTGCCCTGAAAATCAGCATAAACGCCTGACATTCCGCCCGCTACATTACTAAGTTGCCTTGCTCCATTATTCAATTTTTCTATTTTTCCTGTTTGCCGATCAACTGCCTCCTCGAAATCCATCGCTGCATCTGTCAATCCTTCTCGCCCTTCCAATGTTTCCAATTCCTCCGCCAAAGCCTTTACTGCCTCCTTGGCTTGCTGAAGCGCATCTTTTACTCTTCTCATTCTCTCAATATCTTCCTCGCTAAAAAATAATTTCTTCCACGCATCGCCAGACTTAAGAAGAATTGTAGTTAAAAGACCTATGGCAACAAAGAGGCCACCTGGGCCTATCAGACCTTTTACCAATCCTTGGAATGCTCCGCGCATTCCGCCTGCTGTTTCCTTTAATCTGTTAAAAGATTGAATGGCAGGAACAATGTTATTAGCCATGCCCCGAAATCCATATGCTGAATCTTCCGCAATACGCGACATGTCCAGCAAAGAAACACTCGCATGGCTTTGAACACGACCCAAGTGCGCCAAGCCCTGCTGTGATTTATGTGCAGCGGTGCCCAATTCTCTTAATTCTCTCTCTAACATGTCTAAACTTTTCTTGCCATCTGGGCCCAGCGAAACCAAATGATTCCTAAGACGCGCAACATCTTGATCTCCCATTGTTCGTATCGCTTGGCCTACATCTTCATACCGTCGTTCTGCTAATTTCAATTCTTCTGAATTTTTACGAGAATTTTTACTCGCTTTTTTCACGCTCTCGGCAGATTCATTTAATTCTGCCCCCAATGTTCGTATTTTTTGTGTTAAAATGTGTGTTTCAGGAGTTACTTGTCCTAAATCTGTTTTTAATTCTTCCAATCTATTGCCTGTTTGCTCATACATATCAGTCTCTTTGTGCCCAGACGCAATAAGTTTTTCTCGCGTTGCATTGAGGAGTTTCATTTCATCAGAAACCGCTTTATAATAATCCCTGTTTTTCTCTTGTCCTTTACCCATTTCTTCCGTAACCCTTTTTGCCCCTTGCAATTTCTTATTTACCTTCTCCAACTCTCGCAAGGCAGCAGCTTCAGCTTTTGCAGCTTTGGCATGATCTTCAGCTGCTTTTTCCGCTCTACGCCTCACTTGCTCAAGATCCGCGTATTCCTTGCCCGCCCCTTTGCCTTGCCCCACAAGTTCGCCTTGCCTTTTCTTTACAAGATTCGCCGTGGCAGCCGCAGACTTGGCAGCCGCGGCACTGCTCTTCTTCACTGCCTTTGCATATTCAAATTCGCTCGCTGTCAACTTTCTTGTAAAATCCTCCGATGCCTTCTTCAACTTAGATTCATTCGCAAGAACCTTCCCAAGTTCATCAACATTGATAGAAGTAGTATCTATAATACTCTGTAATTCTAAAAATTCTGTTCCAAAAGTAGTCGCATCTATCTCACCTTTAGCAAGCAATTGTTGCAAATGTATTAGTGCTCCAGATGCTCGGCCTTTGAGGCTTTGAGCAAATATCCTGATACGATTTGCTGCTTGTTCATAGGAATCTCCATTCTTCACCAAGGCAGCATTATTATACAAAAGCCCATCCCGCTGCCTACCCAGGGCGCGGACTGTATTTACTATCTCTCGTGCTAACTCTCCAGCATCTCCCTTTAACTGTTCAGCTGCAAGTGCGCTTTTTTTCAATTCTTTAGATGAAGCCCCCGATACGCTAACCAATTCGAGTACCCGCCCTTTGGCTGTACTCATGCTTTTCCCAAGCGTCGCTACTTTATCTGTTGTCGCTACCGCAGCTGTCCCTATTTGAGACACCCCTGTTGCTACTCCGCCCGTCGCCTTGCCCGAAGCTGTCGAGCCAATCTTGTTGATATGCCCAATAAGATTCTGAATCTTCTGCATCGCAGCAGAAGAATCAACGTCTAATCTGATTGTAACTTCAGCAGCCATCGCTACTCTCTGTTAAGTGCCCAGCGAGCATACGCCCAAGCAATCTGCTCGAACGCAGCCTTTTCTCGTAAGTATGTCATCTCCTCTGCTGACCCTGCTATATTCAGCACCAGCGTCTCCCAATACCATCGCTTCTTGAGTACCTCGGTACGCCACTTGCGTTTCCGTGTTTCGTACTCGTAATACTCGCGTTGATGGGCAGTAGCATTGGGTTTCGGTTGCGTCAGCCCTAATTCGGGATAATCCCTTATGTCTGGGCCAAGCGGGACCAGAAATCCGATAAGTTCGTTCCCCCGCCCCTGTTCTTCTGCACTGCGGACAAAAAATCCGAAACGGCCTCCATTACCACCTCAACGTTCAGGTCGTCTTTCTTCTCAGCCACAGGCGCCTTCGGAAAGAGCAACTGTGCAGATTGCACGACGTAATCCATCATCGTCAGGTCGGGATCCTTGACTCGGAATCGCTTTTCTTGCGTCGGCTGGCCCGCGTCGTCAAGCACCTCTTCCTCGAACATGATCAAGTCGGTAAATCCGTATTCCTTGCTCCGCACATATCGCGTTTGATCTGGCAATTGGCCAGATTGCACCACCAGCCGCATCATGTCGCTCACGCGCTTAAGCGTCGGAATGGGAAGCACGTATGCCTCCTGCTCATCAAGGTCAAAGAGTTCGTAGAATTTCTGTTCGTCCATGGGGCTATAGGTTTGGAATGAGCGTGTTGTAGAAGTCAAAGTGGTTGTCCGTGGGTACACGGAACTGTTTCTCTGCGAAGTGCAGAGATGTCTTGCGCCGCAGGCGGCCACCTTCCAGCCCGTATACTTTCGGGCGGTGGCGAGATGTTCCAATCACTACGGTCTTGTGTGCATTCGCTGTATCGTCTGCCTCCATATCGCTGCCTTTCGGCTTTGGGTAAAAATGCACGGTATCTGTGTTGCCTATCATGGATCGCCACAAAGTAAACCATGTAGGCTCCGTTCCCGACACGCCTTCGGGGACACCTGACAGTTTGAATATCATGCGCATCCGGCGTATCTCGACCTCCGCAGCATCGTCGAGATAAACGAAATCGTCTCCCTCGTAGTGGGGTTCGATCTCGAAGTTGTCCACGTAATAGTAATGCTTCCCTATAACGGGATTCTCTCCAGGCGGCGTTATGTCGAAGCGTACTTGGAGCATGCTACCGGGCGATGTAATCGTAAGACCCGTCCAACCGGACAGAGAGTTCCGATACGGTGAAGGTGGCGTTGGGGACAGCTGCTGTTATGCGCACTGAGTGCACCATCGCAGGCGTAGTAACGTCTGGGAGTTCCACCCGCCCCTCAGTATACGCCCGTGTTACCGCAGAGCCAATTCTCATTCCTGCTACGTCCAGAAACTCAAGCGTCAGGTTGCCTGCTGCATTGAACGTCTGCCCGCTCACCTCTTCCGCCTTGCACGATACGTACAAGTCTACGTCAGGGATAGGCAAAAAGAATGTGCGCACAGCTGCCTCGCTTGCGGTGCTGACAAGATCGAGCGCAGCCAAGTGGGATACGATATTGCGCTGGGCGTAAATCTGGGGGTCATGCGCTACGCGCTCAAGCCCTGTACGCACAAAGTCCGCCCGTCCCTTCATTTCCCCCATAACGGGCACAGGGCGCGCCTCCATGAGCCTGTCGGCTTCGAGCCAACTGTATGCAACCGTACCATCCCCAGAGAGCGCGATGGCGGACACGCGCTTATTAGCGACCAGCCATTGGCGCAGACGGCCCAGTTTCGTGCTCTTTGCGTCGTCCGCACCCTCGATCATCATGCGAAACATCTCGCCGGAGTACACCATACCCCCGGTGATGTCGCGTTCGCCCTTGGCAGGAGCGTTAAGATCGATCTTCGACTTGCTCGCATCCAGCTTGGAAAACAGCACGGATGCAAGATCGTTGCTACCCGCGTTCTTGTCGTAGAACGCTACCTGTGATATGCCTTGAAAGGTCGCCACTGGACACTATAGCCTCTCGTTTCTGAGGGTACGATTCTGGCTGGTGGCCTCGCCCGCCGTAGCGGGTCTTACAAGCGTCTCTTCCTCTGTCCCAGCCGGCGGGGATGTGCCCTCCCGCTGCAAAGTGTAACCCTTGCGACAGACATTTATGGCCGCATTTACGTCCCGATCAATCGTGTAACCGCAATGCTCGCACGAATACGTGCGGACATTCAAACCGATCTTCTCACGGGGCAGA
Organism: Gammaproteobacteria bacterium; assembly: GCA_965220895.1. Classification (GTDB taxonomy): domain Bacteria; phylum Pseudomonadota; class Gammaproteobacteria; order UBA4575; family UBA4575; genus WTFY01. The sequence goes on from CBDCRF010000006.1 coordinate 26,504, forward strand.
CTGTAGCAGTTGCTACACATCTGCGTTGTGTTATGCGGAGCAACCCGTATACACTCGCCTCCAGCACTTGAAGCCTTGTAGACAAGTTGGGTTGCTATTATACCGAGGGCTGCTTCCCGCATGGCGCGGTTCAATCCCCGTTTACGAGACCCGCCCTTGCGGGTCATCTTTTCGACCTGTAAATCTTCGATGGCGACGTTTGCCGAATGGTGCTTTACTACGTCCGTCGTTATCTGGTGGATAGCGTTGCGCCGTCGATCTTTGACGCGCCGCGATTCCTTCGCGTACAATGCTCGCGCTTTCTTTCGCCCGTTCGACCCCTTCTTTGCGCGGGAAACCTTGCGCTGCATTCGCTTCTGCTTCGTATCGCTTATGCGGATGCGGGCGTACTGCGTTCCGTCCGACAGGGACACGGGGGATTTAATGCCCAGATCAACGCCTACCATCGGGCGTTTGTCAACGACCTTCAGACCCTCATCAATCTCGCAAACCAGTTGTATCTCGTACCGCAAAGGCGAACGTACTACGCGAACTACTTTGACTTTGGCAGTGTCGAGCACTCCCCGCGTGTCTGTGAAACGGAACCGCCCCAGACCCTTGAACTGAACGTAATACCTGCCGTTGCGGGCTTTAGGCTTGTTCTGTTCGCACTCAAACGAATGAACAGACGTGTCGATATTAGCAAAACGCGGCTTGCCCGATCCCGTGTCGAAGAAATGGTCGTAACCTTTGCGGACACGAGCAATAACAGACCGCTGAAGCGTCGCTTTCCACTGGCCCGTCCGCGGATCCGTGCGTTTTTGCGTAAGCCATTTCGTTAAATCGTAGAACGACGGCGTTTTACCTTCCTCTTCGTACACATTCCGCATGTACGCTACCGCCTGGTTTCGCAACCAGCCGAGATGCCGGAACATCGCCTCCAGACGGCGGTGCTTAGCCCCCGTAAGGCCCTCTACGCGATATGTGTATGTCCGTGGCATCCATGGCTTTGTCCGGGTGCGACAAGAAATCTAATTGTTTTCGTACACGTAACTACCATCTCCGCGCACGGATAGTTCCGATACGGTGAAGGTGTCGTTCGGGCGATCTGCTCTAACGCGCACTTCATGCACCATTGCAGGGGTGATGCCAGTCAACTCTACGCGCCCTTCACTATATGTCGCTGTTACAGCGGAACCAATACGATTGCCTTCCACGTCAAGAAACTCCAGCGACAATACCTTGGCGGCTGCGTTAAACGTCTCCCCGCTCACCTCCTCCACCTTGCAAGACACGTACAGGTTTACGTCAGCGATAGGCAGATAAAACCGGCGCCCCCTCTCTCCGCTCGCTGTGTTTTCGTCTATATTCCAAGGATCCAGATGCGACACGAAGTTGACGCGGGGAGAATAGATTTTCGGATCGCCTCCCTCTGCCCGCATCTCGAATCTGCTGAAGTCCGAACGGCCTGCGAAGCTTGCCCGTATCGTCGTTGAACGAGGCTCGTTCAGCAAGACCGTCTCTTCCCAGTGTATGATAAACGCATTGCCGGGGCCGAGAATGCAGGCAGCGACCTCTTTCGACGGCGTGTCGTTATACCATGCTTGCAGGGCTTTCAACTTTGTCTCGCCGGGATCCCATCCCTCGACAATCAGTTCAGCGCGACCACCGGGAAAAAGGGCAGCGTTGCCCCATTCGTCATGCCTATCCGCTTCGACATTTCCGCCGACCTGAACGCTGGAGAGGTCAGCGTCCAATGTGGAGTATACTACGGCTGCGGTATCGCTCGGACCAGCATCGGGATCATAAACCGCCACCTGACTGATACCGTGCGCAAAATTGGTTTGTGCCATTGCGCCTTACCACGGTTTAGGTGATGGTTTTCGTAATGAACTGTTCCGGGATCATGTAATCACCGGCAAACTGGTTTGCCGTGCCCTGGAATTTCGCGGTAACGTTCGTCGGTGCCAGATTCATCCAGTTCCTCTGTCCCACATTCGTATGCCACCGCTCGTCGTTGTCGAGAACCCATCGCCAGTACACCAGATTGCCCGCATCCCAGGCAGCCTTGAGTTTGACGTAGGCAGGCAGGTTGCGAGCGCGTATCTTGGCATGCAGATATTGGACGCCTGGCAATTTGTTGCCCCATTCGTCGAGCGGGTTGCCCTCTTGCTCGACATATTCCAGTTCGGAAGCCTCGCCCCCTTCTACGCCCGGCTCAGCAATAGTATTGCCAAGCAACTCAATTGTTACCCCGCCGACAGCGTTCTCCCCCGCAGCCGCGACAGCAGCTAATGCCTTGGCGTTGGTTGTTGCTTCGCCTGTGCCATCCGTGCCACCGGTGTCTACGATTACGAAGCCGATGCTCTTAAATCCGTGAAACCTGCGCTGTGCCATGTGCTACACCTCTTTGAAGATGTCAGTGAGTTCTGCGGCCAATGCCGCGTTTACGAGAGGAACTTTACGTTCCATGTTGCCTACCGATACGTTCTTTGAGGCGGTAACGATAGCACCGTAAGGAAAATCAACGGTTTCGCCGTCTTTGGTTACGCGAAAATACAGCGCAGGTTCAGGATGTCCTATAACCTTTACCGGAGGCGGGGAAACCACCTTGTATTTTTTCGCAGCAGCCATAGACTATACAATAAACATAAAGACCTTTATTGTCAAGCAAAACCGCGTTTTTTTTTCTACGGCTGCACGACGTCCGCCGAAACAGTAACAACGCATTGGAAACAATGAACGAATGTTCCCTGTGCTGTTGTCCGCAAGGGTATGATTTTTTCTGACATTTCTGACAGGCTTACGCGGTCGATTATCGCCCGCCGTCCATCATGCTGAAGCAGCCTGTCGTTCTCTAAACTGTACATCAAGCCAGGGGCAGCGGCATCGTCAGAGTAGATTGCCTTCTCATAGTCTGACTGAGACGACATCGTAAAATCATCAGCGTCTCTCCATTCCAGATAAAACAGAAGGGTCAGCGCATGTGATTGGAATATGATGGCATCGGGACCGCCCAAAAGCGAACGGGGATCTCTCGCTGCCGACACGTATAAATAGCATATGGGGTCGCCCATCTCGTCAGCCAACGCTCGCCCGCTTATATTTCCGACTTGCGGCTTGAGTACACGCGACGTATGCAGTTCGGGTATAGTGCGAGCTGTTTCGTGCACTCCCAGAATGGTTTGCGCACGGGCAAGGATAGCGTCGCGCTTTTGGACTGGATTCATAACCGTACCCTCACCTTGATCTCTTCCTTGGCCTGAACCGTTGTCAGCCCCTCAGCCAATGCTGCATTCAACATATGCGGCAGGTCCAGCTTCACCTCGTCCAATGCGCCCGCAAGATACTCGAAACGATCCTCATGGTGCGCATAAGGGACGGACGTGCCGAACTCAAGCACGGAGCGGTCTGTATCAACCTCAACGCGCAAAATTTGCTCCGGGGGCGGGCTGTCCAGCCCCTCGAAGATGAGAGAACGCGCCAGGCGGCCTGGGTCGATGTCTACGACGTGCTCTACGCCCTTGATGAAGGTGCGGTAGGTTCCACGATGAGATTCGTGCAAAATCCGTATCGGGCCTTGATCGCCTTCGTCGCGGAACAGCGGGTGCTCGTCTGCCTGCGCATGGCGCATGTGGCCGTCGCGGCTGGTCGTCGAGATGTGATCGGCAGATGCGGCGAAAAATTCCTCGATGGAATCTTTCACTGCGCTTTCAATCGCTTTTTGTATCGGGAAGGCCATGGCACGAAGGGTTTGTCGCAATATACGCCGCCAGAAAAACCTATGCAAGCCAAGGTAGAAAACGCCGCAATTGTGAAGAATCCGTTAAGAACGGGCCAGGTGTTGCATTTATTGATATTATGCTTTATAATACAGACATGGCTTACGATCAATCGTATAGGGAAGCACGGAAGCGCGTAATGGAAGATGCCGATGGACGGTGCTCGTTCTGCGGGCAACAGGCTGACTACCTCGAAGCGCACCACCGCGAATACCCTGACGTAGGAAAATGTGAGCCGAAGCACCTTACTCCCCTGTGCAGGACATGCCACCTGATAGCCACAACTATCAGGCGCACGTCCCGCGACATGGGGTTTTCGTACTACGAAATAGCCTCCGCAATGCTCGAAGGGCTGGAGAGGCTATTGCACAACCAAGATACACCATGGCCAATATCAAAGTCAAAATCAAGGGGCGAACCGGCCTCATCATGCACAGTCTCGCAGCGGGACTCGACACGAGGAGCGCACTCTCCCTCCAAATCGCCGAAATTGCCAAAAAGAAAGGCGCGAACCGAACCACAGCGGACGACGAACGCCTTGCCTTCCTCGAATGCAAGCGGTCTCTCTGGCTTGACGCAGGAGGAGAGATTGCAATACCGAACGGAGCAATTCGGGCAATGATTGAGGGCGCAGCGCGGAAACTCAAGCAAGGGCCTCAAGTCCGCGAAGGCATGGTTGTCGATACCGTAGAACCCCTCATCTATGACAAAGACAGATACGGGACTACCGAAGCGGAGTGGGGCACCACGATGCAGTTTCAGGTGCCCGTGCGTGTCCAGCAAAAGGCCGTTATGCGAACGCGGGCACTTGTCGAGGATTGGGAATGCGTTTTCGTGCTGGACACCGACCCCGAGTTGATTGACGTAACGCATCTGGGCAATTGGCTCGACATCGGCGGACGCAGGATCGGCCTCGGCGATTGGCGACCGCAGAAAAGCGGAACGCACGGTCGCTTCGAGACCGTGAGCATCGACAAAGTTTAACGAGGCAGGGCCCGGTGCGGCTGGGTCTGGCGGGGTTGGGCAGGGAATGGTCTGGTATGGCGGGGTCCGGTTGGGCTCGGCACGGCATGGAACTCCCGGAGGTCGGGAAACTGGCCTCCGGGGGCTATACTGGGCAAGGCTTGGCCTGGCACGGCATGGCAGAGCGCGGCGGGGCCTGGTTAGGCTCGGCTTGTCGCGGTTAGGCACGGCAGGGAAACTCCCCGTCGCCGGGAAACTGGCGGCGGAGAGCTAAACGAGGCTGGGCATGGCGTGGCTTGGCGTGGCATGGCCTGGCAGGGCTTGGATATGTACACATATTGCCTTATAATACCGCTACCTACCAGGTTTACGCAAGGCGTGGCTTGGTTAGGCAGGGCATGGTATGGCAAGGCCCGGCAGGGCTTGGAACTCCCCGCCGTCTGGAGACGGGCGGCGGGGAGCTATACAGGGCACGGCATGGCGCGGCGCGGCATGGCATGGCAGGGTTAGGCATGGCATGGCCAGACTCGGCAGGGAAACTCCCCGTCGCTGGGAAACTGGCGGCGGGGAGCAAAACGTGGCACGGCGTGGCAACGCTTGGCGTGGTTAGGCCCGGCGGGGCTTGGCGCGGCACGGCTGGGCATGGCTTGGATAAAAAAAGGGAGGCGGTCAACGACCGTCTCCCTTTCATTTGCGCGACCAGCCCTATCTAATGTCAGGGAAGGGCACAGCCTCGAAGCGGTAGGCGTAATGCGAATCAGCCGCAGCGTCAACATCAAGCACGATGTCTTCCCCCGTGCTCGCTACAAACTCGTCAACGGGGAAATCCTGGCCATGAAAGGGAAATGCCACAGAGACGCCTGGCTGGGCAGCCGAACCTGCTCCTGATTGACGCGGCACAACAGCATCCTCGAAAATAGTGCGTTCGCCTGCCTTCAGCGTGTGTGTCATCCCTGTTGACAACCGCGCAGCATAGGCGCCGCTGCTATTGCCAAAGCCGCGAGCATACAAGCGGCAACGGTAATTGACCGCATCGCCTTTGTACTTGGGCAGTTGACCAAGCAGACTTCCCGAAAGAATATCTCTCGCATCGCCTGCGCCAGACGTCAACGTTACTGTTAAGTCAGCAGTGTTGCTCGCCCACGTGCGCGAATTCCCTCTGTTGCCCGAAGCCACTGACGCGGTAATAATCTGTTCGCCTTCGTAGCGGGCTTCATTGATAGCGGCAACGGCAGTACCCAAAGTAACCGCGCCATTAACTTTAACGGTGAGCGCAAGCGCGCTTTCGTATTCCGCTACCGCTTCCGTTGCGGTAACATCCTCGTCAAAGGTGTACGTAACGACGACATTACCCTCTTCGCCTCGGAAGGCTCCGGCATAAGTAATGGCACCCGTTGTTCCCGGCCACGCTGCGGAGGCAGCCGCGATACCGCTGTATTGTTCAGATCCCGCTACGTGCATGATTATTCTCCGTTGAATGCAAGGGCAGCAGCTGTGTTTGTGCCGCTACGGTGAGCAAGTGCAATACGCGCATTGCTTGTGATTTCGTAGACATCGGCGCGCCCGCGATATTTAACGTCCAGCATCATGCTGCGCTTGTTACCCCAAAGCCATTGATCCGGTCGGACAGCAAGGCTGGACAGGCGCGTGTTATTCGATGCTGTGTCCGACACCTTGCCGTTGGCAGCAGTCAGGGCCGAGCCGCGAGTAAAATCAGGCGTAGGAACATAGCGATACCCGCCAAGAACGCGCCACTCGCCGCTTTCGCGACGCATAAAATCAAACACGTTCACCCGATCCGCTTCCGTCGAGGTGGTCAGGAGGGATTCGTGGGTACGAACAGGAACCACAACAACAAGGTCGTCCACATCGACCGAATCGGAACCAGCGATACGCAATGTGCGAGCGATATTCGCAGGTCCCAGCGTTCCGCCTACGTCTTGCTGGCGACTCGTATCGGCAAGGGCATATTTGCGAAAGCCATCAAGAAGCAGAAGCGGATTATCGCTTGCAAGCGCAGTCCCGTCGTTATTGATGTTGTCCGTGCCCGTCGCGCTGTCGCCATTGATTATCAAGTCATCAATCACATGCGCCGCTTCCTTGCGTATCATCGTGCGAACAGCATCGGCAAAATCGACGACAGCATCTTCTTGCAGTTCGCCCGACCATGTAACTGCCGAACCAAGTTTCCTGACAGGAACCGTGCTAAAGGCAGTCCCCACCCTGCTTGTCTTGGCTGTCAGTTCTGTGTAATCGGTAGCATCGCCGCCCGTCTGGCCCGTTGCTTCGCCGATACCAAAGAATTGCGGATCGCCTGCCTGAACGGGCACTCGCATTTCATTCGCTTTCTCGCCAATGCGAGTTTGCGGTATCAGCGACAGAATACGAGATCGTTCATTGACATCTTCCCAATAGACAGAATCGTAAGCGATGCCAACCCACTCCTCGCCAAAGCCTTCAAGGTCGGTATGCTGTATCTCGTTTGCCTTTACGTGCGACTTGATATATTCTCCAGCCGTATGTTTCGGCATGGAAAATTCGTCTGTGTCAAGCAGCGTACGTATGGCAAGTGCCTTATGCAATTCTTGGCGCGAACGATCCGCAGCGACTAATATCGCGCTGGCAGTAACAAGCCCCTTCCAGGACACGTTATCATACTTCCACGCATCGCCATATTTCGCTACGTTCGCCAAGGTTTATGCCCCCGCATGAGCCAAGCCTCTCCCCGCTCCAAGGCCAAGACGTTTGCCGTATCCATACTTCGTAGGCTTCAACTTCGCGTCTGCCTCCGCTTGCTTAACATCGTCAGGGGTGTTATTGACATGCACCCTTTGGCCCGTAGAAGAGACACCATAAATCTTCAGCGGATTTCGGACGCATTTCGTTGTCTTACCCACTCTCTCCCACGACTCAGGGGAAAGATATTGAAGCAGGTCGGCGGGGATCTCAATGACATCGCCTTCCTCGAACGTTTCGCCACCACCGACATTAAAGTCGGTTACTTGGCGCAATGCCCTGATTCTGGCGTATTCGGGTGCTGGTTTGGTATCAGCCATTGGTTTAGATGTTGTATACCTGGACGGCGCGGGATTCAAGTCCCGGACGAGATACGAGCCCTACCCGGCACATATTCGTCAGTTCGTAAGCGTCGGCGCGGGGAACGTATTCCACGTGCGTCTGCATCATGCGCTTCTGTACCCAGTACCACTGGTCCCAGCGCACCATAACGAAGGCGTCTTTCGTGTTGTTGCCTGCGGTGGTCGAGACAAGCCCTGCCGCATTCATCTTGCGACTCGTGTTCAGGTCCGTGCCAACGCCACGGATGCGAGCGAAGTCTACGCTACACGTATAGTTGTAGCCGAAGATGCTAACAACCTTGTCGTCTTGCACAGAGTAAAACCGGCGTTCCGTATTACGGAAGTCGCTATCGCCCCGAATCACGAAGTCGAAACCGATGTTGCTGATGATTCCAACCTTCGTCGTATCCATACCCTCCGCGCCTGCTTGCCCAAACAACTGGATCGCCTGAAGCACGTTGTTCAGCACTTTCGGGTCGTCGGTGTCAGCCGCTACTTGCGCGCCATCTGGCGCAACGCGAGCGTCGGCGGAACGCCCCGACGTTTGCAACGAGATTTTGCGGAACCCGTTGACCAGAAACTCAGGCCGCGTAGGCGTAGCCCCAGGCCCTGACCCATGACCTTGCGTATTGATATTCCCGGTGCCGCTTGTCGTGTCGCCATTGATGATCATGCTGTCGAACACGTGTCCGCCCTCTTCGGCCAAGGAGGCCATAAGGATCGGCGCAAACATGACAACCTGATCCTCGGTGATTTCGCCCGACCACGTGGTCGCTGCGCCAATCTTGTGAGGGGTCGCCGTTACGTTTGCCGTTCCCAATCGGCTCGTCCGGGCGGTCAGGTCCGTGTAACCAGGGTTGTTTCCCTGAGCCGTTCCTTCTGCCATCACATAGTAGTGAGGCGGACGCCCTTCAATGGGAATAACAACCGAGTTAAACCCTTGGGGGATGTTTATCCTCGGCATCATCGGCAGAATCGGGGAGGCAATCATAATTTCCTCCCAGAGCGACGAGCTGTAAGCAACGCCAACCCATTCCGCGCCAAAGCCCTCGTTCCCGGTATGCTCAAGCTCGTTGGCCTTCATTGCTTCGCGGGGAAACGATTTGTGCCTGACCGCATATTCGACAGCCCAGCCCTTCATGTCCGAAGCATTCATCGGAATGCGCTGGCGACTCATCTGCCTGCGGGTGGGTTCTCCCTGCTCGTCTTTCGTCTGCGTATCATGGATGGCACGGGCCGCAAGGGCAAACGTCATATCAGCCGAGGGCCCTTCCACCTCGCCCTTACTGTCAGCCTTGCGCTTCGGCAAGCCTTTGGCCTGCGAAAGCAGTTGGTGGCCGACAGCAAGCTCCTTGAACGACAGGTTGTCGAACTTCTTCGCTTCCGCGAACTGAGCGATAGCGGGCGCGCCCGCGTTCGTGCCGTCTTTCGGCGAATTTTTCGCCGCTTGCGTTTGCAGCTCCTCCTGAACCATGCTACGGATAGCATCTTCGTCGGGAACGCCGTTCACCTTTTCAAGCGCGCCAGATACCTGGGTCTTGATTTCGCTCACGAGAGTTTCGAGGGAGTTGCCCTCAGCCTTGTTGTCCTGGGCCTTGTTTTCGTCCGGCATGACTCTATGCGGTTTGGAAGAGATCGTTGAGGTCGGATTTCAGGTTATTGAGAAGGAGTTCCGCCGCAGCGTCATTCTCAACCGACTTTGCTTCCTCTTCGGGATCAGGCTCAGTCGTTTTCTCGTGAGATTTTTCGTCCAACGCCCTCAATCGCTTATGAAGGTCTTGGACTTGCTCGTCCGTAAACGGAGACCCGCTTTCGGACTTGCCATTCAGTTCGTCGTTCAGGGAAGTTGCTTTCTCTTTGAGAGCGTCTACTTTCGCTTCCGCCTCGGATGTGTCGAGTTCCAGTTTCCCTTTCACCACTACATCTTTCTCCTCATGCTTCAAATCTGCTTTTTTCGCTTGCTCCTTGAAACCGCCGAAGGTAAACACCTTCAGCACGTCCTTATTGTCAGGAACGAACAGTTTGGAGTCCAGCGTCTTGATGCAACGCATGGGTATTTCCTTGTCGTCTTCCATACGCACCATATTACGCGGCTCTGCGGGCGTGGGCGTAAGCGAATGCTCGACGACGGGCCAGCGGGTGATCTTGCCAGGATACCAGAACTTGCTCATCAACTCGTCCCGACGCGATTCCGGCATATCCTCCATATCCCGAACATGCTCAATGCGAACGAGGTGCCCTGCGCTGCCGCTTGACCAGCCGATCTTGTTTGCCTTGACCAACTCAGCCACTTCCTTCTCATACTCGTCTCGCATATTCAATACCGTCTCCACCCAGATGCCCATTTCTTCCTCTGTCGCTTTCGCAACGCCAAAGGTGTGGTCCGCCATCGCCCTGCTCACATTGAGGGCTATATCGTCGGAACGTATTGCGTGGGCGTGGTGGAAATAAACATCGACGTTGCCGCCCTTGCTTGGCCCGAAATACGTGTCCCGGCCAAACCATTGGCCTGTCAGGTCAGATCCCGACATGGCGTTATCATCGTCGAAGCGAATAGAGATGCCGCCAACAACGACAGAATCTGCGCCGCCGCGCATCTCGCGGTCTTCATCCTTGATAGCCTTTATTTGGCTATCCTCAAGGATGGCGACTGTTCCGCCGTCGTATGTTAGTACGTTGTGCATAGCGTCCTGTATGTGCATTAGCACCCGAAGGCAACGACATCCACCTGCCGCTCACGTTGTTGCATGCCCCTGAATTAGACCTGCATGATGCCCCGTAGCCTAATGCCTGGATGGAATGTAAAGTGTACGGAAATCGCGACGAAAACGCTGCGATTCGCTAATCGGAGGGCAAGATAAGAGGTACTTCCGTTATTGTCAAGTGAAACAGCGAAAAAATTTTATTCGTCGCTGATTTTCCGAATATACTCCGCGTCCCCCCATGCCCGTTCGAGGTCGTCTTGGCGACCTGAAAGGTCATTGATGTGGTCGCTAATGATCTCGTTGATTCGCCCCTGACTCTTCTTGAAACTAAACATGCGGTGAATTGACGCAGCGATGCCCGTGAGCACCATTCCAAAGACGAAAAACAGGAAGCGGTGGAGCATCGTTATTGTAGTTGGGTGAGGAGATGGATACGTTTCTGCAAGGCACGGAGCGCACTTTGCCGAGTCCAGCCATAGCCGAAATACGAAAGATAATGCGCCATGTACATCGGCATCTCCTCAAGTGTCAAGGATGGCGCGACGGGACGCAACATATTCAAGAGGCGCAGACGGTCTTCCTCCGTCATGCGCTGGATCGTCATGTTGTATTTTTGGGCTTCCGAGACCATGTATTTCCGTTATTGGAAACAAGATATAAAAAGCCTCCGGCGATGTCAAGGCAATCCACAAGAAAGTCTTGTGGGTTCAGGGGAGGTCGCGCAGGCGCAAGATGGCGGCTTTACGCGCCGCCCGGAACGTGTGATACTTGCCAAGAAGGGCGTACACGCGCTTCGACAGATCGTGGATGGAGCCAAACCAGATGTTGTCCTCCTTGACAAGGAGGGCGTAATACACATTCCCGTCTATGGACACCATGCGCGCCTTTTCGGAGCCTGTCGCCTCGACCTCGCGTTGAATTACCTTGAGGCCGCCAACGACGTGCTTTGTTCCGCCAAAATTATCCATCATTTCAGTGTTTTGAGATTGGCTACTTCGACCTGCAAGCGCGTAATATCCTTACAGGCTGCCTCTAACTTGAGACGCAGGTCGTAAATGGCCTTGTCTTGCTGGGCAGCTTTATCGTAGAACCTGCGTTCGATTCGCGCTACTTCGGATGAAGCTGGTTCTGCCCGCCCCAGATCAAGTACGGGCGCGCCGGGGCGCGGGGTCGGATCGGGTTGCTTAAATCGCATAATGAATTGTGTAAAATGGTAGCGGGCTGCCCGCATCATGGGCGAACGGGGCAGCCCGCCTGCTCCCTTCATGGCTTCCCCCATAAATGAGAACGAGGGAATATACAGCGAAAAAACAACAATGTCAAGCCCGGTATTCATCCCGAATAGTGAAAAATGCTTGCTTTTCTTGATTTTTCGTTATATCTTGTCCTTGCGGTTGTCGTTTCACGATCACAGAGGTACTGCTTAAAGGCACGGGAACGGCGCGAACCGCACATATTGCTTGTCCACGGGCGGGACTCTCCCCGGCGGATGGGGCAAGCCTCGATACGCCTGTAAGACCTTTAGGCAGCTTCGCCGCCGACAAGGCAAGGCCACCATCCAGAACCGCAGCCGCGCAAGCGTGCATGTAAGTCCCTCAAGCCCCAAAGTCGTCCATTATGGACGTCATGCGCCGGAACGACTGGAGCGAGCGGAATATGCCGCGCTCGAAACTGGACTCAGACTGGAAGTTGGCTTCCACGTCCTGCGTCTGTATACTTTGCGCCACCACACGTTGCCCTACGGCTCCGGCCCCTACGCGCTGTGCCTCATAGATGGTCAGCCGCGACACCGCCGCGCTGATAGCCTCCGGCATTACGGGCCAGGTTATGGGGCCGTTGTCCGCATCGCCTTCGCCGCCCGCAAGAACGAACATTACTTGGCTGGTAGTCGAAGTCCAGTTGAACGAGAGTCCCCTATGGCCCTCAGATATTGAGGCGCGGACAAGTTGCTCGTCGTTATATCGCGCCGCGTTGATCGCATCGACAGCTTCTCCGCCCGTTACCGTTCCCCTGCATTTAATTGTCAGCATCCTCGCGCTATCGTACGTCGCTGTCGCTTCGCTATCCGGCGTAGCCGCATCGTATTGGAATACTACGGTAAAGTCGTTGCCTATTTCGCCGGAGACGATATACTCAATGAGAAATCTTAACGTGCTTGGACTCGGCCAATTGATTGACCCCGTAGCATTGCTCGCTGCCAGCCCCAATCGCGTATTCACAGCTGCGTCTGACTCGTCTGACAAGCGATACCCGCCCCAATATGAAATGGTGATCGGATCAATCTGCTTGTACCCCACTGCCACATATCGCTTGGCCTCATCTCCGCTGCGCCGCGAGAAAGGCACTACCTTCAGGTCTGACTCTAACCGGGCATTTTCAGAAGGCGTGGCGATGTCATGCACCCGATGGACGGGCCAATCGTCCATCGGCAGAACGAGCTTCTCGAACATCGGGTCATATTCCCCTTGGACCGGATAGAAGGTGGCCTTATGCTCTGCTGCAAGCAGGTTGCGCTTCAGAAACTGCGACACCCTGTTTGACGCTTCGCCGATGGCGAGCATGGCAGCCTCGTCATTCTGTCTCAATTCCTTCAAGTCCGGCGCGTCGTAGAGGCGTTTGCGAAACTCGTCTACGGAAAGCAAAAGGCTCATGGGGGGCATTATTTTAGTGAAAAAAGGCTAAAAACGGCCAAAAAACGGCTATTTTTGGCCATTTTCGGCCATTTTCGGCTTATTCGTCGTCGTTTTCTCGTTCGCTTTCGGGTTTGCGTTCCCTGTCCCTATCGGAGTCGTTCTCGTCTCGGCTTACTTCTTGCCTTGGGTCTTGCGTGTCCGGCTTGTTGCCGCCGTCGCCGCCGCCCGGAGCGTTCTGCATCAGGTCCAACTTGTCCTGGCGTTCTTTCTCCAGTTCCTCCTCAAGGAACGTGTCCTCGGCTTCAATACCCAGCTCCATCCGGGCATACTTGCTGGACACTATCTGCTTGTTTTTGGTGAGCGTCTGCCATTGCTTCGCCTCTTCGAGCCGTTTCTTGCGCATCACATCCAGGCGATCTACGGAGAATTTCATCCGTAGCCCCATGGGTTCGAGCACCTGCGCGTTCACCTCGTCAGCAAACCGCGCTGCGTCGGGCATCACGGTCTGTTGATAGAACTGGTACAGCAATTCTTCTTTCGTGCCTCTCGCGTTCGTGTCGCCGGAAAGTATAAGTCCATGGGGCACGTCGAGCGCGTTGAGCAGCGACTCTTTTTGCTGTCGTTCGACGGTGCCCGACGACAGGTCAGCCAGTCCCTCCCCTATTTCCTTCACGTCTACGCTGTCGGCTTCGAGCGTTATGTGTCGCTGCTTTTTCCCGCCTGTCATGCGGCCAAAGCGGGTATTGAACATTTTACGCTCTTCGTCTCGCGTCCCTTTGGGCACGAGAATAACGGTGGCTTTAAGCAGGCCGCGTTGCATGTGCACATTGAGGAATCTGTCCATGCCGTGCAGCACGGAGGCATGGATGGCGGCCTTCCTTCCCACCGACAGTTCGGGGGGGCCTGACTCGCAGTACGTGTCGCGGTCAAAGAACAGCCCCACGCATTCGAGCGGCCACAGGTAGCGGGTATTGCCCATGTCAGCGTCGCGCCCTACCTGCCGTTCGACACCTTCGATCTTGGTGTAGAACTCGTTATATCTTGGTTCCCAATAGTCGGGCGACCACCAGCGTATGCCTTTGAGCGCGCCCATATGGTAGTCCAGCCCCCATGCCGCTCGTCCGTCGAGTATCAATCCTTCGATGGTGAGTTTGATGAGGTCGTTGAAACTCGTATACCCCATCTCTTTGTCTCCGCGCATCCAATGCAGTATGCGTGGCCGCTTGGCCGTGTCCCTGCTATCGTAGATGACCCTCTTGCCTCGGTAAATCTTGTAGGGTATGTTGCGAACAGCTTTCGAGCGTTTTTCTACGCCTTGCGCAAAGAGGCCGACGAACCGCCACGCCCGGCGAACGCTCATCGGGTTATTGCGCAGGTTCGAGGCATGCGAGCCAAAGAAGTCTTCCATTCGCATCACGTTCGAGGCGTCAAACGGGTAGTTGTACCTGTTAGCCCCTTTCGTTCCTATGCTGTGCGCCTTGCCGTCTTGCCCTACGAGGAACACAAGATTTTCGTACCGCTCCTCTTCGAGCGTCCGCGCTATGTTGTCGTAAGCATCGCCTTTCGTCGTTGGGTTATAGACGTTCCAAAGCCATTGAGGACGGTTGGGGTCGCTCCATGGCCAGCGAAAGCGGCGTTGCGCTGGTATTTCAAAACGCGGGTTGGGGTTCATGCTACGAGGGGGTCCGTCCAGTTATCGTCATACGCTTCGTCGTCGAAGAGCCACGAGCGTTCCTTGAGGTAATCGACGAAGAGTGCTTGAATATAGGCGTCAGCGCAGTCCGTTGAGCGTCCGAGTCGTTGGCGTACTCCCCACACCGCTCCGCTTGACGTGCGTATCTTGGCGAGACCGCCAGAGGTGTCTTTCGGCTCGACCTGTATTTTCTTTTCCCCTACGCGCCGATAGCGCGGCGCCGTCAACTCCTCGCGCAACATGTCGAGCGTCTCGTCCTGCGGGATAGAGAAGCCAATGGAACCTTTATTGAACATATGCCGCGCAAACCACCACATCTGCGTTCGCACGTCCTGGTATTCGATGTCGCTGCCCCCAAACCCTTCGTCTTCGACAGGCGTTCGCCCCGCTTTGACGTTCGTTACGCGATAGTCGTTCTTGTCAAGCATGGCTATCACGCCCGCGCCCACGCCCACGCCATCGACGGCAATGTTATCGTCGGGGCATCCGTGATCTTTCGCTATCCCTATAATATGGTCGGTGAGCGTGGCAGTATCGCAGTGCTTCCTTTCGAGGCGTATGAGGTTACCGCCTTCGAGCACCGCTATTACTGACGGGTCGCCGCCTGACACGCCTTCGGACACGTCTACGCCCATGCGGTACGTATGGTCGCCGGGGCAGTCGCGTCCTAACGCTTTCTCTACTGCCCCGAACTGGATAACGAGGTCCCACGATCCTTCGTCGGCAAGCATCCCTTCCGCATAGATTTTGAATTGCGCAGGATCCTGCGCATACAACGCTTGCTTATATCCTTCGTCAAGAAACGGATTGTCGCGCCACGTGGTATGCTGATACCATATATCGCGCTGTACGCCTCGCGCCTTTGTTTCAAACCTGTTGGTGGAACGAGCGTATTGCGGAAGGTCTTCGGTACTTATGCCAAGGTACTGGAAAAGGGTGCGCGATTGCGGCACGGGATTGAACGTGTACACCAGTTGCTTTTTGCCTCTACCGCGTACGCGAAGGTCGAGCTGCTCCAGGTCCTCCTGCGCCAACTCCGACGCCTCTTCTATCCACACGATATTGACAGCGGCAATCGACTTGATCTTTTCGGGGTCGTCCATCCCCCCGTGCAGTATCTCGCCCCCGCTCTTGAACGAGAATGTAAGGTCCGTATGATTGATCTTGGGCTTGAGGCCCAACGAAGAGAGAATATCCTTGAACATCTTGAAGGTAGACAGCTTGCACGAGTTGCGCACCTTCCGTATGACAAGGATGCGGTGGCCGTTGTCGCTCGCTTCCCGCAGCAGGTTCTGGCCAACGAATATCGACTTGCCGGACCCCGCCCCGCCCATGATAACGACGTATCGTTCCGACCTGTCCAGCGAGGGCGCGTACACAGGATTGATGTACTGATATGTGATGCCTGCGGAATCTGACATTATTTTTTCGGCGGCCTGCCCCGTTTTTTAGGCGTGTTTGGCGCGTCCTGATTTCCCTTCGGGTTTTTCAGGTCGTACAATTTGAAGCCCTCCACCTTGTCCATCTCTTTTTGTTCGCGTTCGCGGTCTCGTTCGGGCTGCGAGAATGCGCCTACAGAGGAGAGTATTGCTTTCGCTGCTTGCAAGGGATCTATCAGAGTGATTTTCCATTTACGAACGCCGGATGGCGTCTCCTCGTAGATCACCTCCTTGAGCAGGTCGATATTGGCTTGCGCCTGGGGGGTGTTCATGTCTACCGCGCCTGTGTCCGCGTTGATGAACGGGCCCAGGTTGGCGCGAGAGATCATTTGCAGGCGATACACAGAGTCGTGCGGATCGAACCCAAACTTGTTTGTTGCTGTTTCGCGCATCTCTATCCTGCGTCGGATAAAGTTTTTCACCGCCTCCCGGCCAAGCATCTTGCCTGCGGCTGACATGTAGTTCTTTTCCCTTCCTCCAGCGGCGAGATACGCCTTTTCTCCGTCGAAGTAATAGAGGTAGGCATCGCAAAACCGGCGTTCAAGCCCCGTGAGACCGTCAGGGTCCGCATTTCGCTGCGAACGCCATTTCGGATTGTCCGGGTTTTCTTCTGCCGCAATGGCGTTCTGTTCCGCCATGGCGTCTCGGCGCATCTTTTCCTGCTCCTTTGCCTCGGCTTTTTTCGTCGGGCCGGACTGGAACTTGATTATCGCTTCGTCCGGCTTGGGCGATTCTACCGCTTCGCGGGAATCGGGATCGAAGTCGAGGATGCGCTTGTATGCGGGCGTGTCGGTGGTGGGCATTGCCGGAAGATTTTGAGGCAATACCCAATAACGGAAATTATTAAAACAAAGTCAAGAAGCCCGATTTTTCCTGCGGAACGGCGCGTCGTACGTATTATGGCAGCGTTGACACCATGCTCGCAGGTTGTCAAAGTCGTTGTTGGTGGGGTCGTGATCGAGATGCGCTATGGTGAGCACGACCTTGCTGCCTGTTACTGGATGCGCGTGTTTGTTGGCTGCGCGGCAGTTTGGGTAGACCGGCGACCCTTCGCACTTGTCCGAGGCGCGATCAAGAATCTGGCGGCGTATGTGCTGCCACTCTTTCGAGTGGATGGAGCCGCCAGGGTACAACTTCATGTTTTCGCGGGAAATGGGCATGGGCATTATATCCAATGTTTGGTACGATTCGGCAAGGTTCGGGGGCACGGCGTTACCTATCAGTTGCTCTACGCTTGTCTTGGGCCCTTTCCATTGATTCTCTCCATTTCGCGCTCCAAGTAGGCGTACGCCTCGTCGCGATTCTTGTATCGTCTCGCCTTTTTGCGACCGATACGTACTTCCCAGTCAGGATTTTTAATGGTGTAGGACCCAGGCATGCCATGCCTGGCTCGCTCGACGCTTTTCATCGTCCCGATGATCTTCGTTGCCCTTGCGGTTTGCGCGACCAGATCGACATGGCCCCAATGGACGTAGCGGATCGTTGCGGGACTCATGCCAGCGCGTTCTTTACCGCGCCGCATTCGGCGCAGTGCCAGTTAAACAGCCCTTTCGTGCTTTTCGTGCTTTTCTTGCAGGCGGCGCACCACGTGGCGCGCACATCCTGCTTCGGCCCGTAGAGCATGGTGCTCATCAGTCCTGCGTCAGCCTTCTTGTCCGGCGGCTTCCCGCCCCTGCTTCCCAGCATTCGATCACGTTTCAGCACCGATGCATTCGGCGCAGTGCCAGTTGCGAGCAACGATCCAGCATTCGCGTAACGGGCTGCTACGTGGGAAGCGGGGATTCGCACGCCTTTCTTGTTGGTGTTCCTGGGACTTGCATGCACGCTTACACGGCTGCGGTTCTGGCTGGTGGCCACGCCTGCTGAAGAAGGACTTACTGACGTGTCGAAGCTTGCCCCAGCCACCGGGAAAAGCCCCGCCCGTGGACAAGCAAGGGCATAATACGACAAAAAAACAAGAAAATCAAGCGTTTCTCGCAATAACGGAAATCAAATTATGAATAATTCCCTGTGGAAAAAAAATTTAATTCTCGCAATAACGGACATATGCGCACATGCCCCTCTCTCGCAATAACGGACATATGCGATACTCGCGCAAGATGCAGAATTTTTCCGCCGCCCCCCTTGCATTATCGTAACACGCGGCATATCATACGTGTCCACCCATGAGGCGTATCCCCCGACGCGCCCGGCCAAAAAAAACGCCGCCTCGCTGCGCCAACAACGAGACGGCCGGGGGTTCGCAGGAGCAGCCTGCGAAACGATACGTGCCCATGTACGGATTCGCTCGCTGACTGTTCCATTGTACCACCGGGACAGAAAATTCACATCCATGGCGAGAGAAAGGCAGGACGCTACCCGCGCCCCAGATAAAATAGCCGCAGGCAAAACGACAGCCGGGCTGCGACAGATACTCGAATTGAACGCAGTGAAGGTGCGATACAATACCTTCGACAGGGTGCCCGAATGGAAGCGAGGCAAGAGCGAGTGGGAGGCTGTAGACACCGAAATGCTCAAAGAACTGCGGGCGCGCATCGAATGCTCGTGTGTCAACGCCAAGGACAGACCCATAGATTTTTCGCTGACACGGCTGGCGGAGGATTTTGTCGGCATCGCCCGCATCACCGAGATGCACAACCCGATACGAGACTACTACGAGAGCCTCCCCGATTTCCGAGGCGGCATAGAGGACACCGAACTGCTGCACCGCTTTTTTGGTACGCCCCTCACGCCCCTCACGCAATGGGCCAGCAGGTATTGCGTTTGCGCACCCTGTTGGCGCGGATTGTCGCCCGGATGCGAAATACAAACCATACCGCTCCTATGGGGACCGAAAAACAACGGCAAATCCACCTTCGTCGAACTCCTGTGCCCGGAATACCTGCGCAAGTACCATAACGGCGGCTTCGCCTTCAACGCGCAGGGCGAATTTATCAAGGTGCTGGGAGAAAAAACAAGGGGGAGTTGGATAATCGAATGGGCGGAGTTTGCAGGGCTGCATCCCGGAAACGTCAGCGAATACAAGAGCTGGGCGACAATCAAGGTGGACGTGTACAGACCCCCATGGGGCAAGCTGGGCGCGGAGCGGTTCCCGCGTACGTGGGCCATGATCGCCACAGCCAATCCGCAGAACGTCGGGCTGCTGCCAACGGACACGGATGGTATACGGCGCGTTGTTGCTGTCGAATGCCCTGCCCCCAAACCAATACCCGACGCGATGAAATGGTACGAAGACAACAAAGAGCAACTCGACGCGGGAGCGTTCGCCCGATTTAACGAGGGTATCGACAATCCTGTAAAATTCCCCGCAAGGCTGGCAGAGGCGCAGAAGGAGGCGAACGAGTATCAACGCCAAGTGGACCCATGGGAAGAAGATATGGAAAAGGGATTGCTCAAAAAGTACACGTACAGCACGAAGGACGCGATACTGGAATCGCGGGTATTGAGTGCCCACGCCACAATCGAAGTCAAGCACGCCAGGAGAGCCGGGCGTTGCCTGCGGCAGATCGGTTGGGACTACAAAAAATTTCGACCCGAATGGACGGGAGAGGACGATGATGTCAAGCGATGGGTGCACGTCAAAACGTACGAAGAGGGGGGGGTGGAGCGAGGCAAATTCGTTTCCCAGAACGACCCAACGCCGGAGGAACCCCCGTTTTAGCGGAACCCGTGGAACCTGAACGGAACCTGAACGGAACCTGAAGAAAAATGCGAAATTCCTCCAGTGGAACCTGTGGAACTCGAGTATATTACTACTATATGAATATAAAATATAAATATAAAAATATACAAGTATTAGGGAAATTTGGAGTTCCAAGAGGTTCCTGAGGTTCCAACTCGACCGGAACTCCAAAACCCGGAACCTGAAGAAATTTGGAGTTCCAAGCACAAAAACCGAAAAAATGAGCAAATACGACATACCCCTCAACATTGCCCAACAATGGCACAAACAGCGGTTCGCGAAGCAATGCCGAAGCGAAGGCAATGCCACCAAATCCCCGTGCCCCGGATGCGGAGGAACCGACAGATTCAAAATCTGGCCCAAGCCCAGCGACCCCACCATCGCCGCATTCCACTGCTTCCAATGCCATCTCCAAAACGGACTGCTCGAAAGCATCCGAGACGAGATCAGAGGCGGAAAACCCACTCAGCAAAATATCGCCAGAGTACAGAAAGGATGGAAACCCTACAAGTACCAATGGCCCATCTACGACGACGGAGAACGAATACCCATCAACGAAATGACACTGGCAGAGGTGCAGGAATGGAAAAAAGCCTACTCCCGATGCCTGGACGAGGAATGGGAGAGCGAAATAAACGCCCTGTAAGCCCCGCCGTGCTCCTTGCTGTGTAATCAGCACCGCCTGTGCCCCTGCAACGCCTCTCAAGCCCGCACAGGCGCATCCTCGCGGGCGACAGCAGCCGCACCCTGGCTAAAAAAAAATTGCCCGGTCAATCGCAATAACGGAAATAGCCCTCCAGCGAAAAAAGTGGTGCCGAGAAAAATTCACATCATTTAGCCTTTAGGCGCCCCGATTTCCGTTATTTTTTCTGAAGGGGGGGGTCAAGGGTCTATGGGTTGCAATGACTTAAGGCGCGTATCTTCAACAAAGACTTTAACTCTTTAGAATACGGATTATAAATTTTGAATATCCGTTACTGCAATTTTTTTCTTTATGCGCTTCAATATCTGAGCGCAGAGACGGAGCGCAGAGAGAGCGCAGAGACTGGACAAAGCGAGTCTGGCGAGTCTGTCCAGTCTCTGCGCTTTGTCCAGTATAGCAAAAAAAAAGCCGGATCCGTTACCGGATCCGGCTTTTCTGCGCAGAGAGCGAGACGGAGCGTTAAAACTTTTTTGGCAATATGTGCGCTCCGTTAATACGCTTGACTTGCGCGAGTGCACTTGAATATCTATAATGCGCAGTAGAGAGCCACTTTCCGTCGTCTCCAATATACCAGACTTTCCACTTTGCGTATCGCGAGCGCAGAGACTGCGCGAGATTGTCAAGGGTATCTGCGCAGAAACTCGCGAGAATAACAACGCTTGACAGAGAGAGCAAGAAAAGCCCTATAGGGTCCATACTGTATAGGCACTTTGGGCGGGTCAATACGTCTGCGCTTGCTTGCTTGCTTTTGACGTCGTCGTCGTCCTCTTCGTCTGTCCACTCGGAGAGACTTTGCACTGCGATAACTCCGGGATGAAATTCCAGGTAGCCGCAAAAGTAGCCAAGTGGACAATGTTTCGAGAGCGCAGACATAAGGTCGTCGCATAGTTCGCAAGCAAACTGCGGATCGTCTGATATTGAATCGCTTGCGCACTTACTATCTGAGCCGAGCGAAATAAGTATGCTCTGCAGTTTCTCGCATACTTCTTTTTTAGAGAGGACGCCGTCTTCGTTGTCAAGGATTATTCCAGGGGACAAAGCGCGCTTGACTTGCTCAGAAAGTTTCTCGCCGGCTCGTCTGCAGCTGAGCGCAGTGACGGAGTATTCATATTTTAGCAAGCTTTCAAGGGATACGCTTGCATACCACATATCCCTTATTTGTCTTACAAAGCCTATAGTTTTTGCTATTTGCGCTCCGTACTCTTTTCTCTTGACAGAGTAAATAACGGTACCGCTTGCGTCTCGCATAAGCCGCGTAAAATACAGTGGAATAACTGCGCAGAGCGCGAGCGAGTCAGGAGCGAGCGCGAGCGCAGAGAGCGCAGAGAGAGCGCAGAGCGCGAGCGCAGAGAGAGCGCGAGCGCAAGCGCAGAGCGGCTTTGCTTTTGCTTTGTCTCGCGAGTATGTAAACTGCGCAAGTAAGCCGTATTGATCCGTTGCTTCGCAAACTCCGGTGAATTGCTCCTCTGATATATTCTCTAAGCGTTCTAAGTCAAGTCCTAACTCGTCTGTCAAGTATGCTTTAATTCTTTCAAGTTCCTCAAGGTCAATATCTCCGAAAGATTCTACGGGATCAGCGGTGTAATACAAAGCGCAAGCGTAGTGAGCGAGTAAGTCAACTTCTATGTGGTCAATTTCGGGACAAACTCGCTCCGTCTCTGCGCTTTTCATCGCGTCTGAGCCATACAATGTTTCGAGGGTCTGCGCAGTCTCTTTGCGCATAGTACGCAAGCGAAGCCGGAGCCTATAGGCCAAGTATGCGAGCGAGTGCAATTCTTCGCTGAGCACTCTGCGCACTTGCGCTGAGACAGTCAAGCCTAAGGGCAAAAATGCAATAATTGCAATTGTCCAAACTTGAAACTGCGCTCCAAACTGCGCAAAGATGAAAGTTAGGGCTCCGAAGCTGAGAAACTGAGTGAGCAAAGCCGGAGCGCAGACAGTTTGCGCGAGCGCGAGACTGCGCTTGCGAAGTGTCTGTATAATAGGTATTGACAGTGCCGAGACTGCGAAGAGCGCGAAGAGCGCAAACTGCAAAATATCCCGGAGCGAGATAGCAAAGAGAGTGTTCATTGTATCGAGGGGTCAAGGTGAGCGCGAGCGGCTTTTCCGTCTCGCTTGTCTCCATTATACTACGCGAAAAAACTTTTGTCAAGTATTTTTTCAATGTTCACATAAAATTCACAAAAGCGGCTTTTCTGTCTGCGCAAGCATAATGCACGCGCGCGCGTACGTGTGGGGGCGTGTGGGGGCGTGTGGGCGTGTACAGGCGCCCCCCCAGTGGAAAAAGAACGCGGGCGGGCGGGCTTTTTCGCCTTGCGCAAGCGGAGGGCTTTTGCCCGGTTTGCCGGGCGTGTCAAGGGGCGCGATTATTTACGCGCTTTTTTCGTCTTTTTCGGGGCTTCTGTGGGGCGCACGTAGAACGGCTCTGCACGCAAGTACCAAGGGAGCGGGTCCGCGTCCTCTTTACCCGTTGCGGCGGCGCGTGTTTCGGCGCGAATATCCTCCAGGGCGGCGCGGGCGGCGGAGCCAAGCCCGGAACGGGAACGCAATACCGTTTCTACGTCGTCCATGTAAGCGGAATCGACGGCGTCCAGGGCGGCGGCGGCATCTGTTATGTACATTTTTTCGGGGTTTTACGTGAATGCGTCCGGGCGTTTCCCGAACGATCTGCAAGCAAGGTAAAACGCGAAAAAATAAAAGTCAAGCATTTTTTTATTCTTCACAGAATCTTCATAAAAGCGGTTTCGGGATAAATAATGCACGGGCGGGGGCGTGTGGGGGGGCGTGTGGGCGTGTACAGGCGCGCCCCCCAGCGAAAAACGCACGGGCGGGCGGGCGTGTGCGCCCCCCCCCGAATCAAAAAGAATTGCGTTCGACGGCCGTGTATCGCAGAAACAAACGAAACATAGCCCGTTTCAGAGTCAGGGCGGGTTTGCAAGGGGCGGCGGCGTTTGCGGCATAGCCCGTATAGAGGTTGCCGGTTGCGGTCGTTGAGCGTGTAACTTGCCCCCAGTGTTCGCCACCGTGTTTTACTGTCCAGGTTGCCCAGCCGTCCGGATCGGCGGCGAAAAGTTCGGCGGTTAATCCGCCTTTGATGAATACGGTTTTCGGGGTTTCCATTTTTTCGAGGGTCAAGGGGTTTGCCGGTTGCGGCGCGAAACTTCGGCTGCGATGCGCAAAACTTCAGCAGCGATCCAATCGCGCTGCCGCTGCGGATAATAACGCCCGGCCGAATAGGCTGCATTTTTCTGAGCGACTTGTGAGCGTTTTTCTTTCTTGTAGCGCAAGACTTTTTCCACCCCGGCGGCTATACGCTCCGCTACTTCAGGGCAATCGAAAAAGGCTTGTTTGTTTGGGTGCATGGTCATTGTTCGGGGGGGTATGCGCGGGGCGCGTTCAGGCGGCTAAAAACGAATTGAAAACATCGAGGGCGTTCAACTTGATCGCGTAAAATCCGCCGCGGCCGTATACGTATGCGCGGGGATACGTCTTTAGCACATGCTCAAGGGTTTTTTCCAGGTCGCGGTTGCGACTTGCCCATTTTTTCGCGGCTTGAAAGTGTATTGTTTGCCTTATTTCCATTTTTTTCGAGGGTCAAGGGTTTCGCGTCCGGGCGAATCCGAACGATCTGAAAGTAAGGTACAACAGAAAAACAAGAATGTCAACAGGCTTGCGTAAACTTTTTTTCTTGCTGGACAGGCGGGGGGGCGCGTTGCGCGGGGGCGTGTGCAGGCGCCCCCCCGGTGAAAAAGGAACGGTTAAGCGGCTTTCCGTACGTTGTCAACGTCGTGGCAACCATCGTAAGCCCAGGCAATGCGGAGCGTATGCCGTTCGTACGCTTCGCCCGAATCCGCTGCCCGTACGTCCACTTTTATGCAGGGGTTTGCGCCGCTCCGTATCGGTTGCAGGGCCAAGGGGTGTATGCTTTCTGCGGCTTTTTTCGCCGCGTCCGGGTATGTTTCCGCCTTGACGGTAAACACTTTGCCGGGTCCTTGCGCCGTGATTATTCGCACTTCGTAGCTGTCAGGGCGGGCGCGGATATTAAAATTTTCGTCGTAGTCATATCCCGCTTCGTCAAGCCAGTTATGAACGGCATCGAAGTCCTCGTCGTCCGTCGCGATTGCGGGCGTTAGTTCTTCGTTAAACCAGGGGCCGCGCCCATCGAAATAACATATGGCGGGTACGCCGTCAATTGTTATTAGGTATTGCCAGTTTGCGGCGTTGCTGGAGGCGTTCCTAAAATCGAGTAAAACGACGGTTTTCGCGTTGCGCTCTTTCAGGAGGTCAAGCCACTGGAGGAGCAACGAAAACGCCGTAACGTGTATATGCGAAATAAGGGAGTGTGTGGAAATGTCCATGTGTCAAGGGGTTTTACGTGAATGCGTCCGGGCGTTTCCCGAACGATCTGCAAGCAAGGTACGACGAAAAAACAATAATGTCAAGTAAAATCCGTAAACTTTTATATTTTTTTTCGTTCTGCTGGAGCGCATAATAATGCACGGGCGGGCGTGTGTAGGGGCGGGCGGGCGCGGGTACAGGCGCGCCCCCCAGCGAAAAACGCACGGGCGGGCGCGTTGCGTGTATGCGCCCCCCCCCGGAGAAAAAAGAAAACGCCCGCCGCTGAATAATAGCGGCGGGCGTTGCGAACGTGTACCCTTGACTATACCCGTTCGCGGAATGCCTCTTCCTCCTGCATTGCCCGGCGAGCGGCAGCATAAATACGCGCAATATGCCAGGGCGTGAGCGAGTGGCAGCGGGTATAATGTCCCGCGATATTGTCGTACACCAGCACAGAAAGATCGGGCGCGTTGCCTCTAAATTCGACGATGATGGCGTTGTCCCGTACACCTTCAGCGGCAAACGCCTTGCATCGCACGTCCAAGAATACACGGCGAATAAACAGGGTAACGCCTTGCAATTTAATTTTCATTGTTTCGGGGTTTGGGGTTTGCGTTCCGGGCGTTTCCCGCATCGCAATAGGAAGGTACGACAGAAAAACAACAATGTCAAGGGAAAAATGTAAACTTTTATTTCCTTGCAGGGGCGTACATAAAGGAACGGGCGCGGGCGCGTGTGTGCGTACGCCCCCCCGGAGAAAAAAAGGGGCGGGGCAAAATTTATTTACGCTTTTCCCTTGACTTTATTGTTTTTTGTTTGTACCTTGTTTGCAGATCGTTCGGGAAAGCCGGGCGGCATTCACGTAAAACCCCTTGACACATGGACATACGAAAAGAACTTGCGGCCCAGATCGATGGGCAGCTTTCCGCAATTGCGGAGGCTTACGACGCCTTTATGACGTACCAGGCGGATCCCGAAGAGTACGCCGAGAGGTACGCGGCGGGCGAGTTTGCGGACTTGCCCGCGCCGGACGAAATGGACGATGAGGACGATATCCGGCAGCGGATGGAGGAGGACGTTCTTTCCGTCGAGGTGCGGAGCGGCTGGCAAACGATCGCGGATGATGTTTTGATCCCCGCCGAGGCGCGTTTTACAATGACGTTCGGCGGCCCCAACGTGGACATATACGCGGATATTGACGGGCACGGGGCGGAGGTAACGCGCATTGTTGGCGTGTGGGGCTCCGAGCGCGTAGAACGCGGGCTCCGGTATTCGGAACATGCGGACGCGCTGGCCTGGTTTGCTGGTCTATTCATTGCTTAATTCACGGGGGCGGGCGCGTTGCGTTCGCCCCCATAGCCCCCCCGAAGGAAAAAAGAAACCATTCACCTTGACCCCCGACACAATGGAAATGCACGATTTTGACGACGGACGCGGCCCAGTAGCTGCGCACAGGCACAGCAACGGCGGCGGTTGGGTTGCCGATACTGCGCACGTAGACGAGTCCGCATATGTCGGGCCTGATGCGCAAGTTTCTGAGGCGGCGCGGGTATCCGGCAAGGCGCGGATACTTGATGAGGCGCAGGTATTCGGCAAGGCGTGGGTATGCGGCGATGCGCAGGTATTCGGCGAAGCGTGGATATTTGAAGAGGCGGACGTGCTCGGCAAGGCGCAGGTATCCGGCAAGGCGCGGGTATCCGGCGATGCGCGGGTATCCAACCCTATAACCCCCACAGCGAAAAACGCCCAAACCCCTGATACAATGGAAACGCACGATTTTGACGACGGGCGCGGCCCAGTACCTGCGCACAGACACGCGAACGGCGGCGGATGGGTTGAGGATACCGCTTGGGTAGACGAATCCGCATATATTGGCCCTGATGCGAAGATTGTTGGCAAGTCCCGCGTGTATGCTTTTGCGCGGGTAACCGGCGCATCTCATTTAGCTGGCAAAGTACGATTAACTGCCTGTGAACGGATACACGATATGCGGGTATCCGGCAATGCGCGGGTATCCGGCAAACTTGCGCCCCTAACCTAACCCCCGGAAAAAATGAAACTCCCGAAACTGATACAACCGCGCCCGAATGTCTGGATTGAGGCGGGCGAGGATCCGAACGACATGGCAAACCGCGAGCGCAAGCCCTATATCACGCGGGAACGCCGATGGAACGGCGAAGGCTTGCGCTATGTGCTTTGGGTTTTCGGCGTTGGCATCTGGTCTTATACGCGCCTGCATGATGCCCGCAGGGGCTGGGCGCGGCATGTCCCGAAGCAAACAGCGGAGAGGTTGCAGCGCGGGCGGGAGCGGGCTGCCCAGGCTGCCCGCTATGTGTGTAACCCCCCGCAGTGAAAAAGAAAACCCGAAACACAAAGCCCCCGAAAACCATGACACGCAGATTTTACGAAGTGGCGGAAAACGTACGCCATGCGGTGGATAATTTCGCACACGGCGCAAACCGTGCGCGATGCGATACGACGCGCTATGCGGATACGCCGCGCGATTTTGTATTTAAGCCTTCGTTCGCCTATACGTGCGGTTTCTGGATTGTGCAGTATTGGCGACGGGGGCGGGCGCGGATTCGCCGCGTACGCCGCCGCGTTCGCGCTGCTGTGCTGGACACAATTCGGGCGCGTTACGCGCCTTGGGTCGTGTATAGTCCGACATATCGTAAGCCCACCGCGACGAGCTGGAAACTCCCTACGCCGCTAACAGGGCAAACGCTGGCAGCGCACTGGAGGGAGCGGACAGCGCACAAAAACGCGCGGGATTATTGCGGATATGTGCGAACACGCCGCCGCCGTGCGGGAGAGTATGGGCGCGATGTGCGGCGTAGAGCATAGCCCCCCGGCAGTGGAAAACGAAACCCCAACCCCAACCCCAAACCCCGAACGACATGAGCGCATTCTTGATGGACCCGTACGACATTGGCCGCCTGGCCGCCTATGCTGAGGATCGCTGCGAAATTGACAATGGCATCTTTTTTCCCAAAACTATCTCGGAAATGCTGCGAGAAGCGGAATTGCCCAACCTGGTCATTGTGCGCACGAACATTGCGCAAATACTGGCGGCAGAAAATAACCGCAGCCTAAGTTGGCGTTACGAAGGTTTTAACGAGCCACGCGAGGATTTTATTTCCCTTTGCGTTGCGGAGGCGGAAAGGGAGTGGGAAGCGTCTGACTGGAAAGACCACCCGCTTGGCCATATGATTGGAACGTTGGAGTGTTGGCGGTATCAAGCCTGCGAGCATAAGGATTTTAAGAAAAGCGGCGCGTATAAACTCTATCAACATATTCGCTGGCATATGTTGAGGCATGCGGCGGAATCTCTGGGCGGCTTCCAGTGGGGGCGTTTGGAGATAGGTAGGGCGCAGGGCGAGGCAAGGCGCGAGAAAGAGAGACAGGCATACGCTGCTTGAATAGCCCCCCCGCAGTGGAAAACGAAACTTTAACCCCAAACCCCTGAACAATGAACTTGCAACCCGCAGCATTTCCGTACACGTTCACCGCTTCTAACGGTTACGAATCCTGGGATATTGATGCCCGAAATTCGGAGGATGCGTTGGATCAAGCGATTGAGGACGTCAAGGAAAATAACGTTCCTGAAGACAGCTTCGATCAATGGAGTTGGCTTTTCAATGTCAAGATATACGACGAGGAGGGAGACCTGTTAGAATCTGAAGACGTGTCTGTGGACCCGCCTGAACCCGATTGCCCAGCGGGCGAACATGAATGGGTTTCGCCGCACGAATTGCTTGGGGGCCTGAAAGAAAACCCTGGCGTGTGGGGTAACGGGGGCGGCGTGATTATCCGGCAAGTTTGCCGCCATTGCGGGATATACCGCATAACGGACACCTGGCACACTTGCCAACAAACTGGACAGATCTACGAGGCTGTATGCTACGAGGAGGCGGACACGGAAAGCGAGGAATGGCTTGAGGCTATGGAAGCCTGACGCAGCCCCCCCCCGCAATGGAAAACGAAACCAAACCCCGAAAACAATGGCAACATTCAGAGGCACACTGCAAGGCGGATCAGACAACCGAGATAGCAAGGTTGTTCATCGTCTTGGGCAGACGTACATGGAGGCGAAGATACAAGCAAGTAACGCTGGCGTAGCTATCCAAGGCGTTAAGACTGCAAGCGGAAACAGATTCGATCTTTTTGTGATCGACGAAAAACGGAATAGCGTCCGCATTGCAAGCGTACAGGAAACACCCCATGGGCCAGTATGGCAATTGCTCGATCCTTCCTAACCCCAAACCCCGATACAATGGAAACGACAACCCCTGCAATGGAAAACGAAACCGTCAACATGGCGGCACTGCCCGGAAAGAAAGCCCTGGCAATGCTCCGGCGCGTCATGCGCGTCATTCAAAAGGGCAAGGGCAAGCCGCTGCCCGTGCGCTTTGAGTTTGGGGACAATGCGCTAACGCTCACAGCGCAGCGTCAACTCAAAGCCGCTTCCCAGATGCAGGTATCTGTTCGCGCTGTTGTCGAGACTGCCGGGCAAACAGCATTCGTTGCCTGCATGCGGTCGTGCGCCAATACACTCGCTGAAGAAACGCCCAGCGAGTTGTTCGTTGAGCATACGCAGGGATCCGATGCTCGCTTTGTGCTGGATACGGAAACCGTGCACGGCCCCAAGCCCAGCATTATTTACTGTCCTGCCCCGTTGGCGGAAACGGACCCCGACGACGTGAGGGCGCGCTTCCAACTTGACGGGCAAACGGTCAAGGATATTATTACCCGCATGGCTTGGATGGCTTCCAAAGACGAGATGCGTCCGTCGCTACAAGGTGTTTGTTTGCGCGTTGCCCCTGACGCGATTACCCTGGTTGTTACCGATGGACACGTAATGCAAAAGCGCGAGGCGAGCGTGGACACGGAAATTAGCGATGGCCCTGTCGAGGTAATCATACCCGCTGAGGCGTTGGCTATCCTTAAGGC
The DNA here is from genome assembly GCA_965220895.1 of Gammaproteobacteria bacterium. Taxonomy (GTDB): domain Bacteria; phylum Pseudomonadota; class Gammaproteobacteria; order UBA4575; family UBA4575; genus WTFY01. The sequence continues at coordinate 56,448 of CBDCRF010000006.1, forward strand.
GTACATGGTGCGCGGGGAATCCGATGTCGAGGTAACCGTATCCGATCAACGCACAGTGTGGACGTTCGCCAATAAGGACTACAAGACAACGGTTGCGATTACCAATGTCGAGGATAAATACCCAAATTACAGGGGGATCCTCGATGGCATTCAGTACTACCCGGAAACGGGCGTTGGCATTACGTTTGATCCCGCTGATATGCTGGAGGTAGCCAAGGTGCACAAGCGCGAAGCGCAATGGCGGGTAAACAGTGGCGCTGAGGATATTCAAGTAGGGTTTAGCGTTCTCCCTGAAAGCGTAACGCCATATCATGGCGATGGCGGGGAGGTTGGCGCAGTATTGCCCGCACAAGTGTCTATGCCTGATCTGGAAAGGATGTACAGGGACGACGGCAGCTTCCGTATTGGCTTCAACGCGCACTACGTGAGCAATCTGATGAGCGCAACGTTCGCAGGCATGGATAGCGTTACCTTCCTCATGGTGTCTCCTAACCAGGCAGCGTTGATCGAGACGGAGAACGCTACGACGGTCATTATGCCTTTGATGCTGGGCCATTGACTTTCACGGGGGGCGGGTTCGCCCGTCCCCCCGCAGTGGAAAAGAAACCCGTTCACCTTACTCCCAAACGCTATGAAAATACGAGACATGATACAGGCCGCTTACGCAGAGTGGGAAGACGGCTGGAATTGGACGATGCAGGTCTACGATGATGATAGCCGCATTAGCCCCGTGTACGCTGATTGCGTGGACGACCTGGGAACGCCTGATGAGTTTGCGGCCAAGTGCGGCATAACGCTTAACGAGGCGCAAGAAATTATCGACGAGTGGGCGACGTATGACAGCAATATAAGGGAGACAGCTGCCCGCGCCCGTGATGCCGCGCTGGACGCGCTGAAGACTGGCGACACATACGACCTGGATTCAGCTGTGAGGGATCTTGCGTGGTATGGCGATGCCCTGATGTTCCAGGACGTCTTTGATCGTATCGACGAACTGGCCGAGTGGCTTCACGAGCGAGGATAGCCCCGCAATGGAAAAAGAGATTGTTTACATTTTTCCTTGACATTGTTGTTTTTCTGTCGTACCTTGTTGTCAATCACCCCGAACCCCAAAGACCATGGAATTTGACATTATTACCGATCCCGCGGGCAAGAGCCACAAGGCAGCCATTAAGTTTCGTGGCATTTTTTATTCGCCGCTGGTGCTTGTATGTAGAGATCGCAGCCAACGTTCCCGCACGTACGTTTGGCTGTATGCTGGCGAGACATACGAAACTGCAATAATGCAGAAAAAGGTTGCCAAGGTACGCAGAAACAACAAGGCATACAAACTGCCTGTTGATTGGGGCCGCCTGCACAGGCACAACGTGCACGGCAAGCCTGGCGACGTATTCACTATGTAGCCCCTGCACCATGTACACAATCTTCCTCATAGGCAGAGCCAACCGCGTACTCAACGCAGCGTCTTTCGACACGCTGGAGGCAGCCCTGGAGTGGCCCGCTGAGAAGAACTACCACCGCTTGAACCTGAAACGCTACACCTTCACGGTTGTTGAGCACGATGCGCCGGAGTCCACGCGCCCCGATCCTACCCTGATGCTGCTGTATTCAGCGTTCATGCCCCGCTAAACCCGAAACCCCCGAAACAATGAAAACGCATTGCATACCTGTAGTATTTGTTGTACTGAAAGACGAAGAGGAAATAGGCCGAGTATTGGCCCGTAAAGATCGAAGCCCATATCCGGGTAGTGCACCTTGGCGGGCGCAAGACGCTTTAGGGCGGCTCATATCAGAATTCCGTACGAAGCGGGAGGCTATTGAGGCTATACTCAAGGTGCGCTTTCCTTATTCCTCAAGCCTTGGCATGCGAGAAAACGTGCGCTGCACAGGTAGTTTGTACAGTGTCGTCAGAAACGGGGCAGAGATAGGATTAGTTGGCGCGAATGTTTATCGTAAGCCGCTGTATCCTAATCGCGGCTGCTGGATTGCTCGCGATATTGCGTATCGAGTGATAGGTATTCACATGACGCAGCGCGATGCGATCAATTGCGTTGTTGCAACGCACCTGCTTAAAGCCAAAGTTGCCTAACCCCCGCAGTAGAAAACGAATCCCGTTCCCCAAACCCCTGAACAATGAACACCTTCTCTATCCCTGCAACCACGCTGCTGGCCATGATGAAACAGGTCAAACGGGTTGTCCCGAAGACGGGCAATATGCCCGTGTTGCGCAACATGAAATTCTCCTTCGAGGATGGCGTGTTGTCTGTTTCCGCGCAAGGAAACGAACAGGCCATAACATGCCGCAAGGCGGTAGCCGCCATTGGCAAAGGTGCTTTCCTCTTTGAGACGCAGAAAATGGAAAAAGCACTTGCTGCCCGCAAGAAGATCGATGTGATTGTTGAGATGCTGCCTGGCGGCAATCAGCATGGAATGGCGCGTGTTTCGTTCGGCAGCACGTCCGTTACCGTTGGAAGCATTGAGGCCGCTGAGCATTATCCCGCTGAGTTTATGCTTGACGATGCTGGGCAAACGTTCAGCATTGACAAGGGCGAGATGCGCAAGACTATGGACTATCTGATGCCTGCAATATCCAAAGATTGCTTGCGATATGCGATGACGGGTATTTACATGGAGGCCAAAGACAACGCGCTAACGATGGCTGCCACGAATGGCTTTGTGCTTGTCGAGAGGCAAGTGCCTGCTGAGGCAAGCGAATCCGTTACTACGGTTGTCCCGGATGCCGCATGGAAGCTGCTGAAGGGCTGCACAGGAACGCACAAGACCGGGCGCGTGGAGGTAGACGTAGTGGATAGGTTTACGCGCTTTCGCTTCGATAATGGCGACATAGAGACGCATGTAGAGACGGTAAACATTCCGGAAAAATACCCGGATTACAGACAGGTCATTCCGTCCTTTAGCGAGCATGCCATGCGTACGGAGGCCGAAGCCACCAGGCTGGCCACGGAACTCAAGACGGTTATTCCATTCGCCAAGAACAGGTGCTGTGCTTCGTTTGACGACGAGCATGCCGTGAAATTCGAGGTGCTGCCGCCTGAATACGTCGTTGACGGCAACCATGGCGCGTCCGTGATCGTGAACAGCGGCCACGCCTTGGTGAGGCTGCCTGGACCCGCGGTAGAGTACAGAATGTCTTATGACGTAAACCTGCTTGATTACGTGCTATCTCTCTTCGATGGAGACATTGTATCTATCGAGGCAGACGAGGTGAAGCGTGGTACACTGATCCAGCAATTGGATTATGCTGAGCGCGACGTGCGTATGCGGGCGTTGCTGATGCCGAGCGTGGACCAGGGGAGAGAAGCTTACGGCTATGCGCTTCCCACGCCTGACGGTGAACGGATATGGACCCCCGCTGGATTCCCTAAAGGGTTCGCTGATGCGTACCGGGAGGCGGGCGAGCCGCTGATGGCCGATGCCGTTCTTGCCGAGGCTATCGCTCACGAGATAACGCCTGTCATTTAACCCCACAGGGGGCGGGCACGGCTCGCCCCCATAACCCCCCCCGCGATATTAAAGAACCCCCTATCCCAGAACGATGAACGCAAAAATTTACCCAAATACAGAGAACGCCAAGAAGGAACACGATACTGCGTGTGAACAATTGGAAAAGACAAAAAAAGCACTCATGCAACAAAAGGCTGGAGTGCATATAATCAATGATTGTAATGATTATGATGGGCAGATGGAAGGATATAAGACGTTCTGCGGGTCGTATGAGAAACACGTTGTTTACGCCTCATCGGACTGGAGTGGAGATACTATGCCTACCTGCCTGGATTGCTTGCGCGAGATGAAAAGGCGCAATATGCGCGTAATAAGTTTGTACGAACAGAAGGAAACTTACAAAAAGTTGCAGTTCATAGACAAGAAAATTGGGAACAGGATATTGTCTATGAGCAACGGGTGGATGTTGAAGCGAGACAGGATGGAAGCAAACTTGCTTGCCATGCGAGCGGAGTTTCCCCCAGAGGGGGCAGAGGAGTACATGCCTACCCCTTGACATTCTTGTTTTTTTGTCGTACCTTGCTCGTTCACGTAAACCCCTGATACCATGAGTCCGACCATCCGCCTGACGCCTGTGCGCTCCCCGGAGCGCGTAATCGAGGCGTACCTGGACACTTACAGTAGCGAAGCCACGCGCACAGCGTACCGCCATGACCTGTACGACTTCTTTGGTAGCCTGTGGGTCAACAACGGAGAGATTCCACAGAACGCGCTCGAAGCGGGGCGCCTGGATGTAACGGAGTACCTGCGCCGCCTTGACAAGGAGGGCAAAAGCCCCGCCACGCTACGCCGCCGCAAGGCCGCCATATCGAATTTCTTCAATTTCGCGATTGAAGAGGGGTACGTCTGGCGCAATCCCGTAAGCAAGCGGCATGGCTACAAGATCAAGGGCGGAGAATCTGCGGAGAAAACGCCATTGACAACGAAGCAAGTACGCAAGTTGCTTGCTGCGGCGCGAGAGGGCTACTCTGGCCTGCGCAACGAACTGATCGTAACCCTGGGCCTGTATTGCGGCCTGCGGCGATCCGAGATACAGGCGATAGACGTAGAGCATTTTGAGCAACGCGAGGATTGCTGGGTGCTCAATATCCCTGAGGCGAAGGGCGGATACAATCAGTTTGTGAAGGTGCGGGACGAGATAATGGTTATGGTCAAGCGTCTGCTTGAGACAAGCAACATCAAGGGCGGCGCGCTGCTACGTTCCGAAAGCCGCTGGAAGCCTGGCGGGCGCATGAGTGCCGATGGAATCAATACGGTTATCAAGCAAGCGGGGCAACGGGCGCGGATACGCGCAAACGTAACGTCTCACCTTTTGCGGCATACCGCTATCACGATGGCAGTGCGGAGCGGGGCAGACATTGACCTTGTGCAGGCGTTTGCGCGTCATAAGGACCCCAAGACGACGCTGCGCTACGTACACAACGACAACGCGCTGAAGAACAACGCTGCCGATTACATCAAGTACTGAGCATGGAAACGACAAAATTACCCCCCATGCTGGACTTCCAGCGCAAGCCTGGCAAGGAAAAGGAGGCGGCGAATACATATCGTGTTCGTCCACCCGAACATAAGTTTTTAATAGGCGTGGGCGCAGAATGGCATCCTGTCAATCTCGCAAATATGTCAAGTCCAACGCTGGAAGAATGGGTCCATTATCGTCAAAAACGCTATGGGATACACGAAGATGAGCCGTTTCCCATTGTCGTGATTCTCTATTACGGTACGCGCTGGGCGGAGAAAGTGGACTACGCAGTTCTTGACCGTACCGGGAAATTACATCGTAAGACCCGCACCCCCGCGATGGAAAACGAAACCCCGAAAACAATGGTATCTGAAAGAGAGCACAGCCTAATAAAGCTCCAGATCGATATGATGAGAACGAACGTTGAAGCGGTTGCTCCGAATATCGTACAGGCTTGGCATGAGGCGGACGATCCCGATCCGCATGTTAGCAATAGGGTTGTCCAGCAATTGCTCGATGGCGTGTACAATGTTGTGCAGGGCGATTTTGACTGGGAAGTTTCCGCGCAAGCTGCAAAGCATTCAAACGTGTGCATAACTATTGGCTATGGCGGCCAGCGGATCGAGGTGTACGCGCAATATGATGGTGAGGAAACAGCAACGGCGATACTTGTTGAGGGCTCATACGGCGGCGCATATGCAAAATACGACACATTTACGAACGAGGAGCAAGAAGCGATGGACTGGTATGTGTCAGAGGTTTGCCGCACGACTTTAGCGGATTAGCCCCCGCAGTGGAAAACGAAACTTTAACCCGAAACCCCGAAACCATGCGTAACCCCTTTCTTTACATGACCGCTGCTGTCCTTGGCCTTGCTTTTGCTTTTGCCCTGTGCGGATGCAGCAAACCTGCCACAGGGAACCACGAGCCGTTCTTTGGTATCTCTATGAGCGAGAACGTAGATGCCACAGATGAACGTATGGGGTGCATCTACCGACAATTCGTATCGGCGGGCGAAGCCACCAGCCAGAACCATACCAAACATTGGATATAATGCCCGTTGAGCACTTGCCCCGCGTACCGTTCCGGTACGATATAACTTTACCGGACCCGCACTCTCCGATGTACGACGACCAGTTGGATCTGGTGGACCCGGTGCTACAATTGGACATGAAAGCCACGTCCGGCAGGATGAACGTATGGAAGATCGAGGTGCGGGCATACTGGACAGAGGACGGTGAAACGGTAAAAGGCATGGACATTTATTTCCCGTACATAGGTACGCTACGATATAGGTTTCCGCAGCCTAACTGTCCCGCTGGCTTCCGGGGGAATCAAGCAACGAGCCGCGCTGAAGCAAACGGCAAAGGCGACTGGCTAAATTATGCCGAGGATTGCGCCAACCTTATATTTTTAACTCGGATCAGCGACGGTCTACGGCGAAACCGCGCAGGCATACTCGACTAAATCCCTTAACCAAAACATCAAACTGACCATGGAAACCATACCCGACATCCGCAAACTCGACTTCCCTACCGAGGTCGCCCCTTACGTCTGGCGCGAGAACGGCCAGACAATGATAAAAGTGGCGGCGGTGGAGAAGTGGCGAACAGCGTGTGTTGATCTGGAGGCGATAGCCGAAACCCTTGCCCGGCATGTCAACGACCGCAACCTGCTCGATACCCGCATGTGGGAGCAAGCACAACGCTACTACGAGAGACTGCTGAAAGGTGAACGGTTTCTCATGGACAGGGGGCTGGACGCGGTTGTCCATTCGTACGACAAGAAAGCCAGATAGCCCCTCCAGTGGAAAAAGAAACCACGTAAACCTAAACCCCCTGAACAATGTCCAAATTAAGCAAGATCCCCAACCGCCACAACCTGGAGTTTGCGAACGATTCCAAGTCAATGGAAGCCTATGACTTGGCTGTGCGCACGGATATTGCGGGCAAACTGAAGATGAAGGCTATCAAGGCGGGCTTGCATCTTGTCGTAGCCACAGCCAAACTCGACGGAGAGAACTTCCGCGTAGGAATCGACGAGCGGGGAGTGTACCTGGGGCAGCGAACCAACTCGTTCTACATCGAAGAGAAGAACGAGCGCGGAAACTTTGCTCGCCATCCGCATCAAGACAAGTTCAACGACGTAGCGAAGGACACCCTTTACAATTGCATTATTCCCTGGTTGCGAGATGCGTTCAATGAGAACTGGGCAGGGCGGATGCAGGTGGACGAAGTGATGGAAGGGGGAGATACTCCGAGGCACATCCCTGACTTTTCGGCAGGTATGCAGAACGTAGGCGCATTTATAGAACATTCCGCGACGGATCGCAACAACCCCAAAGAGGACGGATACCTGATTACGGATATGACGTTTTTCGGGGAACTGGTAGGAAATTCGATGCAGAAGCGTTTTGTCTGGCATCACCAGGGACTGGACGTATACTTCTTTGACTTCGCCGTTACGTACGCCTATCGCAAAGATGGCGTAGTAGACGCAGAGAATCAGAAGACGGTTACGTTCGGTTGGATGTTTCTGAAGCGTTTCTCTGGGCGTATTGCCCCTGTTAGGCACTTTAAGTTGGTTCCGGGTATTCTGTTTGACAAGCACGGGGACGGCACTTTCAAGGTTTACGAGTTGCCGTGCCTGTGGGATACGATCTTCGATCCGAGCGTGTCGTACGAGATTACGTTTTACGATAGAGGCGGAGCGGCGAAGTACGTTGGATACCTGAAAGACGCAGATCGAATTAACCCGAACGAACTGCGCCCGATGGTAGAGAAGGCGGTGAACTACGGTCCGATGGAAGGCCGCGAAGATTCTCCGGGCGAAGGGTATGTGGTGTCAAGCGCGCTGCCAAGCGTACATCCATTTCGGTACAAGAACAAGTCCGCTCGCTTTACCGAGGCGCACTCGAAGCCGCGTACAGGCGGGCGTAAAGGCAGAGCGAATCAGGAGGCATACGTCTCTCCCTTTGTCCAGTTTGTTACGCTGGCCAGAGTAGAACACGCCCTGGAACAGGTAGCTGAACAGGCAGGCGTAACGGTTGCTGACCTGACTACGCGGCATATTCCTGACATGCTCGGCGCGATTGTCCGGGACGTAGAGGTAGAGGAAAATGCCGGAGAGGCACTCGACAAGATGGATCGCAAGCGGGTAGGAAACGAAGCCGTTCGGATTTTCAAGGAAGAAATTCTGGCGAAACGGGTATAGGGCAGCCAGCCAGAACCATCTAACGAGGATATAATGCCCATACCTTGGGATATACCAGTAGCGTATGTAGTAGGCTATGCGCCGCCTATGGAAAAGGATACGTCGGCTGAGCTGCCCGAAGGCGTTACCGCGCACGTCGGGGCAGCAAAACGATTCGATTCGCTGGATGCGGCAAAAGAAGCCATATTGGCGCATCCAGATGATAATTGCATCGGGCGTATCATCCTGCATCAAGGCATACTCGCCAATCTCGAACGAGTGGACATCCCTATGGTCAGAGTCGAACGAGACGGTAAACATATCGGCTGGCTCAGAAGGTAACCCCCCGTTCGCGCCTGCGACTTAGCATCACTACCCACCAAATAACAGGAGGAAACCATGCTAACAGAATACACAAAATTGGCTGAATTGGCTGAGATTGCCCTTGGAGCCTGCGCCGAACTGGAGGCGTACGAGAAGGAAATCTACGAGAAACTGACCGACGAAGAGGAGAAGGAATACGCTGATACGCGCAAGAATCTTCTTTGCGACTTTCTCGACGGGGCGGTTGGTGAATACGGATGGATCAGGGAGTACGTAGAGGACGCAACCCCTTGACTTTCTTGTTTTTTGTTCGTACATTGCTCACTCACGTAAACCCCTGCCCCCCTGATGGAAAAAGAGACGATTGGCATTGACGTGCGCTTGCAGGAGAAGCGCATGGCCTTTATCGAAGCGCGGCGCGACGCTGTACTCGAAGCCATTACACGGATCGAATCCGTGCAGTTACACGAGGGCTTCCGTGCGCCGCGCCTGCTCAATAAACTGAAGGCGCGTCTTGGCGAGTTGAATCATACGTTGTCTGGCAGTACAGACAACCCTGACGAGATAGCATCCATGCTGGAGGCGGAGAAATGAAGAAGAACCCACGCAGAAAAGTAACCGTCTACCAAGACTGGAAACAGGCTGCAAAGGTTGCGGAGAAAGCCCTGCGCGTACTGCGTGGCACGGGCTACGATACCGAGAGCGAGCCGTTCAAGACAGAGACGGTCAAGGAAGCTGCGTGGAGAAAAGAGATTGCTGCTGCGCGGTTGCTTCTGGCGATACGTACGCTGGGGAGTCGCCCTGTGGACGTGCGCGTGGAAACGGATTGGGAGACAGGTATCGTCATGCGTATCGAAGTGCACGATGGGGACAGCTGCCTTGCCCTCGAAATATGAAAGGATAGGGACTTATATCTAATTCTTGACAACTTGGTATTTTTTTCTTAACTTATTGTATGACAAGGACATACACATACCGCATCGAGGGATTGACGGCAGCGAAGCACCGCCGCTTGGAGGCGTTCTTCCGGCATCTCGGCTGGTTGCGAAACCAGGCGGTAGCGTATATGCGGGATGTTTACGAAGCGGAGGGTAAAACGCCGTCGTACTACGATTTGTGCAAATGGCTTGTCAGCAAACGCAGCGATCCTCGCACGGGGCAGTGGAAAGCGACGCTCCAGCGATCCGTCATTGCCCGCGTCCGCAAGGGGTATGATCATTTCTTCGACACGGGATCGGGGCGTCCGCGATTCTCGAATATCGACACATCTGTTCATTCGTTCGAGTGCGAACAGAACAAGCCGAAGGCGCGTAACGGCAGGCACTATGTCCAGTTCAAAGGCCTGGGGCGGTTCCGTTTCACGGACACAAGGGGCGTGTTGGACGGGGCCAAGGTCAAGGTGGTCCGTCTCGTTCGTTCGCCTTTGCGATACGAGGTACAACTCGTGTGCGAGATCGACGAAGGGCTGAAGGTCGTTGACAAGCGGCCCATGATCGGAGTAGACCTTGGCATTAAATCTCCCGTTTCGCTGTCTGACGGAACGCAATATGCCCGCATCCGCATTTCGGAAACGAAGCGCAAGCGAATGCAGCGTAAACTGTTCCGCGCCGTCAAAGGGTCGAACGGACGGGCGAAGGCAAAGGTGCTTGCGGCGAAGGAATCGCGGCGGATGCGCGACCGCAGGCGCAACGCCATCCACCGCATAACGACGGATGTGGTAAAGAACCACTCCGCAAACGTCGCCATCGAAGACCTGAAACTCGAAAACATGACCCGCAAGGGGTCAAGGAAACGAGGTCTGAACCGCAGTATGCGGGAATCAGCCCTCGGCATCATAGCAGCCCAACTTGTCTACAAGGCTTCAAGTGCTGGAGGCGAGTGCGTGAGGGTTGCTCCGCATAACACGACGCAGATGTGCAGCAACTGCTATAGTCTGCCCCGAACAAAGATCAGCTTGAATGTCCGCACGTATTCGTGCGAGCATTGCGGTTACACGATTGATCGGGACGTGAATGCGGCTATAAACGTCTGTCGCAAAGGTATCACCTTGCAGCGGGAGGGCATCTCCCCGCCGTCTGGGACAGAGGAAGAAACGCCTGTAAGACCCGCCTCGGCGGGCGAAGCCACCAGCCAGAACCGTACCCTTTAACGAGAGGATATAATGCCCAAATTTCCAAACAACCCCATTGTCTCCTGCCCGAAATGCGGCGGCATCAAATGGCGTCCCGGCGGACCCATATGCGCTACCTGCGGATGGGTAGCTGCGCCCGTTCCCCCCGTAAAAAAAGAAGGGATTTATACGGGAAACTTGACGAAGCCCGTTTTTAGCCTGTTTCTGGGTAAGGCCGGTTGTCTCGCAAAAATCGCAATAACGGATATACCAAAATCGCTCAGGCTTGCATAAATACCAAAAACGCCGTATACTCCCGAACCCTATTCACGTAGACATCCCCCTGACAATGCCCTCCCCTGAACCGAACTGGAAAAATCGGACTATCTGGACAGGCGACAATCTGGAGATAATGCGGGGTATGAACTCCGCCAGCGTTGACCTGATCTACCTTGATCCGCCATTCAACAGCAAGCGGGATTACGAAGCCCCGATAGGTTCTGCTGCTACTGGAGCATCTTTCAAGGATACGTGGACGCTTGACGACGTAGACCTTGCCTGGCACGGGGAAATAGCAGAGGATTGCCCCCCCCTATATTCCGTTATTGCGGCGGCGGGATTGGCGCACGGGAAGGGGATGAAGTCGTACCTGATTATGATGGCCGTGCGGCTGCTGGAGATGAAGCGGTTGCTGAAAGACACGGGCAGCATATACCTGCATTGCGATCCAACAGCGAGCCATTATCTGAAAATGTTGATGGATGTGGTGTTTGGTCAGAACAATTTCAGAAACGAGATTGTCTGGTGCTATACGGGGCCTGGAAACTTTAGACGAGATTTTGCACGGAAACACGATACGATTTTTCGCTATGTTAGCGGCAAGACTTGGATTTTTAACGCTGATGATGTACGGAGGCCATATAAGGCTACATTTACGCCTGCACGGGGGGTACACGGAGCAAATAAGGGCACAGCAAGCGAAGAAAGACATAATAAAGGAGGCGTTCCAACTGATTGGTGGAACGACGGGTATTTATCCAATATATCAGCGTGGAGGAAAGAACTCACAGGCTATCCAACACAGAAGCCCGTTGCGCTTCTTGAACGGATAATACGGGCATCAAGCAATCCGCACGACGTTGTATTTGATCCGTTCTGCGGTTGCGCTACGGCCCTTGTTGCTGCTGATAGGATTGAACGGCAATGGATAGGCATTGATCTTTCTCCAATGGCTGCCTCGCTTGTTCTGAAGCGAATACGAGAAGATCGGGGGCCGCTATTCAACGACGTGATACACAGGGAGGACTTCCCAAAGCGTACGGATCTGGGCAAACTTCCTCATTACAAGACGCACAAGCAAACATTGTTCGGAAAGCAAGAAGGAATATGCGCTGGATGCGAAACTCTGTTTTATTTCCGCAATCTCACTGTAGATCATATCGTGCCGCAGAGCAAGGGTGGAAGCGACCACATAGACAACCTGCAACTGCTTTGCAACGCCTGCAACTCGCAGAAGGGTACTCGCTCACAAGAGGAGTTTCTTGCTGGTTTGATTGCGGCGGGTTACCGATCAAGACCAGATGTGCAATAACGGAAGTCCGATGAGGCCTACACGAAAACAGGCTGAAAACGGGCTTCGTCAAGTTTCCCGTATAAATCCCAAAAAGAACATCATGCCCTATCCCGTTGAACATACTATCGTTAATCCATACGACCGCTTTGAATATGCCAAGTTGTTCAAGGCGGAACCAAACTCGCAATGGACATTAAGCCTGCCCGAACGTTTTGACATTCCAAAAATCCATTTACGCAATAGCGAGGTCGCCATTGGCTTTGCTCACGGTGTGTTCTGTCTGGATGCCCAGCAGAAAGAGGCAGAGGTAGAACCATCCTAAAACACACCATCATATCAGACACGCACGGCATCGTCAATATCGACACGTTGCTGGAAGGTTACAGCGGAGACATGTTGATTCACTGCGGCGACTTCACGAAGGGCGCCGTGCGTGGCCAAACGGTCATTTCTAACGACCACTATCTTTCTTTCTGCGCATTTGTCGAAAGCCTTGTCCGTATACGACACAGGTGGGAGCATGTCATATGCGTCCCTGGCAATCACGACAAAATTTGTGAACACCAGCCCTTCTTGGCGAAAGAAATTCTGTATGATCGGGCACGGGCGCACCTGCTAATAGACGAGTACATAATACTTGACGGCATCAAGTATTACGGCATGCCGTGGACGCCCGCCTTCAACAACTGGTTCTTTCAAGGCACAAAGCGGAATCTGCCTCTGGCCTGCTCTGCCATTGACGACGATACGGAGGTGCTTATAACGCACGGACCGCAGTGGGGCGTGTTTGATCAAGTGGCAGCGGGGGCTGAACATTTAGGTTGCGTTGCATTAGCAGACCGCTTGGGAGACTTGATAAGGCTGAAGCTCCATGCTTTCGGGCATGTACACGGGGCAGGCGGACAAAAGAGGATCCGGGACCGCCCCTGTTATCCATACTGGACAGCCAATGCTGCCGTGCTCAACGAGCAATACCTGTGCGAGCACGAGCCGATGGAGGTAACTCTTGATTGATTCGTGGACATATCGCATCCACGAGGGCGACTGCCTGGACGTGATGCGAGAGATGCCGAGCGCGTCCGTGGACCTGATCATCACTTCCCCGCCCTACGCTGAAAGGCGCAAAGACACATACGGCGGAGTGCCCGCGAGCGAGTACGTCGAATGGTTCCTGCCACGCGCCGAGCAGATGCGCAGACTGCTCAAACCCACGGGATCCTTCGTGCTCAATATCAAAGAAGGAACGCAAGACAGGCGTAGGGAAACGTACGTGCTCGAACTCATTCTCGCCCTTGTCAAACAAGGATGGAGATGGATTGACGAATACATATGGGCGAAAACGTGCACTTTGCCCATTGGAGCAAAGGAGAGATTCAAAGACGAATGGGAACGCCTTTTACATTTTGCGCCAGGGGAGGATCCCATATGTTTTAACAAGGATGCTGTACGCATACCCAATAGCCAGAGCATGAAAAATAGAATTGCGGGATTCAAAAAACACGCTGACCAGCCCCGCCAATTCAACAGCACGGGATCTAAATTCAATGTGTCGCCCAAGACTTTCTTGAAATCATACGAAAAACATGGCGCAACATCGCTTCCCGGAAACGTTATATGTTCCGCAACTGCGCCCTCCCACAACGCGCAAGATCATCCAGCGGTATTCCCTGAGGCAATCCCATCCTTCTTTGTCCGCCTCCTCACGCGGGAGGGCGACGTCGTGCTCGACCCTTTCTCCGGGAGTGGCACAACCTATCGCGTAGCCCAGCGCGCCGGACGCAAGCCCATTGGAATCGAAATCAAGCCAGAGTACGTCAAGCAAGAAAACCCCATGCTGCTGTAACCCCTTGACATTGTTGTTTTTTTGTCGTACATTACCGCATACGAAATCACGTTATGCCCCCTGACCCCATGTTTTCCGAATCCTTCGACGACTTCCGGGCTGGCAAGCCTGGGATATACAAAGGCATCGAGGAGGACGACTACCACGCGCACCCCGCTGTGTCCAACAGCCGCCTCTCCGCTTTTCGGGTGTCCCCCCGGAAGATGAAGTATCAGATGGAGCGGTCCCACGAGCCTACGCCCGCACAGTTATTCGGCACCGCGGCTCACGCAGCACTCCTCGAACCAGACAAGTTTGAGGAGGAGTTCCATACCCCCACGCAGTGCGCTGCGATCACCAAACGAGGTACGCAATGCTCCAATATCGGCGTTCTGATGGACCCCACAACGGGGCTGTGGTACTGCAAAATCCACGCATCTGAAATCTGTGTTAGACCGCGCTATGTGGTTTCGCCCGACGATAGGGAGGCCGTAACAAGCATGGCCAAGTGGTGCCACACCTTCCCCGGCACGAAAGGCTTGCTTGTTGACAAAGATGGCGAGCCGCGAGGCGAGCGTGAGGTGAGCATACTGTGGGAGGTCGAGGGCGTACTGGCCAAGTGCAGGATCGACTTGCTTTGCCTGGACGGTGATGCGTCCTATGCGCTCGACTACAAAACGACCGCAAGCCTTGAGACGGGCTTCGGCATCATGTACCTGAAAAGCCGCCACTACGGCCCGATGGACGATGCCATCACCACGTCCACCGCTATCTACAAGTGGGGCTACCACCGTCAGGGAGCGTTTTACACAGACGCCTTGGCCTATCATGGCGTAGAGGTAGATCACTTCGTCTTTCTGGTTCAAGAAAAGCCTGCGCCATACGAATGCGTAGCCTTGCGCCTGTACGACGAGGCGATGGCAATAGGGCGCGAGGAGTACAAGTTGGAAGCAGCTGAATATGGCAAACTGCTGGAGAAAGATCATTGGCCGTCCGCCGCGCCTACTCGCGTTATCGAAGTAGACCTACCCCGGTGGGTCTACGGAAACGAATCATTTTAACGGAGAGACCATGCCCGATGTCAAGACGTTTTTCGACTTTGCATACGACGATGCTGACATCCGCTGCCACGCTGTTATAAACCTTGAGGCGTTAGTGGCGATGAATGTGTACTCGTTTGTGGAGGACAAACTGTGCCTGAATTTTACATTCGACAGAAATACAACGCTCCATTCTACAGCCCACTACATAGATAAAGAGGCAGGCGAGGCTATCTTTAACCAGATTCTTTCTGCGTGGGATCATGTGGAAGGATGGCGGGGTTTCGCTGATCGTGTTTTTGTTTCGCCGGTTAGCGATAATGGAGAGCGTGTTGCTGTGGGGGTGCACCATATAAGGCACGTATTTTTCAAGGAGTATGCCAGTGGCCCTCCCGGCAGACTGTATATCGACATAGGGCATCATGCGCCTTTGTCTCTCCTTGCCCTTGTCCAAACCTACCAAGCCCTTCTTGACAGGATAGAGATGTGGCACACCAGCCCGTAAACCGAGAAGCCCATGCACATAGTCCTTACCGACGAAGAGAATCAGGTCGTAATCTACGGCGATGAGTTTGACACTCCCGAATTGCGGAGAGAGATGGCTGACGATCTCGAAAAGATGATCGACAGGCACTCGTTTCGCACAGATCGCCTGCGCGAGTGCATCGTAAATCTTTACGAGCATTTCAGAAAGGGCGTGGAGGCTGAACAGCCATGAAAGTCATGCGGAAAGGAAAGTATTTTGAGCATCATTGCCCTATCCATGGGATTTTTTGGTCAGGTGGGGTAATGACCTTTCGCATTTTGACGCGATACAGGAGGCGGGTTCGCCGACTCGGTAGCCACAAATTTTATGGTATCCACACGCTGACATGGGCCATTTGGCATAGGTATCAACCAAGCAACCTGTGGAGGTGAGGACTCTCAATGATTCTCGTCCGCAGCGCATACAAAACCGATTTCGACTACGACATTGCCCAGAAGCTGCTTCGCGTCGTCAACGGACTCATTGCGGGACAAGAGATTCAACCCCTGATAGAAAAAAATGACCTTCGTTCTCCGTACATCTTTTTCGCTGCACTGGCGAGCGACTGGGATCTGCGCGAATACTACATCGACTCCTATCCTGCTATCGTAGAGGTAGTGTCGGAGAAAACGGCAAGGCAGCTAATACCTGCCGCCACACTGGAAATCCTCATCGTACTTGACGAAAACACCCCATAAAACCATGTCCAAGGCATTGACAAAAACCGGCCTCAAGGAACTCATCCAAGGGCCAGAAGGCAAAAGATTTTTTCAGGAGGTGGCTGCCATTGTGCCCAAGGGATACGGCGATGCCTCCAAGCTTGGCAAGCAACTGCTTATTGCTGCATCGAACAATCCACGCATCCTTAATTGCTCATCCGTCTCTCTGTGGGCAGCAATGACGCATGCCGCTGAATTAGGCGTAAATATCAGTGGTTTACAGGGCGAGGCTTACATCGTCCCGTACAAAACGACAGCCCAATTCCAGATTGGGTATCGGGGCTTGTTGCGCTTGCTTCGCCGCAGCGGTAACGTTAAGAGCGTCGAGGCTAATATCGTATACGAAAACGAACACTTCATTAACCGAGCAGGCTCGAATCCCGTCTTTGAGCATGAACCTATGCCTCCAAGCAAGCGAGGCGACATGATAGCGGTATACGCCTTGGTGTATTACAAAGATGTCGGGATGGAGAAGGCAGTTTTATGGAAAGAGCAGGTGGACAAGATTCGCGATCACAGCCCGACTGGCCGCAGTCCCGACAGTCCATGGAAAAAGTGGTACGAGGAGATGGCGAAAAAGACTGCTATTCGCGCCCTGATGAAATACGCCCCCATCCAGACGGACGATTACGAGGCACTTGCCAAGGCAGAGCAGGCTGAATACTCTGTCATTGGCGAGGACCCGCCAGAGCCCTCCAGCGGTGCCGCGTCGCTCAACAAGAACCTTGGGATGGAAGTTGAGGATGCCGACTTTGAAGATGCTCCCTCTGCGCCCCCCGCTGCTCCGCCTCCTGCGCCTCCGCCATCCGCGCCTCCGCCGCCTCCCGAAGCCCCCCCAGCGGAAAAGGAAGAGCCTAAAAAACGTCGCGGTCGCCCGCGCAAAAATCCGCTACCTGAGGAAGAGGTGGATATTACGACGGGCGAGGTACTGGACACGCCGGAACCGGCTGCACCCGCGCAGGAAGTTGCGCCCGACGAGGGAGGGTCGCTGTTCGAGTAGTTTACGAACTTTTGCTTGACTTTATTGCTTTTTTGTCGTATACTATATGCAGACGTCCGGGGCATATTGCCTCTGCGGCGAGGCGTAGCGTCGAGGATAAGCCAGACAGGGACCGCGCCCCGGAGGGCATGAGCCTGTTTCATTGCGTGTATCTCTGTCATCTACGCCACATTTTACAACAAACCAAGCAAGCAATGCCAAGCGAACATCGGCGCAAATACATGCGCGAATACATGCGAGCACGACGCAGCCCGAAAGAGAAGCTAACGCCAGAGGAGGTCAAGGCGAAGCAGCGGGCATATCAGAAGTTGTACTATGCTGCGAACCGAAAGGCGATAATCGCCAAGCGGAAAGAGAGCATGACAGAGGAGAAAAGGCAGCGCAGAAACGAGTACATGCGGGCTTACCGAGCGAAAAAGCAGGGAGAGAAGCCAAGCACTCGTGGTCCCGGTCGCCCGCGCAAATACGCTACAGAGGAAGAGCGCAAGGAGGCCAATCGGCTGTACCATAAGCGTTATAATGCGGAGCGGCGGAAGAAGCGGGGGACAAAATCCGAATAACTCGTCCATGCGCTTGGCTACGCGAACGGGGCCCTCACCCTGGGGCCTTGCGAATGGCTGGCGAGAGTCAGGGTCCGCGAGCGCAAGCGCACCACATTCCAGCCACGTGCTTGACCACGCTGAAGGGGCACGAATACCCCCGACAATGGCTGCTGGAGCCATAAGAAGCGGGCGCAAGCACAAAAACACTGGCCGCAACGTTGCGGCTACGCGGGCAGGGCGGGATACCCTACGACCGGCTGGCCAGGGTCGGGCACCGCGGGTCGCAACGTAAACTCTCATTCAAACAAAACAAGACCCATGGCAAAAATAGACTTCCGTATCGACGACGCTGGAATCGTATGGGTATATTTAGCCAACCTGCGGGTCGGGTATATCAATAAGCAGGGCAAGCCCGCTCATTGGGTCGTCTATTTGCATGATGGTCAAAACCGTCTACCTACATTTGATACGCTCGAAAAGGCCAAAAAATATGCTGAAGGGCATATCGTTGCCCTCATATTAGCCAACAAGGGCCGATGACGCAAAACCAGCTCACCGAAAAACAATTCCAGGCGCAGGTAATCGAACTCGCCCGATATTGCGGCTGGTTGCTTTACCATACCTACGATTCCCGCCGATCCACCCCCGGTTTCCCCGATCTGGTACTTGCCAGAGATAATCGAATCATCTTCGCTGAACTCAAAACAGAGAAGGGCCGCATCTCCGCTGCCCAGAAGGAATGGGCAGAAAAACTGACAAAAACCCCTGCCGAGTACTACCTGTGGCGTCCAAGCGATTGGGAGAGCATAGAAAAAATCCTCGCCCGCGACACCAAGGAAAAATGGGTGCGCTACAGGGTAACAGAGGGGAAAAAATACACGGATTATCTTGTCAGCCAAGATGCGATAGATGGCAAGAAGCCGTTGACGGCAGACCAGCGGGAAAAACTCGACGACATTCTCCACGATGGGGAGTTGCTGCCGAACCCGCTGCAAAAAACCCCTTGACATTCTTGTTTTTTTGTCGTACATTGGTTCTATTCAATCACGTTCACCATGCCCCCATGCAGAAGTCGAAGGCCACAGTAGTAATCACGCTCGCCCTTCTCGTATCGCTGACGCTGATTTTCGGCTTCGCGATAATCTTCGCTGTGCCTGTAGGAGCGTCGCTATGAAGGTGGGCATCGCCATAGTTATCGTGCTTGTTTTGGGCGTACTGGTTGCACTCTGGAATTACGAGTCCATCAATGCTTGGGGTGGCGAACTATTCCTGCCGCGCTTGGCCTTATCTGCCCTGATATGCTTGGCAGCATTCCCCCTCTTGCAACTTCTCCGCAACCTTGGAAAATAAACAGGCCATGCTGTTTCAGGTGCATAATCTCAAAACGGGCGAAACCCGCCAGGTGAGGGGGCTTGACATGCGCGATGCGTTGCGCACGTATGCCCGCGAATTTGAATTGGAATACGATACCGAGTACGACTTGCGCATTACTGATGAACAGGGCGGAACGCGAAAAGCGTTCATAGCCACGTCCCTGATCATGCACATATACCGAGACTCGCCATGAACGGACTCTACGGCGAGGCGGGGCAAGGTCTGACCAGGCACGGTCGGGCAAGGCTGGGCACGGCGAGGCAAGGCAGGGGTGTTCTCCGCTGTCCAGCGGAGAACACATACTTCTAACAAAACAAATCCATCATGGTAAACAAGGCAATCATTGTCGGTTATCTCGGACAGGATCCCGAGGTACGATACACGCAAAACGGAACCGCTGTATGCAACCTTTCCGTTGCTACGAGTAAGCGGTACAAGGATCAATCCGGCCAGCAAGTTGATAAGACGGAATGGCATCGAATCGTTGCCTGGCAACGCCTTGCTGAAAACTGCGGCGAATACCTGCGCAAGGGAAGCATGGTTTTTGTCGAGGGGGAATTGGAAACGCGACAATGGCAGGATAAAGACGGAAACGACCGCTGGACAACGGAAATCGTTGCTCGCGTTATCCAGTTTCTCGACCGCAAAGGGGACACCCCCAACCAGTCTGGCGGGCAACGCAAGCAGTCCAAGTCGAGCGAGCCACAGGGTCAGAATTACGACAAGCCCGAAAGCGACGACGACCTGCCCTTTTAAGATATGCCTATTGATACGCCCTCCGTTGCATCGAAAAAGTGCATGATCAAGGGGTGCAATAAACCCCGGTTCAAGATCGGGCTATGCAAAATGCACTATGATCGCTTGCAGGAGACAGGAACGCTTGTACTTGAGCGTCGGACTTATGAGGTCTGCCGATGGCCAGGTTGCGGCTCAACAGAAATACTTGCGCGGGGGTACTGCTCGAAGCATTATCAGCGCATACGGAAAATGAAACAACTGGAGGCCATGAAATGAGCAACAGCCCGCCGAAAGCCCACCTCCATTTAGAACATGGAGTCAAGGTTACGTATGAAAAGAACGGAGCAGAATCCGACTACAGTGGAGACAAACTGATATTCTACCAGATATTTTTCGAGGATGATGGCAGCCCTGTCCAGAAGCAATTCCTTGTCTTGGATGGCAAGACTGCTGCTAATTTGGCTGAATTTATCTTCTGGTGCCAGAGCGAGCGCGAAACACCGAAATCGCGGGATGAGACATTCACGCCCCACGAACTGGATCCCGATTTCAGCATCATCAAGTGATACCCCATCGGAGGCCGAGCGGACAGCGAAGGTAATTATCTAATTTGACAATTCCCTGTTTTTCCGTAACTTATTGCATGACAAGGACATACACATACCGTATCGAGGGCTTGACGGAAGCGAAGCACCGCCGCTTGGAGGCGATGTTCCGGCATCTCGGCTGGTTGCGGAACCAGGCGGTGCAGCATATGCGGGATGTTTACGAGGAGGAGGGTAAAACGCCGTCGTACTACGATTTGTGCAAATGGCTGGTCAGTAAACGCAGCGATCCCCGCACAGGCCAGTGGGCTTCCCCTCACCAGCGATCCGTACTTGCCCGTGTCCGTAAGGGGTACGACGCTTTCTTCGACACGGGATCGGGCTTGCCACGTTTCTCAAACATCGACACGAGTGTCCATTCGTTCGAGTGTGAGCAGCGCAAGCCGAAAGCGCGCAACGGGCGGCACTACGTTCAATTCAAGGGCTTGGGTCGTTTCCGTTTCACGGATACGCGGGGAGTGCTCGACACTGCCAAAGCCAAAGTAGTTCGCGTTGTACGTTCGCCTTTGCGGTACGAGATACAGTTAGTGTGCGAAGTTGACGAAGGGCTGCAACTGGTGGACAAACGCCCGATGGTTGGCGTGGACTTGGGCGTGAAATCGCCTGTGTCCTTGTCTGACGGAACGCAGTACGCCCGCATTCGGATAAGCCAGACGAAGTACAAGCGGGCACAGCGAAAATTGGCCCGCGCCCAGAAGGGTAGCAACGGACGGGCGAAGGCAAAGGTGCTTGCGGCAAAGGAATCGCGGCGTATGCGCGACCGCAGGCGCAACGCTATCCACCGCATAACGACGGACGTGGTGCAGAATCATTCCGCGAACGTCGCCATCGAAGATTTACAGGTCGAAAAGATGACCCGCAAGGGCGGGTCAAGGAAACGGGGATTGAACCGCGCCATGCGGGAAGCAGCCCTCGGTATCATAGCAACCCAACTTGTCTACAAGGCTTCGAGTGCTGGAGGCGAGTGCGTACGGGTTGCTCCGCATAACACAACGCAGATGTGTAGCAACTGCTACAGTCTGCCCCGTGAGAAGATCGGCTTGAATGTGCGCACGTACTCGTGCGAGCATTGCGGTTACACGATTGACAGGGACGTGAATGCGGCTATCAATGTCTGTCGCAAGGGTATCACCTTGCAGCGGGAGGGCACAGACCCGCCGGTTGGGACAGAGGAAGAGACGCTTGTAAGACCCGCCTCGGCGGGCAAGGCCACCAGCCAGAACCATACCCTTTAACGAGAGGATATAATGCCCACAGCGAACCTCACACAGCTCAGGTGGTACGGCGCAGTGAGCTGCTCGCCTCCACCGTTCCATTGCCCATCGAAACGCTCCATATCGACCGAGCAAGCCAAGTCGTTAAGATTCTCTACGGGAACGCTGTGGCTAACGTCTATATTCCACACGGCACCGTCTGGGGTCCTTGGCGCGGGAACGAACTGGTAGATATTGAATGGGACGAGCTTATACGCATCCGCAACCACGCCCTTGACGTCTACGGCGACGACCGCTTGCCCCGCGATATTTCGATTGCCGAGTACATCGGCCCCATGACCGTATGACCGTAAAAAAGATAGAATCGCCCCATGCCGGATACGACCGCTACGAGATCGAGTGGCCCGGTCCGGAGACAGACTGGAAGGTCGAATACCGCATGGAGGGCGGCGAATGGGTAGACATTCAGCCCGTTGGCGGCGTACGAATTACCGAGAGCGCGAAGCGAGAGCCGTATCATATGCACTGGCGGACAAAGGGCATATGCGGCATCTATCTCGACATATACCGCAGCGGTCGCGCCCTCGCCGCCGTGCGCGTGAGCAATATGTACGCCGCCGGGGAAATACACGCAGAGGCAACAATACCGGAGGGGGTGGAAAGCGGCGGCTGCATGATGGGGCGCAAAACTATCATACCTCCGTGCGCGCCCGCCCCCTCCGACCATACCGAATAATCATGCCCCGTTCTGCCGAATATCAACGCCTCCGCGCCCGTGGCCTGTGTGTCCAATGCTGGCGGCCCTCCAGCACCGCGAAATGCCCGAAATGCAAGGCCAAGGAACGCCTACGAGCAAAGGCTGCAAGACTCCAGCAGGTCAACGCGCACGGATACCGCTACTATTCGGACGGCCTGCAACAAGCCGAGCGTCAGGAAAAGCATATCCGGCAAGAGGAGGCGGCGGCCCGCGAACGCGAGCGCGAGCGGCGCAAGAAGTTTGCCGCCGCGCAGGCGGTCGAGCGGCCCGACGACTGGACCGCCCCGAAGGAGACGCGGACGGCGGACAAGGCATTCCGCAAGGCGCAGCGGCGCGCCGGACATGATCCCGACGCACAGCGCGAAGACGCGCCCGCCTACGCTGAAAACCAGCGTCTCCACCATAGCCGCGACGGCGCATTCATGGCTGCCCGCCCGGAGATCGCTGAAAAGGACCACGTAGCCGCTGCGGAACTGGACCACATCAAGGCAAAGTATCGGCGGGCGAAAAAGGCAGAGAAAGAGCGGCATAAAGGGCGTAATATCAAGGTGCGGGTGAGGAAGGCATGAGAATCAAAAAGATCGAATCGCCCCAAGCCGGATATGACCGTTTCCGGGTCAGTTGGCCCGGCCCGCCAGAACTGTGGAAAGTGGAGTACAAGATTGCCACGGGAAGATGGATGAGCACGAACAATTTCACCCCTTGGGATTTCAGCCAGCCTGGGAAATTGCACCGCTACAAGAATGGCCGCTGCGTCTTTTTCTTGGACATATACCGGCATGGCGCAGGGCTATCTGGAGTCCGCGCTGAAACCGTGCGGCTGACCCGCCCAGAAGAATATCACGAGATCAAGGTGGACTGGTGAACGACCGGGCCCCAAACCAAGTCCATGTGGACTGACTACCACATACTCCCCCCGAAGCCCTTCGAGATCAAACTCGGATTCTGGCTCGAAGCAAGCATGACGGGAATGCACAAGATCGTGCTGGCTCCATTCCAAGCATATGGAAAAAAGGAGACAGAGGGCAAGGTGGATCGTTACATTGCCATTGATTCCCGTGGCGCGCCCCCGTATTCTTCTCAAGCAAAGCGTGTTGATCCGCCCATGTACTGGACGGAATTAGCCCCTCTGCCCGAAGAGGCAATCCTGAAGGCCAAAAACAAAATCGTAACAATGCCATGAGACTTTGCGAGACGCCTGGCTGCGGCAAGCCGCATAGAGCACGGGGCTATTGCATGCAGTGCTATATGAAGCAGTATAACCGCTACTACAAGGTGCGATACAGGGAAAAAATACGTGCCCAGAAACGGGGGGCATATGCCCGCATGACAGACGCCCAAAAGGCCGCGAAAAACGCGCAAAGGAAACGCTGGCGCAAATTGCGCTCCCCCACGCAAGACGGCCTAAAGGCGAAAAAACAGAATGCAGAGCGGATGCGTGAAAGATGGGCGGACCCCGAATATCGGGCAAGGTATAATGCAAAACGCAGAGAAAAATATGCTACGGATCCAGAGTATAGAGCAAAATGTCGCCAACGGGATGCGGAGCGTCGGCGACGCAAGAAAAACAAAGATTCCGCATCGCCTGAATCTGCTTGGTGGCTTGATGTAGGGAAAGCAAAAGCATCCGAACTGGATACCAAACTTCGCAAATTGCCTCCGAGATGAGCAGGAACACAAAAGACCGCATTGATGCTGCCGTGCGAAAACATCAGCGCGAATATGCCCGCGAGAGATACCACGCGAACATAGAGACCGAACGCGAAAAACGACGTAAATATGCCGCGAAACGATACAAGCGCGCCGATGTACGCGCCAAGACTGCCGCTGACGCAAAGAAACGATACGAACAGCGCAAAGCCAACGGATTATGCGTCAAGTGTGGGGTCGAACGCAGATGCTACCGCCTTACGTGTGATCGTTGCGCAGAGAAGGACAGGGCCGCGAGCAAGCGGAAATATGCTGCGAAGTACGGCGAAACAAAAATCCTGCTCATGCAGAAGCAGAAGTACCGCTGTGCTGGTTGCGGGCACCCAACCGCTGCATTCGCCTTTGAGATCGACCATATTAAGCCCAGAAGCAAAGGGGGAGGCAACGAATTGGCAAACTTGCAGGTACTCTGCCGTTTATGTAATAGCGTTAAAGGCGACCGGAGCATGGACTATTTGCGAGCGAAAATTGAGCGTTTCCCTGGAATATGGGGCGACCATCAACTGCGGCTTGGCCGCTACAAGGACATTCCAGCATGATACTCTACGGAAACATAGATGCCCACGCTGTGCGCTGGATTGGCAGGCATCGTCTTATGTGGCATGGCGAGCGACCAGACGGCGGGCGCGGCCCCATCGTGTATCGCGAAGACCTTTTGCGCCTGTTTCCCCGCTCCGACGTGTATACGCTGGTGAGCGTTGCCCATCAACATATTCACCGTGGGCAAATTAATTTCGAGACCATTGCCCGGAAACTGGAAACTGCCGACCCGTTACCCGTGCCAGACAACCAAACCCACCTTTCCTTATGATCGATGCCGCCTTCTTCACCCGCAAGACCGCCACAGAAAACGCTATCTCACGCACCATTAAGGGCGCAGCCCGATTCCGTACATGGGCAGGCGCGCAAACCGCAGCCCTTATGTTTGAGGGATTGATGCACGATGCGTTCAGCACCAGAATCGTGTCCTTTGTCGGGAAAAATCACATGGGCGATCCGAGAGAGTACGCTATCGTGGAGGTGTACAACAGAGACAAGCGCATTGGCTGGCTCGCGCCCCAATGAGCGAATAAAAGTTTACACCCGCTATTGACTTTATTGTTTTTTCGTCGTACATTGCTTGCAGATCGTTCGGAAAGCCCGGACGGAAACAAAGCAACGAAACGGGACCTGACAAATGCAAATCCAATTGCGCCATGGCGGGGACGGGCTGCGCCATGAATACGTAACTCTCGAACTTGAGGACAGCCCGTACCATGTCTATGTAGAGCAGGAGACTCGCGGGGAACTGTGGTCGTGTACCGGGTTTGACGAGACAAGGGAGGATCAATACGACTTGGACGACTTGGGCGATAGCGTCAGCTTAGGTGATGCCCTGGAAAAGGCAATACGATACCTGCAAACCAAAAACGAAAAGCCATGAAAGACAACAGATTACGCGACTCTGTAATCAATAACCTCTACAATGAGAGGGCCACGCAAGAAGAACGCGTCACGCATGCTA
Organism: Gammaproteobacteria bacterium; assembly: GCA_965220895.1. GTDB lineage: Bacteria > Pseudomonadota > Gammaproteobacteria > UBA4575 > UBA4575 > WTFY01. The sequence goes on from CBDCRF010000006.1 coordinate 82,185, forward strand.
AAAGCATGATAGAGCATTACCTTAAAATGCAGGAACGCGCAGAGAAAACAATAACGGAAATAGACGAGTGCGTTAAGCGACTCAAAGGTGAGGCAAGAAAGCCATGAGCACATTTTGGCCGCCCACATACAGGGAAGCATTGCATTGGTTGCTTTTGTCGATGCTAAAGAAGGACAAGCAGACCCTGCTGCGTCTCATGGAGCAATCCCACAAATTGCGCGAGGAAATCAAATCCTTGAATGCTGGGAAGTGGAACCACGTTTACAACAAGTACACAGGCAAAAAGGACGATGTGGAGTCCCCCCAAGCGCGCATGATCACGCTCGAATCCTTGCACATGGACATCCGGGCAAGGATTGATTTGCTACAGGGCCTTACCGAATGAGGATTATTCCTATTGAAATACCAGACGATGGGAACGAGCGTGTAATCAGCGTTTCGGGTGGCCGCACATCTGGATACATGCTGTGGCGTTTTCTGGATGCGCATGGCGGACAATTGCCGCCTCGCACACGAGCCATATTCCAGAACACAGGCAAGGAAAGGGAAGCCACGCTGGTATTCCTTCGTGAAATGTCGGAACGCTGGAGCGTCCCGATCAAATGGCTCGAATATCGTTACGACAAAGACGCATTGGGCAGGGCGGGAGACCCCAAGCACATGCACGTCGAGGTCGATTTCGACACCGCCTCCCGCAAGGACGAACCGTTTGCGCAGATGGTCAGAGCATACACGCTGCTGCCCCATGTCAAACTGCGTAAATGTACCGTTGAGTTGAAAACACTTACGCTGAACAGGTATATGCGCAGGACGCTCGGTATCAAAGAATACCGCAACCTGATTGGCATGCGGTACGACGAGCCAGGCCGCGTACTCAAAATGCTGAAAGACGAAACGTGCGAAACGGAAACACCGCTATTTCACGCCAAGATTGTCAAGAAGGATGTACATGATTTTTGGCGGGATAGCGATTTTGACCTTGACCTGCCCCTCGACGAATCGAACTGCGATCTCTGCTTCCTTAAGGGGCACCGCCAATTATTACGCCTGATTCGCGAAAACCCAGAAAGAGCCAATTGGTGGATAGAACAGGAGCAAGCTGTAACAGATTTGCGTAAAGAACACTTGGCGCCTGTTACGTTCAACAAGCGGTTCTCGTACACGGAACTCAGAGATGCAGCATTGTCTGGCGAGGATCAACTTGATATGTTTCCTGAAGAAGAGACAGCCTATTCGTGCTTCTGTGGCGATTGATTCCTGGACATACCGGATCCATGAGGGGGACTGCTTGGATGTGATGGGCGAGATGCCGGGCGCGTCCGTGGACCTGATCATCACTTCCCCGCCCTACGCTGAAAGGCGCAAAGACACATACGGCGGAGTGCCCGCGAGCGAGTACGTCGAATGGTTCCTGCCACGCGCTGAACAGATGCGCCGCTTGCTCCGGCCCACAGGATCCTTCGTGCTCAATATCAAAGAAGGAACCCAAGACAGGTGCAAGGAAACGTACGTGCTCGAACTCATTCTCGCCCTTGTCAAACAAGGATGGAGGTGGATCGACGAATACATATGGGTAAAAACCAATCCTTTTCCGGGTCAATCCGCAGAAACAATGAAAAATTGCTGGGAACGTTTGCTCCACTTTGCTCCAAGCATGACAAAGATAACCTTGCATAGAGACGCAGTTAAAATACAAGCAACCAAGAGGCACATTGAATCCGCGAAATATGCTAAAAGACAGATGCGATATTCCAAGAATGGCTCTCCATTAGGGACTGGAAGTGCACAATACATATATGACTTGGATAACGTAGAACCTTGCAATGCTGTTTTCTCGGTATCTGGTCAGTCTCGTACGCATCCCGCTCCCTTTTCTGATGCGGTCCCTTTCTTTTTCATTCGTCTCCTCACGGTGGAGGGCGACGTGGTGCTCGACCCTTTCTCCGGGAGCGGCACAACCTATCGCGTAGCCCAGCGCGCCGGACGAAAGCCCATTGGAATCGAAATCAAGCCAGAGTACGTCAAGCAAGAAAACCCCATGCTGCTGTAAAAACGTCCCTTGACATTGTTGTTTTTTTGTCGTACATTACCGCATACGAAATCACGTTGCCCCTGACCCCATGGATACCATTGTTTCGCCAGTAGGCCCTACCCGTTCCTTTATCGCGCACGAGGGGACAGAACCAGATCCCCCGATAGAAAAAGAGGGGGAGGCTCTTGGGGAAAACAAAACACTGGAGTCTGCGCTCCAAGTCGTCAAGAGTTACCGCCAAGCGCGCTTACTGCTTCTTGACGCAGAAGTGGTGTACATGGCTTCGAGGCTAAGGTGCGACGCATTGAAAGCGACTGTGGACGATTGCGAGGAGGCGTTGGAATCGCTTGTCAATCATTTAATCATGGCTGGCGATACATCCGAGGCTATCACGGTGTCGAAGGCGTTGCTGGAGGCAAGCAAATGAGTTATTTGGAACGCTTGCAGCGGAGCATGTCAGAGGAAGAATATGCTGATTTCTGTCAAGAGTGGCTGGGAGAAACAGATGGAGAGGAATTGCTCGAAAACCTAAACAGCGCGGTAGGCTTGCTTGAGGAAGCCATGAATATGCACGAAAATAATCGTCCCGATTTGGCACTTAAGCCATTGATTCGCGCTGTTCTCGTTCTCCGCGAGTACATACCCCGAAACGAGGACCTTGAGTAAACAAATCAACATAGGCACAGAGCGTACCTGCGATTGCCCGCCACAGCATCTATGCTGCTTGTCTGCAAAGGAGTGGCTCAAGAATCAGATCGGGGTATGGGAGTTCGCTTATGAAAAGCGAGATGTCCGGGACAAATCTGTACATCCCGCATCGTTCCCTATCGGATTGCCACGTCGCATAATTGAGCAGTTCACACATGAGGGCGAATTGGTGTTAGACCCTTTCGCGGGTATTGGCTCAACGCTTGTCGCCGCGCAAGACGCAGGCAGGAATGCTGTAGGCTTCGATCTGTCAGCCGATTATGTAGACATAGCACAACGTAGAGCATCGGAACCAAGCATGTTTGCTAACTCACAGCAAGTCATGGTGCACGACGATGCGCTGAACATCCCGGAATATCTCCAACCAGAATCTGTTCGGCTAATTGTTACCTCGCCCCCCTATGCAAATCTTCTTGGGACATCTCGCGAGAACAAGTCATACCGGAAGAGGAAAAATAAACAGTATGGGAAGGTAGAACAGTACTCCCAGAATCCCAGGGACTTGGGGACAATGTATGTCGAAGCCTATACTCTCGCTATGGGAGACATATTTGAATCTCTCCTGCCCTTATTGCGACATCAAGGGCACTGCGTAATAAATGTTGGGAATATGTGGAAAGATGATACCCGCATAAATCTCGATGTAAATTTGATACAAGAGATGGAGAAACGAGGATACGAACTGCGTAATCGTATCATATGGGATCGCCGCAATATCGTGAATGGCACAGGGATATTTGGCTATCCGTCAAACTATATCACCATGGGCACGACGTTCGAGTACATACTTGATTTTCGCAAACCAGAGAGGTAATCATGGCAAAATTAGTCGCTCGCAAAGTTAAAGGGGTAGAAAAGTGGAATGTCCAAGATGATAGTGGCAAGATATATGCTGCTATCTTTAGGGACGGGTATAACCATTATCATAAGTGGTATCTGCGCAATAATCGTAGTGAGAAGGTGCGGGCTAAGTTTACTACGCTCAAAGACACTTTGATTTTTGCCAATGCTGTTTACGGTCAAGATAAGGGGCCTCAAGCCTAACGGGATCATGGCAAAAGAGCAAAACCCTCCTCCGGGACAGCAAGTAATCAAAGAGGGCAAGCCTACGCGCTTGCGCGTGGGGACACCCCCATTCAAGCCGCCACCCCCGCCGCCACCCCCGCCTAAAAATGCGACCTGACTGGAGCCGCATTGATTGCCTTGTGTACATTCGCCATTCGGATGGCGCGATTGTGATGGATACCCGCCTCGAACAGGAGTTTCCTGACCTCGACCAAGATGCGTTGCACAGGGCTATCGAAAACAATATCGTTACCGAGTTTGACGGCTCTGAAGTCATTGACTGGCTGGAGGTGGAAGCCTCGTACGACAGAATCTTAAACCCCTAAACAATGGAAACCGAGAACATTTACGCCCTGCGGAGATCTGCGACATGGGGGGAGATATGCGACGCTATGGAGACAAGCGTTTATCACGCCCGCATCCTTAAAGCCCTTTTCCTGGCAGTAGGCAGTCCGGGCTCAATATGGCAGATCGCAAGCAGCGAACTGCTTTTTGACCAGAAGCAAGTAGCCAAGATACTTTCGCAACTTGTCGAAGGGGGCATTGTCGAAGAGTTCACATCAAGCATGCCGGAATAAACATGAAAACCTCCGTTTACGCCATACGCAACAACACGACCTTGGGGCAACTGCGCAGTTGGGCTAAAAAGAGCGACAGCCACGAGATGGTTGTAAAAACACTTTTCCTGTTTGCAAGGGGGCTAACCTGCCCGGATATTCTTTCTCAGGCATCGTGGATTGATACGAAGAAAGCAGCATTGCTTAAGAAGGGAACGCTATCAAGCATCTTGGCGGAACTTTTCGATGCTGGTATAATCGAAAAGCGTACGACAATAAAAGCCATCGGAGAACCAGACGAAGACGATGTAGCCGATGAAAAAGGGCACACGCAAGAAGCAGCCAAGCTGCCGCAAAGCAACACTTAAGCGCAAAAAGAGGTTTGCTGAATCCCAGAAGGTGGACAGGCCAGCGGACTGGATCCCGCCAAGGGATACCTACCATACCCGTTCCATGGACGAGGAGATGCGTTCCATTGAAATCAAGCACGGCCACCTGCCGTCTAAACCCAAGAAAAAGGGGAAACAGCCGTGAACAAAATAATCTCCCATGAAATGAGCGACCACGAAGACAGGGGCAAAAAGGCCCTGCGGAACCACTTGGCCATTCTTAACAGCCTTGACCTGCATGAAATCCAGCATCGCAAGATCGACGAATGGTATGAGGCATTTTCGGCAGACCCATACAGGTTCTTTTTGCGCTGCAATGAATCACGCCGAGATGCAATTTGGCAAGCCATGCTCCAGCGTGGTGCATAATCTCAACAGCGACGGGAGATATGCGATACGCTGAAGGGAGATCGGGCTTCCGGGTTTTTCAGCGTTTGATGGGTGGGGGTGGCGGGACGGGGACGGGGCCGCAGCCTATCTGGCGAGCGACGTCGAAATAGCCCGACGTGGTATCGACGGTGATAAGGTAGCGGGCTTCGCTGAGCAAATACCCGTAGTAGTAGGCTGCCTGTTCGGAGTACCGAACATCCTTTGGCATACGCTCCCACCAGCGATCAGCGAGATAGGCTGCATGGGCAGCAGGCGAGCCAGATTCAATTATGGCCTGATAGCGTTGATTGTCTATTTCATTTGCATTTGGATAGCAACCATGGGCCATGGTAAACAATCCAGCAAACAGGAGGGCGATACCCCAATAACGTGTCATGTTGTTTCCTCCATGTGTTTTTCTCGTACGATATAGGCAATGAGGAGACGCAGTTCTGCCTTGTCGAGCACCTTGGCATCATGGCCTATCCCTTCGTATTTGCCGTCTTTGGCGCGAAACGTAAGCCGCCAACGTTCGCCCTTTTCATATTGCCAATACTGCCCCCAAGACCACCAGCCTATATGCTCTTTGTTGGCGAGCACACAGCCATTATGCCGGAGCGTGATTTTTGGGTAGGGAGGGGTGGGACTTACATGCACGCTTGCGCGGCTGCGGTTCTGGCTGGTGGCCACGCCTGCTGAAGAAGGACTTACTGACGTGTCGAAGCTTGCCCCAGCCACCGGGGAGAGTCCCGCCCGTGGACAAGCAGTGTCTGCGGTTCGCGCCATTTCCGTGCCTTTAAGCAGTATTTCTGTGATCGTGAAATGACAACCGCATAAACAAGGTACGACAGAAAATCAAGAAAAGCAAACCCTCACTATGAATAAATCCCGGAGGGGTCATGGAGCAATATCGACCTTTTTCAGGCAGGTTATCAGCGCAGCCTTCTCCGCAGCCGTAATCGACAGTCCCCAATACTTCTTGGCATGCAACCATGCCACCGCATAAAACAAATGATACCTTTCGCGTGGCGGAAGCCATTCCTCTGGCCCTTTCGCACCTTTGGAGCGGTTGGCAGAGGCGTACACGGGCACAAGCCACGTTCGCATTTTCGACTTGACCCCAAAGCCATTCGAGTAGTTCACTCGCTTGTCCTTATCCCACTCATTGGCTCCGCTAATCCATGCGGCCTTGAGCGGTACGAGGTGGTCAATATCCAACTTGCTGGACAACGTAAAGGTGTCTCCAGTAAAGCGACAAATCCAGCGGCCAGAAATCACCCGCTTGCCATCATCCGTGAGCACCAGTTTAGGCTCTTCAGCCAAGCCCGCCTTTTTCCAGCCCCGCGTACGATGCCACCTGATCAGGCATTCGTGGCGTTCGTCTTGCCCGTCGCTGTCCGTATCGCGCCAGCCATGGCCAAATTCCTTCCGTTCGTAACTGGCAACGACAGCGGGATCCCATTCGCGGACGGGAATGTTTTCGATTTCCTTGAGCCACTTTTCAGAGGCTTTGACGCGGCGCGATTGCTTCATGGGGCTACCTTTTGATGATGCGTTTTCCGATGGCGTGGGCTATGAGCAGTTCAGTAGCAGCACGGCGACTGCTTTTGAATGGGAGAGGCGTTTCGCTGCTCCCCGGCGTGTACGCCTCCCAAGATCGTGTTTTCACGCCCTCACGTTGAAAAGCCCTGACAAAGCCAAGATGCTTGCTTGCCTCTTTGTATCGCTTACGCCTGACGCGCACGGAGTAAACAGGATAGGGCAGCGGCTTGGTCTTGACATAATATACAGCATATCTGCCAAGAAGTTTCTCTTTTGGTTTGAATCCGCGAAGGGGGGGCATAGCGTCTATGGTCCAGAGTATGGAGCGAATGGTTGTTCTAACGTCGTATTTTCAGGCGGCGGCGGGGGCACATCTTTTGCCATGTTTGCCCGCGCTCCACCTCGCATTTCTTCGTACTGTCTCAGTGCCTTTCGCTCACCCACCTGCATTCCTGTCCAAAACAGGATAAAATAGCCAGCAAGGGCACCGAACAGAAGCAAGATGTTAGCAGATATGCAGTTCATGTCATTTTCTGGGGTTTGGCTTGTCCATTACGCCGCGCCGCCATGTCTTCCGCTGCTTGGTAATTCCGGCATCGGGCGACAACGGTTTCGGTTCCGTTTGCCTTGCGCTTGACGACCTCAAGGGGGCCCATCTGCATTCCATTGCCTCTGGGATCCGCTAACCACCGCAAGAAAAAACGCTGCTTTTCAGGCATTGCTTTTCCACTCCCTATTCAGCCGCTTCATTTCCATGTCAGCGGAATCAAAATTGGGATGCAGGGATATGAACGTATTCGAGCCATCCTTTTCCGCCCGTATCACCTCGTAGCCGTCCAGCGCGGCCTTAACGTGAAATGGGGGAGAGTATATGTCAGCTGACGGAAACTGCACGAACGTTACTGGCTTGCCCTTCATGCGTAACTCCCCGGATTATCCGCCATCCACGCATCGCGCCCTTCTTTCGTGTCGAAATGGAGTTTTCCGCCGTCAGGCGTAAAAGCAACGTACATGGACGTAACGCCGCCCATGCCCATCGCCTCGAATTCGCGCCATTGATCCAGCCCGGACGTACAGCCGTCGATCCATCCTTGCGGTACGGCCTTCGTGCCGCGCAAGACCTCGGCCAGCGTTGCGTTCTGCGCCGCGTATTGCGCTTCGCCCTTCGCGTCGCCCGTGGCCCATATGGGCGGATATATCCGCTCCCAAATTTTTTCCGCTACGGCTTGCCGGTTCTGGCGAGCGTATAGCGACATGTTCGGCCCTATCCGCAGCAACGCTGCCCGCATATCGTCATCGACCAGCCCGTGTTCCGCGAGCGTCATTTCCCACGCGCAGGCGGCCCACGGAAATGTTGGGGCTTGCCCCGCCGCGCGCGTCCGCATCCGCTGATCGCGCAGCTCCGCGGACAGCCGTTCGTATTCCTCGTTTGCCGCTGGCCACGTTTCGTACTTCTGCATCGGTGTCGAATTGCAGAAGACCTGATACCCGGTCGCGATCCGTTCAATCCGGTACGGATTGAAGGTTTCGGCCTGCGTTGCTTCTGGCCGCACGGGCGCCGCGTTTTCCGCCCGGACTTTCGCCTTGTCCCGTTCGCGTTCGAGCCGCAACAATTCATTGTATATTGGCCGCCAGCCCGACCATACCTTGATGCGGTCTTTGGCATCGTCCGCCGTCATCGGTTCCAGGTCGCGATCCTCCGGCAGAATATAGTCGCTGACCTCGCCATGCAGGGCCTTATCGACCTGCGCCCAGTTCGCGCCGCGCGTTGGATTCTCTGGCCCCCGCTTCCTTATGTTGGACAGGTAGTACCGCTTGACGGTGGCAGCTATGTTCGGATTCGGTGCGATCATCGTGTTTACCTTGTTTGGTGAAAAAACGTCAAAACTCGTTTACGGAACCTGCGACTGGTCGCAATAGTCCTTCAACTTTTGCAGATACAGGTCCGTTTCGCGCTCGAACCGCTCCAATTCGCTTGCAAACGGTCGTAAACCTAACCACATATTGACGGGAGCTTTGGCCTCTTTCGCAGTCATAGGCTCAAGGTTTTTATCCGCTTGAGCCAACTTTCGCGGATTGACGCCAAGCCCCAGCAGCACCCGCGCCCAAGCCTTACCGAGTCTCGGTCTCGTCGAGTTCCGCATGGATATGCAGTTGTCGTAATTTGCCCATGCTTGAGCCAATAATTTCGGGTCCGGTTGCGGTCTCAGTCTGTGCAGGGCCGGTTGCGGTCTCATCCTGTTCTACCCTCGTTCGGAAAGTGTTCAAAAAGCCACAGACCAACGCCCGCAGCGATAAGGACCGTAGGAGTATGCAGTAGCCATGGATTCGTCCACGCGCCGCCCGCCCATATCTCCGGGAACGCCCATGTACCAGTATCGAAAAGGAGCGGCAGAAAAGCCAGCCGGACAGCCAATGCGAGCGCAAGGCATTTACCCGCCTTGTCCCGTGCTGTGCCGCCCTGCGTGAAGTTCCACACAAACTCCGAAAGGGTGTCGCCCAATTGCTGCCGGGAACCCTTGGGTGCCTTGCTCCACCGCTTACGCATCGCGCCCTGGAGTTCGATGGGCAAGAAAGCGAGGAACAGGTACAGTATCCAGACGTGCGGAATGGCGTGAATCATTATCTCGCAGAACACCCACGCGAAAAACCAGAGTCCCCATACCGCGCCCCAGAACGGGTGCAGCGTCGTTTTGCCTTGCGGATTAGCCATCGGTATACGGTTGGTCTTTCGGGGCCAGGAAATTGTCGAACCCCACTACGAATGCAGCAAGCAGGTCTTGCAGTGCCGGCCCTACCTTCGCTTCCTTTGCAGCCTCGTACGCTTCGAGGGCGCACTTGCGCATCGACTTCAGCGCGCCCCTCCTGATACGGATATTCTTCTTTTTCGGGTCGGGGAGTTTACCGTTCAGCATGAACGTGCCCCGCTCGAACAGGCTCGCAAGCATCGTGCGCAGCCCCTCCGTGCGAGCAAAGCAATCCCATTCATCGGTTTGGTTGCCGAGCGACATTGCCATAGGCACTGCCTGTTCAGCTGCCTTCCACATTTCGCGCATGTCGTATTGAGGCACTTTCATTTCCGTCTCCGAAGTTTGGTGAGCATGTCGAGCGTCATCAGTTTGACGATGCGGTTTATGCTGCGTTCCCCGTCGCCGCCGCGAAACTTGAGGAACACCATGATACCGCCTATGGCCAGTACGATGAGCAGAACCTTTCCGAGGAAGCCCTTAAACGGATTCTTCCATCGACGGGCTTTCTCCCTGCCATCGTTTCTGTTTGCCTTTGGCGCGCCAAGCACATATTCCTGTACGCCAATGCCCGTCGAATCAAACCGGATGATCTTCGTTTCGCCATCGGCAGCGTTGAGCGTTTCGATTTCCTTTGTCGTCGTTCGCACGGTGAGGGTCTTTCCGGTTTGGACTATCTCGTAGACAGCAAGCGTCTTGCTTTCTTCGATCTCAACGGGTTCTGTGTATTCGGTAATGCGGAGGGGGAATGACTGCCTTGCTTTCTCGTGGTCTATCTTGGCCAGCGGCCTATTGGGTGGCCGCTGAACGGTGTGCTTGGGCTCAACAGTGTTCTGGCCTGAACACGCCTGCGCCCATGTACCATCAGCACACTTGTTCAATGGCCCCCCCGAAACCGCACACCCGCACATGGCGAACAGCGCGAGAAGAAAGGCGACGGACAGCCATAGCATTATGCCTGCATCGCCAGGGCGATTTGGCGGAGACGAGGCGATCATGCGCTCGACTCGTGGTCAAACACCGTTATCGCACTCTCGTACTCCACGCTGCTAAGTTGCAGCATTAAATTGCCCGCATCTGATACCTTGTGGAGCAACACATTCCCAGGCTCCATCCGATTGATCGTCCAAGGCCCTTCAAACTTCCGCAGGCCGCCTGCGGTGCGCAGGTACAGCATCACAATCACGTTCCCCTCCTTGTTATACTTGCCCGCAATGTTCCGCGCATGGGCGCGAGCCTGCTTGCGCCTGTTCTGACCCTTCGAGAGTTTGCCCTGCACGGACGGCAAGGAAAGAATAACGCCCGCAATGGGAATGAGGATCGAGGCAATTACCGTGATCAAGAACATGGCGTCTACTTGATAGAAAAGGTGTCGATGGTGATGTGCCCGTCTACGTCGAGCCGGTACATATATGTTCCCTTCGCCAGCCCTTTAGCGAACTTGTATACGTGCTTTCCGACTGTCTGCTTTTCGTGGGCAACAGTCCGTATGAGTTTGCCCTCCATGTCATGGACAGACAGTTTCACGTTGGCGGGCATGGTGAGGAAGTAGGAGATCACTGCTATACCTGGGCATTATATCCAATGTTTGACGGTACGGTTCTGGCTGGTGGCCATGCCCGCCGGAGCAGGGCTTACTGGCGTTGCTTCCTCTGTCCCAGCCTCCGGGGTGATGCCCGCCCGGTGCAAGGGTTTACCCTTGCGACAGATGTTCCTTGCCGCATTTACGTCCCGATCTTCTCGGTAGCCGCAATGCTCGCACTCGTACTCGCGCTGCCATAACTCCACCTTCGCGGACGGCATTTCGAGACACGAACTGCATTGCTGCGTCGTATAATGCGGTGCAACCCGTACGCACTCGCCTCCAGCACTTGAAGCCTTGTAAGCAAGTTGGGCTGCTATTATACCGAGGGCTGCCTCCCGCATGGCGCGGTTTAGCCCCCGTTTACGAGACCCCTTGCGGGTCATATTCTTCAGTTTCAGGTCCTCGATGACAAGGTTTGCTGTCTTTCGCTGCACGATGTCCGTTGTCATACGGTGGATCGCGTTGCGTCGTCGATCTTTGACGCGCCGCGATTCCTTCGCCGCGAGCACCTTCGCCTTCGCCCGCCCGTTCGACCCTTTCTTGGCGCGGGACAGTTTGCGTTGCGCCCGTTTCTGCTTCGTATCAGAGATGCGGATGCGATCATACTGCGTTCCGTCAGACAGAGAGACGGGGGATTTAATGCCCAGATCAACGCCCACCAGCGGGCGTTTGTCAACGACCTTCAGCCCCTCGTCGATCTCGCACACCAACTGTATCTCGTACCGCAAAGGCGAACGGACTACGCGGACTACCTTGACTTTCGCCCCGTCAAGTACGCCCCGCGTGTCTGTAAACCGGAAACGCCCCAGGCCCTTGAACTGGACGTAATACCTGCCGTTGTGCTCGCGGGGCTTGTTCTGCTCGCACTCGAATGAATGAACGGACGTATCGATATTAGCGAAACGCGGCAGGCCCGCGCCATTCTTAAAGAAAGCGTCGTAACCCTTGCGGACGCGGGCAACAACGGATCGCTGGTGCGTCGCCCGCCACTTACCCGTGCGGGGATCTGCGCGTTTGCCTGTGAGCCATTTCGTCAAATCGTAGTACGACGGCGTTTTACCCTCCTCCTCGTACGCCTTCCGCATGTACTGCACCGCTTGGTTACGCAGCCAACCGAGATGCCGGAACATCGCATCCAGACAGCGATGCTTCGCCTCCGTCAACCCCTCTATGCGATATGTGTATGTCCTTGCGATATGTGTATGTCCTTGCGATATGTGTATGTCCTTGCGATATGTGTATGTCCTTGTCATACAATATGATACGACAATTTGGGGAAATTGTCAAGAATTAGATATAATTACCGTTCCTTCCACCTTCCGGGATTCCCTGTTCTGGGTGCGAGTATTCAGCGAATACAAAGCCGATTCGATGTAGACGATGGCATCGTCATTCTCTTTGCACTTGAACTTGCCAGCGTTCAGAAACTTGATTCTGTCCAGGCAGGCTTCCAGCACATCTTCGACAAAGGCGCCGTTCTGCTCTTTGCGGTTTTCGTCTCGTCCAAGCGGCCCACGTTGCCATGCAATGGCAAAACCGGGTCCGAAGGATGTGCCTCCATCGGGGTTTCCGGCGTTATCGTTCCAGTGGTTGGATTTCTGTACGTTGCGCATGGGTTATTTGAGTAGCGACATGGTTTTGGCGACGACCTGTTCTTCCGTCTGGATAACATACACGTACGTGCCGCTGGCGAGGTTGCCGGCATCGAACGGGACATGGTAACGCCCGGCAGGTTGTACGCCGTCCAGTAGCACCCGCACTTCCTGACCCAACAGGTCGTACACCGAAAGCAGGACATGCTGCGTCTTGTCCAGCGCGAACGCAATGGTCGTGGACGGATTGAACGGATTCGGGTAGTTCTGCTCCAGCGCGAATGTTTCGGGCGTTTCCCGTTCTGCCGATACATCCTCCTCGAACTTGACTGCTGCATCCTCTTCAAGTTCGACCTCGGATGGTCCGTTAGCAGTTTCCCCTAATTCGTGCGAGACGTCTTCTACAAGGTGCGGCCATCTTGCTCGACAGTTTTGCAAATGCTCCGAATTGATTGGCCGCTCCGTGCAAATATCCGGGTATTTGACCTTGGGATCGCTCGTTACGACAATCGGGTCCTTCGAGGGGAGGGCATCCCGCGATTCAACGACGCGGACAAATACAATCAAGGGGTTGCCGCTGCCGCGCTGAATCGTGAGCGTCCCGCGCGATCCGACCTCGCTGTGCCTTTCCGCTACGAAAATCCATTCATGGTCATCCCAGCACTTATGGAAGTTAACGCCAGACAGCGTCCCCGACGACTTCCTCGTAGTGGAGGCGGAAACCCGCATAATCGAAGCGGGCCAGTTAGACGGGGGGCCGTTCTTGCGATCAACGTTCGGCCATTTTACGGGATCGTCAATAAGACCAAGCCCTACTGCAATGTCCTCGCACATCGTATTGCTGCCTTGTCCTAATTCCCCGGACCCGTCCTCGTAATCGTTCACGCCACGAACGAGGTACACAGTGGCAGTATCTTCCGCTGTCTCCGTCCAGACGGCATCCTCCGTGGAGTAATACTCCCACGTTGTCTGCGCATCAGCGGTACGCGCCGCGAAAACCCAGACAAGCAGCGCAAGAGTGGCCAAGGTGATCAAGGCCAGAAGTACATCCTTGAAGTGTCGCATCAGTCCTCCGTCGTTTCGTCAGCCCCTGGGTGAGGGTAATCCACATTACGATGAATGTACGACAAAAAAACAAGAATGTCAAGGGCCGCGCTCCTCTCCCTGCCTTGTGAGAGAGGGCGCGGCAGAGCGAACACCACCCAGTATACGCCCTATTCGGGAATTTCTTGCTGGACAAACCAGACGCGGTACATCCAGCCCGCGAGATACCGCTCTTGCGAGGGGTCCCCCTCGGCCAGACGGATGTAGTGATAAACGATTACGCCGCGTACGCACTCCTCGAACACCTCCCCGCTCCACGTCGATCTGCTGTCAGAGTACGCCTGCAAGGCCCGGAGCGTTTGCGGGCCAATCACTCCATCCACAGCGACGTCAGGGTAAAGCCTGCCCCTGTTATTCATCAGGTTCAGGCAACGTTGCAGTGCTCGCCCTGCCCGCCCCGGCCCTGCGTTCACGCCAAAGGCATACAGGTCTTGCCCCATCTGTACGTATGAGGATTCCGCGATGGCGGACACATCGTCAAGCCGCAGCACCGTCCAATAATCGTCGTTGTATATCTCAGCGGATCGCTCCGGAGTGATTTCTTTCACGTCGTCGATGCCGTGCCTCGCTGCCGTTTCCGCCGTTATGCCGAGATTCGTTTCGCCTCCGCGATCCACGGGGTCGTTGACGTAGCCGCCTTCGATGGCTGCTACCTTGACGTGAGCGGAGGCAAAGAGGAACGTGAATCCCGCTAAAAGGAGACCTCCGACGTATCCGGCGACGAGTTTGTCTTCCATGGCTATCCTTGTTGCGCTCGCAGCGGCACGGTTTCGTATCGCTCGACTTCAAGTTCCCAATCCACTTCATCGTCCAGCCACAACTTGACGCGATGGCCATTTGGCAATTTCCCCCTCAGCCCATACTCATTACCTGCGGCATTCGGTCTATGAAGATTCATCATATCCCGCCAAGTTTCAATCTCCCACGACTGCACTTCATACGTGTCGCCGTCGATCTGGAATTTGCGCTTTGTATATTCCCTTTTCATTTAGACCTCTGGCTTCGGATTCGTTTCCGCTCGTCGTGGACAAAAAAGCCCAACGTAACAGAGAAGGCCAGCATACCCACTACCCAGATAACCGCAAAAATCCCACCCTGCGTAAACGCCACAAGGCCGGTGTACGTGAACATGGAAAACGTACCGAGTGCGCACAGCCAGATTATGGACGTAGCGAGCGTTTTCATTCGCCTTGCCGATAAGCGTGGATACCCGCGAGGATAAATGCCGCAAACAAGGTGGATAAAATGCCGAGCGACAAAAGTTTTTTGGTGTCGCCCGTTGCAAAGATTTCTGCCGCAGCGACAAAAACAAGGGCGACAGCAAAGCCCGCTCCCGCGAGAGCGAGTATGGTGGCGATGGTTTTCATGTCGTTGCCTCCGTGCCTGTTTCTTTCAGTTGCTTCTCGAGTAGCGCGATCTCCAACTCCAGTTTCGTCTCTTCCTGCTTGCCTACTTTCCGCTTGCGGAAAAAACTCGCAAGGGTGCATATCGCGTACAGGATAATAAACAATCCTGTCAGGATAGATACAACAGGCTCAAGCCAGCCCAGGTCGAGCACGGTGATGGTGCCCGCCGCTGCCGTGGACGTGCCGAGCGCGATGCGGTCTTGTATGGGTATGTGTTCGCCTAATCCTTCGAGCATGGCGGGCCTCCCCGGTGTTTGCGCCAGATACATTTCGCTGCCTTCGGTACTGCAACGAGCAGCACGGCAAGCAGGCAAATCCCTATGATTTCGGAGATGGTCATGCGGTGTCCTCCCGACATGCGCCCGCTGCGATTGCAAGACCAACGGTGATAACAAGCATGGTCAGCCCTATATTACCGTCGCGGATGACATAATATAAGGTATAGACAAACAGCATAATACCTGCCCCCGCTGCAAGGCAGAATAATATGTCAGCTATCCGATTCCTCATGCGCCCACCGTTTACCTGATTGGTGTGGTTGCGATTTTACGCGCCTCGTCAAACTCGCCCTTTACTATGTGCTTGTACATCTTATGCGCCCTTCCCTCGGCTTCCTTCGCTGGATTGCGCCTCTTGTGCACCATCCTACCGGGCGGCGCATCCTCCAACGCCAAGCAAATCAGGTTGGTCTCGCCATAGTCGCGGGAGAACTCCTCTCGCACCATTGCCTCTGCTGCCTCCGGGGAGTCGGCTTCGACGGTCCGGGAGTATCCTGCGCAGAGTGCGCCGAGTTTGACGTAGTATGCCTTATGCTTTTTTCCCATTGCGCTTCCTCCGTCGCTTGTATTCGCAGTTGCTGCGGTCTCCGATCATGTTGAGTATCCTGTGCGTGAGCCACGTGAACGTGGAGAACAAAATAGCGACAATCGCTATGTTCAGAACGTCAACATCCATGTTTATACTCCTATTGGGGTAGCGGGGCCGCCGTCTCCGGCTCCTCTACCGTGAGGGTAACTTTCCACGGGTGCGACAGATCCCCAGCAGTCAGGAATCCCTCGCCCTCCGCTTCGATTTTGATTTCCGAGCGCAACCCTTCAGCGAGCGTCGTACCGTCCGGTATTTGCCGGGTGAGCGTGATACCGTGCAACTCCAGCCCGTTTTCGATCTTCAGGTGCTTCTCCTCTTTCGGGCGGGCAGACAGGTCAATCGTTTTGATCGTTACGCCCTCTTCGTTGATGGCGCAATCGGTTACGATGATTTTTTCGATGCGATGCGCGCCTCCGACGATGCGCCTTTCCGCTCCTATGGTGATCTCGTACGGGGTGAAGTCGAGCGCACCGCCTGGCTTCAGGGCGGTTATCGTTACGCGGTCGTCTATGACGGACATGAACATGTCGAAAAGAGGTGCGCGTTCCTTACCGTAAACTGTTCCCGCCATCGAATCCCGTTCCTCTACGTACTTATAATACTTGTCCACGATCTCGTCTGTCATGCCGGTAATAACTTCAATGATGCGTAAGAGATCGCATCGCGATAAATGCACGAGCGGATACTCATTCACGTAATGTTCTGGGCCGCCCAGTCGATTCACTATAGCAATAATGTCAGTCCTGTGTACGCCACCCTTTGTCCAGTCCCCAACAAATTCAGGATAACGCTTGCGGAGACGGTTAAGCAATGCTTCGCCGAGAAAAAAGGCCCCAGCTGCCCGTGCGCACTCTTCCGAATAGCGTGTTGGCTCAAAGCCCTGTATGCGATACAGTTCCGCTATCGCTGCTTGAGCAACGCCAGGAAAAAAACTTGATATGTCTCGCTTGTCAATCATGTACGAAGCACACCTCAATGCGGGTATCGGTGTCAGCATGGTTGCGATGCGCTATGCCAATGTATTCATTGGGAGCGTATTGTTTACCGGGGTTATTGCCCCAGGAAGGTGTGCGTATAGAAGGATTTTGCGATCCATCTCCTTCCGTATTAAACTCAATCCGGTCCCCCGCTTTCAATGCTTCGTTGAAACCCGGAAAGTCCACAAGGTTGCATCGAATACACAAGCTGATGGTCTCGCCTGCGGCACCATCCGCAAGCGCAAACGCCATGCAGCCACCCAACTGAATCAGATCGCCCTTGGCGACCGTCGCATTCTTCGGAACGGTGTACTCTACAGACACCATGCCCGCAGGGGTCATTGGCATTATTTTTTCGCCAGCCATAGTTAGAGAGTTTGCATCGCTGCGTACGCGCTCCACGTAGCGACAGTGAATCCGTCAGGATAGGTTACTGCACGGGACGTTCCCGTTTTTGTTCCGCCCGTTGCAGAGTCATATTCCCACGCCACCGTCCCGCCACGCAGGGGTCGCCACGTAGCCCGCAGGGCCGCAGCGTGAAAACCGAGCAGCCCCGGCGTATCTGCCTGTAGCAAAAACGCAGCAAGATCAGCAGCGTAAACTGTAGGATCGGGGTTTGTCGCTGCCTTCTGTTCGCGCAATTGCTTTTCGACAAGGCGCAGCCAGGGCTTGACCCATCCGTGCAAGATGTCGTCAACCCACGAATGACCAGAATCAAGCACTGTATCTACCTTCTCGCGGGAGAGCAACTTCGGCAATTCTGCGTCCTCTTTCTCTGTAAAGACGCCCCTGAATATGTTGATGTCCCGCTGCACCGTCTGTAGCGACGTCAGCGGCATGGCCGACTGTACCGCACCGTTCAGGAGATACCATCCCGGCTCCACGTTCGGATTCCACTTGGACGAATCCGTATCGTCGATGTGTACCAGGCGGTTGTTCTGATACCCTTTCGCTGCGGTGAATCCGGCAGCGCGCAAGTCAGCGTCCGTCGCTGCTACGCCGACGATCTTGCCTGTGCTGCTCGCCAGCGTGAAGCCGTCGAGCGCGTCTATCGCGAGTGATTTGTTAGCCATATATCTGCATCGTGAGGAGGCCGCCGAAGGTGGTCTGGCCGAGCCGTACAATCACCGCGTCGGCGAGTTGACGCCCTGCCTCCCTGTGTGTGCGGTGGACGAAATTTAGCTGGAGTCGTTGCCTGTGTTCGTTCGACGTGAATCCGGCCAAGTTGGACTCGCTACCGATATTGTAGGGCTGGTCCCACTCGGCGAGGCCGAGATTGATTGACTGCCTCTGCCGCGCATCGCCATCGGGGTCGCATGTCCATATCGCGCCCGCTGGAAATATCCGCTCTCGTACCACGTCGTACCACGTACCATCCGACTTACGTCCTGTCCAGGCGATGCGCAGGATACGCGCTTCGGAGAAGTCCGCCTCGC
>CBDCRF010000007.1:0-10000 GCA_965220895.1 Gammaproteobacteria bacterium
TGGGTCCGAGGAGGCTTCCCCCAGCAGCGGAGGCTTGGTTCGAAGCTCCATCCTTCCCTACAAGTGCTGCAGCACCCTGCCACGGCCGGGGGACAGTGGGGAGTGGTTACCCCATGTCACACCGCCAGGCTCACGTTCTCCCCTCGAGGGCCCCGTGACGAGGTCCCCGCATCAGGGTTTCGGTCACGCGTTCACACGAACCCCCCCGCGCTTGCTCGGGGCTAGGGTTCAGTCCTCACCCGCTGCTCCCCACCCGAAAGGCACCTGGGTAGGAGCAGTGGCAGGACTCCCGGCTCAAGATACGGTCACATGCTGCCAACAAGGAGAGATAGCGGTCGGCCCTCCCGCGCATCTCCCCCGAGGATGCCCTTGCCCAAGCTTTCACCCTCCAGCGATGGGCATCGCTCGGGCAGCCCCAACGTAAGAGGACGCATCCTCACCAACCCATCGATCCCAGCGCTCGGTAACGGGTCCGATCGAGGGTGCAGGTTTTCACTAGCACCCGTCGAGGGGCCCTCGTCCACCGATTGCGAGGGAGATGCTCGGTTGGCGCACGCAGCGGCACAGGGGCAATGGCAACACCCCCACGGCAGCAGTAGCTACGTGCGTGTCCAGCGTGGCCTGGACACCTGGGAGGCTTCAGCGGCAGCCTCGCCCCCGGGTCAATCCGGGCAGGTCGCTCCCTCTGCCGCAGGCAGGGCCAGCCGGCGGTGGGACCGGCAGCACCCGCCTGGGCGTCATCGCGCCTGCCCCCTCGTTGCCCGAGGGGTACACGCCACCCTCTCACCCAGCGTCGAGCCGTGATGCCCGGCTGCCCTAGGCACCTCACGGGACGAATGGCACCGTCCCCCGCGGCAGCAGCTCAGGCCATGATGCGGTCACTGCTGGACAGCTACGGGGGCCCTTGCCTGCAGCCCCCTAGCGCCCTAGCCAAGCATGGGGC
This sequence comes from Gammaproteobacteria bacterium, assembly GCA_965220895.1. Classification (GTDB taxonomy): domain Bacteria; phylum Pseudomonadota; class Gammaproteobacteria; order UBA4575; family UBA4575; genus WTFY01. The sequence continues at coordinate 944 of CBDCRF010000007.1, forward strand.
AGGCCTACCCGGCACCTGCCCCCCAACCTACGTGCATTCGGTTTTTCTCTCTCCCTCGCTCTCGTCTGGCCGGGGACGAGGCATTCCACCTGCCAGCTGCCCATCGTTACCATTCGGGCAGGGGTTAATGGCACCACCCCCGCGGCAGCAGTGGTACAGGTGTGGGGCATGCCCCGGGTACGTCAGGCCCGGGCAGCCACCCCTCAAGGGTGGGCGAGGGGGTTGCGGCCAGCAACGCGTGGACTGCAACGGGGCACTCGCCAGGAAGCGGACAGGGTAGCTGGCAGCAGCTGGCTGCCCTCCCCTGCCGAACCTGGGTCGCGCTCCCAGGGGCACTACTGACAGGGCTCGCGTCACCCCCGCTGAACCCGCAGCGTCCCCCAGACTGCCACGCAGCTGGCACCCCTCGCCTGCTCCTGTGTGGATACATTCCTGCCTTTCTGGAGCATTTTCCCTTGAACACCGAGCAGGGGTCCAACCTGGCCCAGATCCTGCAGTGACTGACGGCCAACTGTTCATTCAGCCCTAATATTATTTTCAGTCACCCCTGAACCAGATTTCTTGACTGACCCCCCCCTATATATAGACTCGGCACCGTCCCTTAAGGTGAATATACACAGTAAGTTCATTCTGAAGAAACAGGGTTCGAGGCGGTTAAGTCGGAGCCGCCTGCGGTCGACGACCCCTCGTCCTGGGCCGCCAGCGCTGCTCGCCTGCTTGTCTCAACTTCCCTGACGTGATTTGGCACATTTACTCGCAAGCCTGTATCTTGGGGGTGGGGGGTGATATCAACAAGCCGTCTTCGCGGCCCACCCCAGACACACCCCGGGCATGCCCATGCCGAAGGGCATCGACATCCCACCACCCCTTCATGGTGTACTCATACAGGGGGTAGGGAGTACACCAGGGGCGGCGCGGCTTGCTTCCCCAGGGACGGGCCACCCTTGCCCCCAGGGCCCGCTGCTAGCCCCCTTGTCTCAACCCCCCTCGAGGGTGATCAGGGGGGAAGGGGCTTGAGAAGTGCACCTCCCCCAGGGGCGAGCAGGGTATTTGACAATGGAATGCCCCTGCAATATTTTTTTTAAAAAAAAAATTTTCAGGGGAGGTTGAGACAAGCAGGCGAGCAGCCACTTTCCCCCAGGGACGGTGGGTCGTCAGCGGCCGGCGGCTCCGGACGTGATTTGGCACATTTGCTCCGGGCAGCACTGCTTCAAGGGGGTTGCAGGTATGGACCTGCCGTCTTCAGGGGAGGTTACCCTCACCCTGGCCCAGGTCCCCAGTGAGTTTCGGGCGAATCGGCCAACCTTCGTTTTTCAGGGGAAAATGAGTCGAGGCCCCGCAGCTTCCAGGGGGGTGGGGGTATGGAGCTGCCGTCTTCAGGGGGTGATGCCCTACCCATGGCCAAGGTCCCCTGTGAGTTTCGAGCCGATCGGCCAACCTTCATTTTTCAGGGGAGGTTGAGACAAGCAGGCGAGCAGCCACCTTCCCCCAGGGATGGTGGGTCGTCAGCGGCCGGCGGCTCCGGACGTGATTTGGCACATTTGCTCCGGGCAGCACTGCTTCAAGGGGGTTGCAGGTGTGGACCTGCCGTCTTCAGGGGATGATGTCCTCACCCTGGCAGAGGTCCCCAGTGAGTTTCGAGCGAATCGGCCAACCTTCGTTTTTCAGGGGAAAATGAGTCGAGCCAGCGCAGCTCCCAGGGGGTTGGGGGTGTGGGCCTGCCGTCTTCAGGGGGTGATGCCCTCACCATGGGCAAGGTCCCCTGTGAGTTTCGAATGGATCGGCCAACCTTTATTTTTCAGGGGAAAGTTGAGACAAGGGGCCTGGCAGCCCTCGCCTGCCGAGGACGGTGGGTCGTCAGCGGCCGGCGGCTCCGGACGTGATTTGGCACATTTACTCCGGGCAGCGCAGCTTCCAGGGGGCTTGGGGTATGGACCTGCCGTCTTCAGGGGGTGATGTCCTCACCCTGGCCGAGGTCCCCAGTGAGTTTCGAGCGAATCGGCCAACCTTCATTTTTCAGGGGAAAATGAGTCGAGGCAGCCCAGCTCCTAGGGGGTTGGGGGTGTGGGCCTGCCGTCTTCAGGGGGTGATGCCCTACCCATGGCCAAGGTCCCCTGTGAGTTTCGAGCCGATCGGCCAACCTTCATTTTTCAGGGGAGGTTGAGACAAGGGGCCTCGCAGCCACCTTCCCCCAGGGAAGGGGCCTCGTCAGCGGCCGGCGGCTCCGGACGTGATTTGGCACATTTACTCCGGGCAGCGCTGCTTCCAGGCAGTTGTGGGGATGGACCTGCGGTCTTCAGGGGGTGATGCCCTCACCCTGGCAGAGGTCCCCAGTGAGTTTCGAGCGAATCGGCCAACCTTCGTTTTTCAGGGGAAAATGAGTCGAGACAGTGCAGCTCCCAGGGGGTTGGGGGTGTGGGCCTGCCGTCTTCAGGGGCTGATGTCCTACCCATGGCCAAGATCCCCTGTGAGTTTCGAATGGATCGGCCAACCTTCAGTTTTCAGGGGAAGGTTGAGACAAGCAGGCTAGCAGCCCTCGCCTGCCGAGGACGGTGCATCGTCGGCCGCCGGCGGCTCCGGACGTGATTTGGCACATTTACTCGGGGCAGCGCTGCTTCCAGGGGGTTGCGGGGATGGACCTGCCGTCTTCAGGGGATGCTTCCCTCATCATCCCCCAGGTCCCCAGTGAGTTTCGAGCGGATCGGCCAACCTTCGTTTTTCAGGGGAAAATGAGTCGAGCCAGCGCAGCTCCCAGGGGGTTGGGGGTGTGGGCCTGCCGTCTTCAGGGGGTGATGCCCTACCCATGGCCAAGGTCCCCTGTGAGTTTCGAGCCGATCGGCCAACCTTTGTTTTTCAGTAGATATCCAGTCACGGCAGCGTAGACCCCCATGGAGGGGGAAGTCATTCATCGCAGCGCAGCTCCCAGGGGGTTGGGGGTGTGGACCTGCCGTCTTCAGGGGGTGATGCCCTACCCATGCCCAAGGTCCCCTGTGAGTTTCGAGCGGATCGGCCAACCTTGGTTTTTCAGTAGATTTTCAGTCACAGCAGCGTAGACCCCCATGGAGGGGGAAGTCATTCATCGCAGCGCAGCTCCCAGGGGGTTGGGGGTGTGGGTTTGCCGTCTTCAGGGGGTGATGCCCTACCCATGCCCAAGGTCCCCTGTGAGTTTCGAGCGGATCGGCCAACCTTCGTTTTTCAGTAGATTTTCAGTCACGGCAGCGTAGACCCCCATGGAGGGGGAGTCATTCATCGCAGCGCAGCTCCCAGGGGGTTGGGGGTGTGGGCCTGCCGTCTTCAGGGGGTGATGCCCTACCCATGGCCAAGGTCCCCTGTGAGTTTCGAATGGATCGGCCAACCTTCAGTTTTCAGGGGAAGGTTGAGACAAGCAGGCTAGCTGCCCTCGCCTGCCGAGGACGGTGCGTCGTCGGCCGCCGGCGGCTCCGGACGTGATTTGGCACATTTACTCCGGGCAGCGCTGCTTCCAGGGAGTTGCGGGGATGGACCTGCCGTCTTCAGGGGGTGATGTCCTCACCACGGCCAAGGTCCCCTGTGAGTTTCGGGTGAATCGGCCAACCTTCGTTTTTCAGGGGAAAATGAGTCGAGACAGCGCAGCTCCCAGGGGGGTGGGGGTGTGGGCCTGCCGTCTTCAGGGGGTGATGCCCTACCCATGGCCAAGGTCCCCTGTGAGTTTCGAGTGGATCGGCCAACCTTCGTTTTTCAGTAGATATCCAGTCACGGCAGCGTAGATCCCCATGGAGGGGAAACTGACTTTGGGGCAGCACTGCTTCCAGGGGGTTGGGGGCATGGACCTGCCGTCTTCAGGGGGTGATGTCCTACCCATGGCCAAGGTCCCCTGTGAGTTTCGAACCGATCCGCCAACCTTCGTTTTTCAGGGGAAGGTTGAGACAAGCAGGCGAGCAGCCATCTCCCCCCAGGGAAGGGGCCTCGTCGGCGGCCGGCGGCTCCGGGTGACGTGATTTGGCACATTTACTCCGGGCAGCGCTGCTTCCAGGGGGATGGGGGCATGGACCTGCCGTCTTCAGGGGGTGATGTCCTACCCACGGGCAAGGTCCCCTGTGAGTTTCGAACCGATCCGCCAACCTTCGTTTTTCAGGGGAAGGTTGAGACAAGCAGGCGAGCAGCCAGCTCCCCCAGGGAAGGGGCCTCGTCGGCGGCCGGCGGCTCCGACACTGGGGGGATTCGGCTCCTTTCCCCCTGAAAAGTGAAGGGAGGGGGCCGGGGCGGACACCTGCCCAGACAGTGAGGGTGTGCTGGGGGGAGCTCGGAACAGCGGCCCTTCCTGCCCCCTGGGCCCTGGCTGGCCCAGAGTCAAAGTCCAGAGTTTTTGACTGACGGGGACCTACTTCACCCTCTCATCGTGCGGCCCCACGACGTGACAGAGACGCGCGGTCTCTTGCACCTGGTAGGGGACATGTCAGGGCACCCCAGGCAAGAGACAATCTTGGTGGGGTATGGGTACCCGGGGCAGGGTGAGGGGCCAAAGTCGAGAGTGGGGGTCTTTTTCCGGGGGGCAAAGTCACTCGGGGCTGCCTCCCGGCCAGGCCCCTCGTGCGCCACCCAAACGGTCACCTGCCCGGAGTGGCCTCACATCTCCCCCACACTCCCGCGAAAACCGGGAAGAGATAGCCCAAGTATCCAGGGAGTTGAGAGAGGGTTTGTACAGGGGGGGTCATTGCCTTTTCAATGTTATTGCTCTGACTCCTGCGGGCAAACGTCGCCAAATTTCGGGGGCTCACCACAGCAAGACCGGCGGAGGTAGCCAGTTGTGCTCGCCGGGGAGTGTTGTCCCACCCTTCCCCTGTCTGGCCCAGGTGACCCCGAGTCGGTGGTGGCCCCAGCCAGGGAGCCCCGGGGGCCCGAACAGGGGGCCCATCAGAGGGGCGAAAAACGGGCGCTCCTCCCCCCATATCTCCGGCCACGGGTGTGGGGCGGGGATGCCACCTCTTGTGAGGCCGGAGCCAGTGTGCCCCCACACTGTGTTGAAAGGAGGAGTGCCTGCTCCCCAGGCCGAGTGGTCATCCGGGGGCACGAGTGCTAACCCTAACCCAGTTTGGAGGGGGTTAGGGTTAGCACATGCACCCTAGGGTTAGGTAGATGTATTCGTGCGAACGACTCGCCGTCGCAGCCCACAGTGGGGACTGACACCCCCTTGCTGCCTGCACGGGGACAAGTTCCTGGCTGCAGTCCTTCCCCACCTCCTGAGCTAACCCTAACCCCCACTCTGGCCACTTTCTGAAAAGTCCAACTTGGGGTTAACTTCGGGGGCCCACTGCTCGGGGACCAGCCGTGCGATTTTGAATCCCTTCCCAGAGCACCTCCCCAGGGGTCCCCCCAGCCGAGATCTGGAAGGGCGAGTCGTTACCTCCAAAAGCCAACACGTGGCATTGGTGCGAACGGCCGAACCCCCGTTTTTGGCCCCGTTTTGACCCTTCGGGGGCCCACCACGCAGAGGCCGGACGGTGTACCCCTTCCAGCTCCCAGTATGTGTGGCCCACTACCTGGATGCACAATCGTGCCGAACGGCGAGTCGATCGGAGCGACGGCGCGGCCGTGGCGCGTTTCCCGCCTTTTTTTCTCTGAGCGCGGGAAAGTTAGGGTTAGCGGCGATTTCTTTGGGGCCCTATAACTCGGCCCCCGGACCTCGTACCTCAACGCCCTTCACAGGGCACGTCGAGGACTCCCTCCCCCACCCTCCCTGCGATTTTCGAGGAGATTGACCGAGCGGATCCAGAGTTACTGATTTGGGAACTCAGTTCTGCTTCAGATGGGTCTTAGGGGATAATCCCTTAAGACCCTCTGATCTGCCACCAAACTCCAACTTTGCAACTTTTGGAATCGCAGCGCTCCCACCCCCCGGGGAGTGGTGGCACCCCCCCGTATCATACATGGACGCGTCCGGGACGCTCCCGGCTACAACCTCCAAGTGGAATCGTCAAGATATCTCGCTCTGGCGAGGAGTTATTCAAGGTCAAAGGAGGCAAAGTCAGTTCCCCATTGAAGTCAATGGGGAGATTTAGTGGGATTCTGGTGCCTCTTTCCGGGGGCTCCCTGCGCCCCTCCCCTGGGGTGCATCACCGACGCGCCCGGACAGTCTCGTGGGGGGAGGTGTCCTCTACCTCCCCAGCGAACGGCGACCCCCCACCCCCACCCGCGAGGGAGCTACTGAGGCGCAAAGAAAGCGCCAGGAGAGTGGCGGCCTTGCCCGCAGGAGTCAGAGCAATAACAGAGTTCGAGGGGACTTCAGAGAAGGGGGCTTGCGGCCACCTCCCCCAGGGAAGGTGCCTCGTCGGCGGCAGGCTCCATGGAGGGTGTGCTGCTCAAACATGATATCCATGAAAAAAACCCTAACCATCATCACCGGGGGCCTCCGTGGATTCACCGCCCTCGCCGACCCTGGGGGCAGGTTGCCGCCAGGCCCCCGGGTCTCCATGGAGGGTGTGCTGCTCAAACATGATATCTATGAAAAAAACCCTAACCATCATCACCACCGGGGGCCTCCGTGGATTCGCCGCCCTCGCCGACCCTGGGGGGAGTCTGCCGCCAGGCCCCTGGTCCCGACTTCCCCTCGAAAAATCAAACTCGAGGCAGGGGTCCGCCCTCTTGGGGAGGTGACGGGGACATGTTCCCCACCTCGGAACTGAAGACGGCATACCCCTCGCTCGAGGGGTGCGGGAGATAGGGCCTCCCCAGGTTCGAGCTCAAAAACCTGGGGGAGGCTGCCGCGAGGCCCCTGGGCAAAACACCCCTCGAAAAAAAAAAGTTCTCGGATCTTACCAAACTCGGTGGGCATCTTGGCAGGGGTGTGGGGAGGTGTGCCGCGAAGACGGCAGGTGGATTGCACCCTCCCCCTCCGAGCACTGCAGCCCGGAGTAAATGTGCCAAATCACGTCAACTTCCCCTGAGAACAGACACCCCAGGGGTAGCCACCAGAAAGCTTGGTGGGATCTGGACCAAACTCGCAGGGGACCTTCCCCAGACCGAGGCCCACCTCCCCTGAAGACGGCAGGTGTGGACCTCCACCCCCCGCAGAGAAGCGCGCGCCGGAGTAAAATGTGCCAAATCACGTCTCGGAGCCGCCGGCCGTGGACGAGGCCCCGTCCGCGGGGGAGATGGCTGCTCGCCTGCTTGTCTCAACCCCCTTGGCACTTTGTCAGAAAAAGTCAGTGATGATGGATAGGAGCCTAACCATCATCACCACCGGGGGCCTCCGTGGATTCGCCGCCCTCGCCGACCCTGGGGGAGGCTGCTGCGAGGCCCCTAGTCCCAGTTCCCCTCGAAAAATCAAACTCGAGGCAGGGGTCCGCCCTCTTGGGGAGGTGACGGGGACATGTTCCCCACCTCGGAACTGAAGACCTCGGGTCCCTCGCTCGAGGGGTGCAGGAGATGCAGCCTCCCCAGCACCGCCCAGGCGAACCTGGGGGAGGCTGGCCGCGAGGCCCCCGGGGAAGAGACCCCTCGAAAAAAAAAAGTGCTCCGATCTGCGCCAAAATTTTTTGCAGGTGGGCAGGGATGTGGGGAGGTGTGCCGCGAAGACGGCAGGTGGATCCGGGCATCACCCTCCGAGCGCCGCGGCCCGGAGCAAATGTGCCAAATCACGTCAACTCCCCCTGGGGAACAGACACCCCAGGGGTAGCCACCAGAAAGCTTGGTGGGATCTGGACCAAACTCGCAGGGGACCTTCCCCAGACCGAGGCCCACCTCCCCCGAAGACGGCAGGTGTGGACCTCCACCCCCCGCAGAGAAGCGCTCGCCGGAGTAAAATGTGCCAAATCACGTCTCGGAGCCGCCGGCCGTGGACGAGGCCCCGTCCGCGGGGGAGATGGCTGCTCGCCTGCTTGTCTCAACCCCCTTGGCACTTTGACAGAAAAAGTCAGTGATGCATCATCACGGGTCCCTCCGTGGATTCACCGCCCTCGCGAGCCCTGGGGAGAGGCTGCTGCGTGGCCCCTAGTCCCACTTCCCCTCGAAAAATCAAACTCGAGGCAGGGGTTCGCCCTCTCGGGGAGGTGACGGGGACATGTTCCCCACCTCGGAACTGAAGACGGCAGGTCCCTGCCGCAAGGGGTGCAGGAGATAGGGCCTCCCCAGGTTCGAGCTCACAAACCTGGGGGAGGCTGGCCACGAGGCCCCCGGGGAAGAGACCCCTCGAAAAAAAAAAGTGCTCCGATCTGCGCCAAAATTTTTTTGCAGGTGGGCAGGGGTGTGGGGAGGTGTGCCGTGAAGACGGCAGGTGGATGCCACCCTCCCCCTCCGAGCACTGCAGCCCGGAGTAAATGTGCCAAATCACGTCAACTCCCCCTGGGAACAGACACCCCAGGGGTAGCCACCAGAAAGCTTGGTGGGATCTGGACCAAACTCGCGGGGGACCTTCCCCAGACCGAGGCCCACCTCCCCCGAAGACGGCAGGTCTGTACCCCCACCCCTCTCGAAGCAGCGCCGGCCGGAGCAAAATGTGCCAAATCACGTCTCGGAGTACATCGGCCGCGGACGAGGCCCCTTCCGTGGGGGAAGCTGGCTGCTCGCCTGCTTGTCTCAACCCCCTTGGGACTTTAAATGAAAAGGGGGTCTCTCGAGCAGGCAGGGGCAGGGCTGGTGGTTGTGGTGACCAGGGGAGGAGGAGGAGGAGGAGGCTGCTCGTAGCATCACGGTAGGCCAGGTACAGCCCGGGGAACATCGCGGCAGACCCCCTCGAGCCTGCTCGTGAGTGCCCGCGGTGGCGGCGGCAGGCCAAGTACAGGCCCCGGGGAACACCGCGGCAGACCCCCTCGAGCAGGCAGGGGCAGGGCCGGTGGTGTCAGGGGAGGCTGCTCGTGACTGCCCGCGGTGGCCGCGGCAGGCCAGGTACGGCCCGGGGAACAGCGCGGCAGACCCCCTCGAGGGTGCAGGGGCAGGGCCGGTGGTGTCACGGGAGGCTGCTCGCACGGTCACTGTGGGCCACGTCACCCCCGGGGAACGTCGCGGCAGACCCCCTCGAGCCTGCTCGTGACTGCCCGCGGTGGTCGGGGGAGGCTGCTCGTGAGTGCCCGCGGTGGCCGC
>CBDCRF010000007.1:15000-22505 GCA_965220895.1 Gammaproteobacteria bacterium
CGTCGCGGTCTCCCCGCTCCCCCAAAGGGGTTCCTCGCAGGGACCGCTCCCCGCCAGGACAAGGTGGTCGAGGAGTGCTCCCCCCCAGTCTTTAAAGCCAACTGACCGGGGGTTCCTCACTGGCCGGCACAACGCGGGCACTCCTCTGCCCCAGCGAGCCATGTAGCACCTCCTGTGTCTGCTAAGGCCATCCCCTGGCGCGGAGGCCAACGGGGGCAGGCACCTTCCACAGGGGCTTTTCCAGGCCCGGGAGCAGGTCGTGGCGCTCTCCCACCAGAAAGTGCACCGGGCCGCGGGACACGCACAAGTACGGCAGCGGCGGGCCTTCACCCGTCCAGCGAGCACCTGCCGTAGTGGTCCCCACGGACACCGGCTGAATACCAGTGGGAGACTTTGTGGTCCCATCCGTTTGCAATCTATACGGTTTCACGTACTCTTGAACTCTCTCTTCAAAGTGCTTTTCAACTTTCCCTCACGGTACTTGTTCGCTATCGGTCTCGTGCTCATATTTAGCCTTAGATGGAGTATACCACCCCCTTTGGACTGCATTACCAAGCAACCCGACTCCAGGGACGCGCACGAGGAGCGGTGACCACTGCGACACATGGGCCTATCACCCCCTGAGGGTCAGCCCCGTTCGAGAGAACTTAGTCGCCAGCCATTCACCCCAAGATACGGTCCCACACACCACAGGTCCCGTCGACCGCTATGGGCCGGGGGATTCGGTGCTGGGCTCTTCCCTGTTCACTCGCCGTTACTAGGGGAATCCTGGTTAGTTTCTTTTCCTCCGCTTACTAATATGCTTAAATTCAGCGGGTAGTCCCGTCTGATCTCAGGCCAGGTTGGAAGATAAGCGTGCCGCACTTCGTTTCGCCCGGGCAGATCTCTCCCCCAATAAATTCTTACCTACCCTCCGCTACCGCATGCCACGGCTGAGGCAGTCTGCGACTCGGCTGGACAAGCTTGGAGTGTAAGGCAGCACATGCAAGCCGTCCAGTCGTGCCAGTGCAGCAACCCTTACGAGCAATGCGGGCAGAGGTTTGTCAACACGTAGGCGGTAGGGAAAGGCACCTCCTACCGAGGGGACTACTGCTCCGGCAGCGATAGTCTTTCCTTCGGGCGACAGAGTTACTCTCCATCCCCAATCTCTTGGGGGGTTCTGGAGCTCGGACACCCAGTGCGCAGGCAAGGCACCACTGCGATTGGTTTTCTCCCGACTCTGAGACAGGCGTGGCCCCGGGTTGCCCCCCGAGGCCGCAATTTGCGTTCAAGGTGTCGATGTTCAATGTGTCCTGCAATTCACATTAAGTATCGCAGCTAGCTGCGCTCTTCATCGACGCACGAGCCAAGTGATCCACCGCTAAGATACGTTTGGTTTCTCGGAGAGCTCGGCCCTTAAGGCACCCAGGGCAAATGCGATGCTTCTCCGCCCGAGGGAAGGCGTGTCCCCGCACCGCACGCAGGCTTCCCCCTATTAGCCCACGAGCAGTACTTGAAGGGGTTTCACCGTTCACCTCGGTAAAAGGAACACGGTAGTGTTTTGGTAGGGGGGTTACGTACGGGGGGCGGCCAGCCTGCCCGGCCGGCTCTTTAAGCCTCACGCCCCAAGCTCTAAAAGGCGCTCTCACCCAGGACACTGATAACGCCTGGGCCTAGACACCCCCGTGAATGAAAATATTCGCGCTTCGTTTGTCTCTGCGCCGGAGCCCACATCAGGGGTAGCCAAGCAGTGCAGTGCCGTGCGCTTCACTCTGTTAGCCACTGGCTTGGCATGGCCCCCCGACGGGGCAAGTGTGTTCACCATCTTTCGCGTTTGTCTCTGCGCCGGAGCCCACGTCGGGGGTAGCCAAGCAGTGCAGTGCCGTGCGCTTCACTTTGTTAGCCACTGGCTTGGCATGGCCCCCTGACGGGGCAAGTGTGTTCACCATCTTTCGCGTTTGTCTCTGCGCCGGAGCCCACATCAGGGGTAGCCAAGCAGTGTAGTGCCGTGCGCTTCACTTTGTTAGCACTGGCTTGGCATGGCCCCCTGACGGGGCAAGTGTGTCAACCATCTTTCGCGTTACCCTTATTCGATGGGGCTTAGCATGTTACGAGAAGGCCACAGGCACTGTGTTCAGCCAGGACCTTAGCCCCTTAGCGGCAGAGGGGTGCACCACGTCCCTTGCCGTGCTTGTCCGGTACTCAGGAGAGACAGCCGTATCTGCTCCCCGGGGGTCAGCAGGTCCTGCCTCACAGCAGTGTCCCCTGTCCCCTCATTCGATGGGGCTTGGCAAGTTACGAGAAGGCCGCAGGCACTGTGTTCAGCCAGGACCTTAGCCCCTTGCAGGCAGAGGGGTCCACCACGTCCCTTGCCGTGCTTGTCCGGTACTCAGGAGAGACAGCCTTCTCTGCTCCCCGGGGGTCAGGTCCTGCCTCGCGGCAGTGTCCTGTCCCCTCGTTCGAGGTCCCAAGTCCAGGCATGATCGCTCTGCCTCCTCTCGGGGGTCAGGGCCCCGGGGCCGGAAGGACCAGCCCTGCCGTTCCCTGACCGAGGGGTGTCCAGCTTTGGCACGCAGACACAAAGGTTGTCCCTTCGATGGATAATGATCCTTCCGCAGGTTCACCTACGGAAACCTTGTTACGACTTTTACTTCCTCTAAATGATCAAATTCGTACTTCTTTCGTCTGCACGCCTGCGACTGGCAGCGTGAGCTGTCCAGCCCGGGGGACGTCCAAAGCACTCACTAAACCATTCATCGGTAGTAGCGACGGGCGGTGTGTACAAAGGGCAGGGACGTAATCAACGCAAGCTAGTGACTCGCACTTACTGGGAATTCCTCGTTCATGGGGGATAATTCCAAACCCCAGTCCCTAGCACGACAGAGATTCTGTCGGGTTAACCGACCGTCTCCAATAGGTACTAGGCCCATTGACTCTGTCAGTGTAGCGCGCGTGCGGCCCCGAACATCGAAGGGCATCACAGACCTGTTATTGCTCTCTCTCCTGCGGCTGAGCGCCGCTGATCCCTCTAAGAAGCACTGAAAATTGCCTGGCGATTCACCGACCGGGGTGCTATTTAATAGGCTAGAGTCTCGTTCGTTATCGGAATTAACCAGACAAATCGCTCCACCAACTAAGAACGGCCATGCACCACCATCCACCGAATCAAGAAAGAGCTCTCAACCTGTCAATCCTTACAGTGTCCGGGCCGGGTGAGTTTCCCCGTGTTGAGTCAAATTAAGCCGCAGGCTCCACTCCTGGTGGTGCCCTTCCGTCAATTCCTTTAAGTTTCAGCTTTGCAACCATACTTCCCCCAGAACCCAAAGACTTTGGTTTCCCGGAAGCTGCCCGGCAGGACCTTGGCGAAATAACTTGTCATCACTGCCAGATGGCTAGTTGGCATCGTTTAAGGTCAGAACTAGGACGGTATCTGATCGTCTTCGAACCTCTGACTTTCGTTCTTGATTAATGAAAACATTCTTGGCAAATGCTTTCGCAGTTGTTCGTCTTGGGGCGGTCCTTGAATTTCACCTCTCACGCCCCAGTACGATTGCCCCCGTTTGTCCCTCTTAATCATTACCTCGGGGTTTCTAGAGACCAACAAAATAGAACCGAGGTCCTATTCCATTATTCCATGCTGCAGTATTCAGGCCAGCTTCAGCCTGCTATGAACACTCTAATTTTCTCAAAGTAAACGAGGCGAGTGCCCCCGGCCACCCAGCTAAGGGCACCGGGCACTGCTCACGCAGGGCCGCTACACTAGCAGCCCCCTCGCCAGAAAGGACCCCAGGGTCCGTACACGCAGGCGCTCTTAGGCACTTCCCGTCGCGACAGCCAAGGGCGTCCATAGATCCAACTACGAGCGTTTTAACTGCAACAACTTTAATATACGCTATTAGAGCTGGAATTACCGCGGCTGCTGGCACCAGACTTGCCCTCTAATAGATCCTCAGAAAAGGATTTAAAGTGCACTCATTCCCATTACGGAGCCTCGATGGAGTCCCGCATGAGTATTTTTCGTCACTACCTCCCCGTGTCAGGAGTGGGTAATTTGCGCGCCTGCTGCCTTCCTTGGATGTGGTAGCCATTTCTCATGCTCCCTCTCCGGAATCGAACCCTGATTCCCCGTCACCCGTCACCAACAAGGGAGGCATATCGACCCCCTTCGCCATTTGATGGGGCAGACATTTGAAAGATACGTCACCGGTGCGAGGACCGTGCGATCAGCCCAGGTTACCCAGAGTCACCACGACTGGAGCCAGTCCTCAAGGGAGCTGGCATTGGTCTTGGTCTAATAACTGCGCCCCTTTCCGCAGATCGGGGCTTTTGTGCATGTATTAGCTCTAGAATTGCCACAGTTATCCTAACTGCCGTGGGCAACGATCTAAGGAACCACAACTGATTTAATGAGCCGTTCGCAGTTTCACCGTGTACAGGCTTGTACTTACACATGCATGGCTTAATCTTTGAGACAAGCATATGACTACTGGCAGGATCAACCAGAGTGCTGGCCGTGCAAGGCACCTACGACTCAGCACATGTGGAGGCCTCGGGCCCTCCCCGTCTTTCGCTTCAGTGCGAGGCAGGGGCAGCCCGAACCGAGAACCGGCCCAGGCCACCACTGTCCGTTCAAGCCCGCTAGGTGTGCGTCGGGGCGTGCACCTTGGAGAATTTCTTCATGGCATCGTTACTATAGGCATCGTTACTACAGGCATCTTTGGCCTTGCTTGCATTGCGTTACCCTCGTGTCTTGGTATCGAAATATACAATTGCGTGTGTTCTTGCTTTGAGCACTCTCAATCCAACCATACAAATATTTCCCCCAGGGTTTCGGAGAGAGGGCAGTGCTCCTTCAGGCACCTTCTCTGGGATACAGCACCTGGGCCCGGACCCATGTTGGAATCCCCCGAAGGGGAGACTTTATGGTAACGGACGGCCCAGCCTGCCGGGGGTCCACCGTTCCGGTGCGTTCCGGTCTGCATCTCCTCACCCGCCGGGCAAGAAGTCCCTCTCCTAGCCCCAAGGGCTAGCACCTTTCCAACACGGCATTAGAGCCAGGTGCACTCTCGTCCAAGCCCGGTTGTAAGTCTCCTCGTAACCCTGGCAAAGCCAGTGGCCGGTTCACCAACCGTGACTGCGTTGGAGTGCAGAGCTGAGCCCCTCTGCCAAATGGAATCGGTGCATATAGTCTTTTGCTCCTAGGCAGCCCTTGGGCAAGGGGTGGTCAGCCACCTTGCATTGATGCCAGCCCGGCTGCTAGGCTGCATCTTTGTGCTCTTTGTCAAACTTCCCTTTTTAACACGCTAGGGCATGCCTAAAAACGAACCGATTTGCGGCATCCCTTCTTGGCCCGTAGGCTCTCTCAGACACGTGCCAGCCCCTTTTTACTGGCTAGGAGCCCCTGTCATGCTGCATCATACATGCAGGTGGTCTCCTTGCAACGACAAGCATATGTATGTAACTTTGCCTGGGTGGTCAAGACAAGGCCGTTCCGTCACCTTTCCAGGGTGCAGTCCCTCACCCTTGGCCAGGTCTGCCGACCCTTGTAACTTTGCCTGGGTGGTCAAGACATGGCTGTTCCGTCACCTTTCCAGGGTGTCCCCCTCACCCTGAGCCTGTCTGCCGACCCTTGTATCTTTGCCTGGGTGGTCAAGACATGGCTGTTCCGTCACCTTTCCAGGGTGCTGCCCCTCACCCTGAGCCAGTCTGCCGACCCCTTAAGCCCCCTAGGTAGGCTTATGTTTTTCTCCCCTTCGCACACCTGCGGGCCCCCTTCCAGCAGCCTCGCTAGAAGCACAGGGGGCCCTCGGTCACACCCACAGCGCTTTCGGTCACACTGCCGTCTCCACCCCGGGAGAGCGGCGAGCCTTCTCGTGAAGGTCTCAATGTTCGGGAATGCTTCCACAGGTACTTCGGGCCTACCGCACCTGGCCCGTTTCCCTGATGCCCAGGCGGCTGCGCTCCCCCTGCCACTACGGATGGACATCACATCCGGGGCGTCCACGCAGCTCATCCTTTACCCCGCAGCAGCAACACCCGGAGTCCAGGCCATACAGCCTGGGAGTGTGCCCCTCGAGGATAACCCCTGCGTACAGGCTTCACCTCGGTCCAGGGTCTCCCCCTCGCCAGATTCAACACAGGTAGCATGTGTCATGGGCTTTTAAGAACATGTGGCCCAGCTCGGCACGTGGTTGCAGGACAGGTGGAGTGTGGGTCCGAGGACACCTCTCCCCGCTACGAGGCTATAGCTGCCGACTTGGTTGTTCACGCGGTTCCACAACATGCATGTGGGGCGCGCACATGGCCTCCAGAGCCGTTGCCACACCATCACAAGGTACTTCCGTGGGTTCGCCTTCCCATTCCCTTGGATAAGCAGCCGGTAGTAGAGAGCCATGCGGCCTTGTCGCGCATTTACTCTCCCGTGGTGCTGGACCGCAAGGGCCCGCGAGTCGCGATGCAAGCATCTTGACAAGGGCGTCACCAAGAAGACCCACGAGGGGCCCTCAGGGCAAGGCCACACCGGGTCAGACAGCGTAGCCAGGGCATGGTTTGAGGTTCCGTCATTCCCTACAAGCCTGCAGCACCCTCCGCCGGCCAGTACGGTGGGGAGGGACCCGAGGGTCCCATCCGCCTGCCACACCTTATCGTTCCCCCAGAGTCCCCCGTGAGGAACTGGCTCGGAGGCCCTGCGACGAGTCCCCGGACGTGACTCCTCGGAGCAGAACAAGGCGCACGCCATCCCGACGTAAGGGCACATGGTTGCAGCACAGGTGGGTGTGTGGGTCCGAGGATGCCTCTCCCAGCTCACGTTCCCTTTCTCGGGCCCGTCCTTGACCCTACCTCGGGGTTCGGGCTTGGTTTGAGGCTCCATCATTCCCTACAAGTGCTGCAGCACCCTGCCTAGGGGAGGCCAGGGGACAGTGAGGAGTGGTTACCCCACATCACACAGCGTGCACGCGTGTTCCCTACGGAGGCTTCACGTCCCGTCCCGTCTCCAGGGTTGGCTCAACTTGGTCCCTTCCGCAGGATCCACCCGGGGCATCAAGGTATGGAACGGCACACGGCATGCCAGCACGTGGCGACATGGTTGCAGCACAGGTTGGAGTGTGGGTCCGAGGAGGCTTCCCCCAGCAGCGGAGGCTTGGTTCGAAGCTCCATCCTTCCCTACAAGTGCTGCAGCACCCTGCCACGGCCGGGGGACACAAAGGGAGGATGCCCCGTGTCATCTCCGCCCGGCTCGACTGTTCCTGCCTTGACCGCCCCGTTAGTCCCCACACGTCAGGGTTCAGTCACAACCTACTACTACTACTCCCTTCCGCCAGGTCTTCCCCCAGCAGCGGAGGCTTGGTTCGAAGCTCCATCCTTCCCTACAAGTGCTGCAGCACCCTGCCACGGCCGGGGGACAGTGGGGAGTGGTTACCCCATGTCACACCGCCAGGCTCACGTTCGCCCCTCGAGGGCCCCGTGAAGAGGTCCCCGCATCAGGGTTTCGGTCACACGTTCACGCGAACCTCCCTTCCACCAGG